>DASRFC010000016.1:0-3993 GCA_035651835.1 Terriglobales bacterium
GACATCTCTGGCTTTTCGCGCCAAATCTGTCCACCGATAGCAAGTTGTTGGCATCCCGAATTCCGCGCACGTGCAATTCTCTGGGTCGCATGGTTCTGTGACTGCGGTCTCTTTTAAGAAGCCGCATTTTGTGAGCAACTCCTGAATTTCCCCGCCATCGAGATCACCCGGCTCGGGACTTTGTGATTCGAGAATGTACCCGACAAATCGCATAGCTTGATCGTTTTCGTCGCTCATCCTCGTCTCCTTTGCGATCTCCGCGACCTCGGGCAACCGCTGGCATGATCGAATTCGTTTGGTTTCTTGCGAACGCCCCTTGGCTTCATTGGACAATCACAGAATTCACATAACTTACACTCGCGTCCGTCAATCATTATCGTGCGCCTCGGCTCACTCTTCGTCATCAGTCACCTCACGCACCTTTAATTTTGCAACTCGCTTGGCTAGTTCCTCTTCGGGCATGCAGCAGGCGCATCTCCCACAGTGCCAGTCTTGGCGACAAGTGCCACAGGATAAACCGAGTGGAGTGCGCGGCTCTCTGTCTCTTGGGTGATCTAATTCCCACAATCGTTTCGATTCCTTGCCGGCGATCTGGCAGGATTCCTCAAATAATTGCTTGAATCGTTTGGGCGAGGAGCACAAATTCATGGCTGCCAGTCGCACCCAAATCTTCTTGATTACGCGCTTTCGGCGTTCCAGTTCGCGGCCTTGATTCAACGCGGCTCGATCCAACGGGCTTCCCCAATTTTCCGCGCGGAATTTGCACTCACGTTTCGCGCGGCGCACTTTGCTTGTCTCACTCTCCACGTTGAACCTCCTGCGCCTTACGCAAACTATTGAATCCGCGAAGTGCAGCCTCGACTTCAGCGGAATCATCAGATCGAAAAGCATTCCGACGCCACGCACCTTGCTCGATGAAATCGGCTAATTCTTGATCCGTCATTTCCGCGCAGCTCTTGTCGATCAATTCGCCATTAATGCAAGCGAAGTTGTCGAATGGATCGCGTTCACTCTCTGCCATTACAGCCTCCCCGCCCTCACTGCTGATTTTCTGGTTGAATTGCCATCGACTTCTTTGCGAAAAAACAGGCTTCCTCCAACTTCGTCTTGACGATCGAGAATTCCCGCGTCTGCTCTGGGCAGAGTGAGCGCAGGGTAGCGAGCAAGATGCCGAACGTGTCTGCGATTGCGACCGCTTTCTTCTGGCCTTCATCGTTGAGTTTGTGAAATGCGAACAGTTGATCCATTGCTTTCTCCTTTTTGACGAAGCCCGCTGGCTCCGTAATGTGACTGCATAAATCTTTCGCTCGGGCTCACTGCGAAGCCTCTCCACTAACCCCAACCAGCATTTTGTGTTTCGGGCAGTATTTCTCGCCATCGTCCGCCACGTTACGGCACGGTAGATCGTAATCCGGCAGCGGTATGCCCTTGCCAGGGACAAAATCCGGTTCTGTTGGGTCAACTATGTCTTTTCCCCAAAAGTAAGTGCGTCCGGTTTCAACGAATTCGCACTGTTTCGCCATCTGCTTAATCTCCCTTCCCCGGCGAAGCCTCCCCACTAACCAGCTCGAATTTCTTGGCGATTCCGTTCGGCTCTACTATGTGGGAGAACGGGGAATCTATGAACTCTCGCGCTAGTTCGCACCACGTGAATGTGCCGTCATCGTTACGCTTCTCCGCCTCAAGGACGACATATTGCCCGTCTCGGTGAATCCAGATTCCGGCTACATTGATTTGTTCAAGTCCCATTCGCGCCATCTCTGCTTAATCTCCCTTCCTAACCCCGCGCCCGGAATTTCAAAGTAGCAGTTTCCTACTGACCGGAGCTGGTGCTTCGGAATGGCTGCTCCCGCCATCGGCTTTCGCCGCACTGCTACCTTCAAACCCCGCGCCCCGCTCACAACTGTCCTGCTGCGTAAGCTTTTGCATGTATGATTGCTGGTCTTGCCCACTGTCTCTGGAATTTCTTCCACTCCGGCGCGGGCCGATATTTTTCTGCGCTTGGTGTTTCCGGCTGCCAAAGCATTGCGTGTGGCGTGAATCCGATTGACAGCATTTGATTGAGCCGTTTGTCGGCTTCGGCGAAAGTATCTTTGGGATAGCCGATGAGGACGTAAGCTCTGAGCCTGTGCGATCGCGCCGTGAATCCTGCTGCTATGAGCCGATCCGCTGCGCTTTTCAGGGTCTCGAATGGATCACCTGGATCGTAAGCGAAGAAGCAATTCGGGCGCGGTTTCAAGTTAGCTAGTAACTCGACTTGGTAATCCTGCAATGCCAATGCTTCTAGTCCGCCTGTAAATTCAATCTGCCTACCTTGCCGCGCGAGCATTGCGAACACTGCGCGAACGTGATCCTCCGGGCAGGCGAGTAAGTTGTCATCCAGAATGTTCCAGCCATCCTGAATCGGCAGCAGGCGTGGAACCGGATCGCGCTTCCAAACCGAGCAGAACCAGCATCGGCGAGGACATCCACGAGAAGTGAACACGTAGCCATGTTTGATATACCGCCCCGGCACGAACCCCATTCCTGGATCGCCATAAGCAACCCCGCCAATTTTCGTTGGCGCAACGCGGCTCCACTGCTCGGCAAGTAATTCAGCCTTGGGCTTATCCGCCGTAAATGTCACGTCGATATGTACTTCGTCGGCCTCCACAAACAACGCAGCAAGAGTCGGCTCGCCAAAGAACACGAACTCGTCATCTGGCGTGGCCTTCGTTTTTCGCGGAAACACTCTAATCAGCTTCATAGAAAATAAGGGCGCTTATTTGCGTAAAGAGTCGATCCGCGCATCCAGTTCATTAAAGTTATCTGGCCGGCCGTTTTTCTCGATCCACGCATCAATTTCATCTTCGAGGGCTTCTAGGGCAGCGTTCCATCCCGCGTCCTCTCGTAATTTTGCAAACTTTTCCGCGAAGTCGAACACGTCCCACAGCGGCATCACCAAAACGTCATCGGCAACAAACCTTGCCTGCGTAGCCGCATGAACGCCGTCCCAACCAGACTTATCCTCTGGATGTTTTGGGCGGGGAACGTTGACCACGTTGGTTTTGTTGGCTTCGTAGAATTCTTTCGCTTGGCTCATTTTCCTACTCCTGCCTCTCCGCCTTTTCGACGGCTATGTCATTCATGCGGTTAAGTTCGTCAAGCATCCACTGCCGCGCTTCCGGCGAACCCGTAGTGTCGGCCTTGACGCGCTCGTATTCGGCTATCAACAATTCGTGGATGATTTCCCAGTTGATTCCTTTGATGTGAGCTTGGCTCATTTCCCGTCCTCCGGCCAGCCTTTCGGACAGGTGTGCGGTATTCCCAAAAAGCCAGCTACACGGTGGTAGACCGGGTGCGATTCTCTGCGGAACTGATAGAGAATTACCTGTTTCAGTTTCCGGTCTGTATTGACGTCTGACAGATTGATTTTCATTTGAGTTTCCCTTCTGGCGGGGGTCAGCCCCGCTCACCGTGCCAGTTTTTTACGAATAACCATTGCCCTGCCTTCGAGAGGTGTGGCCTTCCGTTCTTGTGGAGTCGCGGTTTCCAGCCAGCCTTCCGATATGCGAAGCCGACGATTCTTTCCCCGCGCCGGATTCCCCATTTCGGATAATCTCGTAGCGCAATGATCGGCTTTGTTTTCCGCGCATCGACGTAGGTATAGAGCCGATTCGGTCCCCATTTCGCAAAGGCCCAACCTTCCGCTTCAAGAATGATGGTGTGGGCTTTCCGCTCTGATTCGTTTCGGAAAATGGCATTGTTGTAACCCGTCTGCCCGTCCATGCGCTTGTCTTCGTCCGGCCAAATCCACGCAAAGAGTACCGTTGCCTCGGCATTTCGTAGCACCAACTTGCTACCTGAATAGAGGAATTGCCGAGCTCCCGGCGTTCGCCGCGAGTAATGCCGGTCAGCGAGAAACGACATTTCGCCGTCAAAATGCGTCGTGCGAATTAGTCGGTCATCAAACGCTAGCCGCATGGTCAGCCCCGCTCCACGTTACTGTTCTGC
>DASRFC010000017.1:0-43874 GCA_035651835.1 Terriglobales bacterium
ATTCCCTTGTCGATCATCGTTTTGTGCGTCCATTCGATCTCAATTGGCAACCGAAATTCATCTCCAATCCATGTGAGCAGGCGCCTCTTCCGCTTGAGCCGGGCGAAAACAAACCAACGGTCGCTGTTGAACAAGTTTTGCCAGGAGCGTCCCTATTGGAAAAACAGAGTCCGCTGGAAATAGTAAGAGCTTTGGTAGCGCAGCGCGCGGAACTGCCCGAAACGGCTATTCAAGATCATCATCATCTGCTGAAAGATCTCCATCTGAATTCCATTGCGGTGGGACAAATCGTTGTCGAGGCTGCAAAAGCACTAGGAATGGCTGCTCCCGTCGATGTTACTGACTATGCTAATGCCAACGTGGCGGAAATTGCTCGCGCCCTGCAACAATCTACGCAAACTAAAAAATCGGCTGAACCTGCAGACCCTCCCGGAATAGATGCCTGGCTGCGAGCCTTCATTGTGAATCTAGTTGAGAGGCCACTTCCACAATTCCGTAGCAACCATACTGTTGGCTCTTGGACCGTGCTGAGCCCTTCGAGGCATCAGCTAGCGGATACATTGCGTACTGTTATTCCAAAGCAAAAGGCGGGAAGTGGTGTTATCGTCTGTCTGCCTGAGTATCCCGACGATTCTCTGCCCAAGTTGCTACTAGAAGGTGAAAAGCTTGCTCTACAAAACGACGCTCCGTCTCGTTTAATACTGGTGCAAGCTGGAAAAGTGGGAGGCGCCTTTCTCCGCTCCCTTCATCTTGAAGTGCCTCGCATCACGACGTGCGTAGTGAGTCTCCCCTTCAAGCATCCACAGGCAAGCGAATGGATATTGCGAGAAGCTCTCGCAGCTGACGGTCATAGCGAAGTCCATTACGACAAAGATGGAAAGCGATGGCAGCCTGTTTTACGCGCTCTGCCGCTCACAGCGGATGCAGAAAATATTCCACTGACCGACAAAGATGTGTTGCTCATTACCGGGGGCGGGAAGGGAATTACGCCTGAATGCGCGCTCAGCTTGGCGCAGGCAACAGGTGTGCGCGTTTTGTTAATGGGAAGATCAGATCCAGCTCGCGACCCCGCCTTGCAAACTAACCTGAAAAGATTTCACGCAGCAGGAGTCAACTTCTACTATGTTTCTGGCGATGTCACGGACCGTCAATCTACAAAGAGGGCCATTGAAGAGGGAGAAGCTGCCTTAGGCCCTATCACCGCGCTTTTGCATGCGGCTGGCAACAATACTCCGCAAGCGATTAGCGCCCTCAGCATGGAAGCTTGCAATCGTACTCTGGCCCCGAAAGTCGATGGTCTGCGCAACCTGCTTTCAATCATTGATCCCAACCGCTTGCATCTTTTGATTACATTTGGCTCTCTGATAGCGCGCACTGGATTTCAAGGCGAGGCAGACTACGCGCTCGCCAATGAATGGATGACAGAACTAACAGAGGAATGGCAGGTCCAACATCCTCATTGCCGGTGCCTGGCAATTGAATGGTCGGCATGGGCTGGCATCGGTATGGGCGCGCAGGTTGCAAACGTTGCTACCTTGAGAAACCAGGGAATCTCGTTAATTCCTCCAGAGGAAGGCGCTAAATTTTTTCTGCAATTACTTCGCAACCGATTGCCCAGAGTAGCCGTCATCGCTACCAGCCGGTTCGGAAACCCTCCAACATTACAAATGGAGAGACCACCGCTCCCATTCCTGCGTTTTCTCGAAAAATCCCGCGTCTATTACCCATGCGTAGAACTCGTAGTCGAAGCCAAATTGGCGACAGAAACAGATCCTTATTTAGAGGATCACATACTGCATCGTGAGCACGTTCTTCCCGCCGTAATGGGATTAGAACAAATGGCACAAACGGCGATGGCATTAGCCGAAAGTGAAGTTCATCCAACATTTGCGAATATTGAATTTCCGCGGCCCATTGTAATTGGTGCCAATGGCACAACGGTGCGGGCTGCCGCACTGACGCGCGCGCCCGGAGAAATCGAAGTTGCCTTACGTACCGATAGCACAAACTTTTCGGTCAACCATTTTCGGGCCATCTGTTTCTTAGGCGGTAACAACAGTGTGCCCGCTATCAGCGATACATTGCCTCATCAACGCAGCTTAGATATAAATCCGGTACAGGATCTTTACGGCTCGCTCTTGTTTCATGGCCCACGTTTTCAGTGCCTGCGCCGCTATATTCATCTTTCTGCAAGTAGTTGCGTGGCAGAACTCATCCCAGCGGAACCAGAAACCTGGTTTGCCCGGTATCTGCCTAAGGTATTTGTTCTTGGCCATCCCGGAGTTCGTGACGCCGCCATCCATGCTATTCAAGCCTGTATTCCGCATAAGCGTGTTCTGCCCGTCGGTGTGGATCGCATCGTCATTCATAAAACCGATGCTGCTGTAGGCCCAATTACCCTCTTTGCAGTCGAACGTGTGCGAGCGCAAAACAGCTTCGTTTATGACCTGGAGCTACGAGCTGACGACGGAACAATCCGTGAGAGTTGGCAGGGGCTGCATCTCCAAAGTGTGGAATCACTGCCATCTCCAGACGTTTGGCCGGAAGCTTTGCTTGCTCCTTATCTTGAGCGGCGTTTGCATGAGTGGATGCCGGACAGTGGAGTTACGGTCGCAATCGAGCGTGGAGATAGAAGTAACGCGCATAGTGAAACCATCATCAACCGCATGTTATCGGAGAATGAAATTGTTTTGCGACGCGCCGACGGAAAACCTAAAGTGAATGGTACCGGAGTCTCAGTTGCTCATTCTGCAGGATTGTCTATCGCCATTACCAGTCGGCTGCCCGCAGGATGCGACATCGAATCCGTAAAGTCCAGAGCCCCTTCGCTCTGGAAAGATCTGCTCGGCGAAAGTAGTTTCGGGTTAGCGGCCCGCTTATCCATCGAGACCAAAGAAGACGTCGATGCGGCGGCGACTCGCGTGTGGACGGTTCTCGAGTCATTGAAGAAAGCCGGCGCCTCACATGGCATTCCACTGATTCTCAGTTCGGTCGAAAAAGATGGCTGGATGCGCATTTCGGCTGGGGCATGGAACGTGGTTTCGTTTGTCGCAAAAGTGCGGGGATACAAACATCGGCTGGCAATGGCAATTGCGTTATCAAACTCCTCGGTCGAGAACGAAATGAGTGCGGTGACTGCTCAACCTGGTTTTGTGCGTTAGTCATGTCGCGTCCTTATGAATACACTCACATCGTTACGTTCGAGGAAACCAACCTCGTAGGCAATGTTTATTACGTGAATTACCTGCGATGGCAGGGACGTTGTCGGGAGGCATTTTTACGGGAACACACACCGGAACTGTTAGCGGAGTTATCCAAAGATCTCTGTCTGGTTACGGCACATTGTAGTTGCGACTACTTTGCTGAACTCTGGGCTTTTGACCAGGTGATCGTGCGCATGTTTATTGAAGATCTGACCCAGCACTCCATCTCAATGAGATTCGAATACCTACGCAGTAATGCCGGCGGCGGGGAACTGGTCGCTCGCGGGAAACAACGCGTCGCTTGCATGCGCAGAAAAGAAAACCACACGCTGCCCGAGCCAGTTCCGGAGCGCCTGCGGGCTGCGCTTCAAAGTTATGCCGATGCGGCTCCTGAATATTGAACCCTCACCAGAACGCACACCTAACTTCGAATAACAAATGCTCCCAACCTGGACACCACGCGACTATGCCGTGCTCTTAGTCTCATTCACGGCTTCTTTGTGCCTTTTGATTCTTGTATTGGGGACGATGCTGCTTGTCATGCGCGGAGTGGTTACGCCACAGCTGCTTGGTGCAATTAGCAGTGTGGGAGCCGGCGCAGGACTGGTTGGCTTAGGGCTCGTGCTGTATCTTGTGATCCAAACCGCCCTTAACCTCAAAGCCAGTTTCCATATTGCACAATCGAGACTCGCGGACCCAAAACCCTGGATAGGCATTCATCTGGTTTTAGTCGTAATAGCGATCATTCTCATGTTTTGGACTGCAATCTCTGCCCCGGGAATATTTGAGCGCTCCGCACAAACCGAAAGACAGCTTCTCGAAAAACAAAAGCAACTTCAGAATGCGCAACAGTCAGTAGAGTGGCTCGCGGATGCCGCTCAGTCTGAACACGGCAGTGCGTATGACATTTCCTCCGGTCTTTACGGGAAAGCACTCACACTTAATCCTAATAATGCGGATCTGTGGGAATTAAAAGGCTACGCGCTCTACAAAACCAAGCAATATCCCAGCGCGGTAGAAGCCTTGGAGAAGTCGATCACAATTAATCCGAATGTTGCCCGGGCTTATGTCGATTTAGCGAATGTTTACTGCGTCTCCGGCGATCCTGAAAAAGCGGAGGCGAATCTGCACCGGGCCTTGCAAATGGAACCTGGTTCCACTAACTCCATTCTGCGCGGCTCCGAATTAACGGGCCCCTGCACTGCAACTCACTAAAGAATCGGCTTTCGTCATACCGCGACTGAGCATTTCCGGAGAAGCCGTTCCCGTCCTATATCCAGTTCAATACTCAAACAGCGGCGAACACTTTACATCCCCAATCAGCAGTTGAAAGGAATACATGGCCAATTACAGGGAACACACATTTCTAAGTGGTAGTGAACGGGCGCCGCTTGCAGGTGCCAGAGCAATCGGTGCAACCAATGCAGAAGAGACGCTGAACGTCACCTTGCTGCTGCGGTCGAGGAATGAAACTGAAAGCAGGATGCGAAACAGGGGAACCTTTGCTGCCGCCAATACTAAAATCGGAGAGTTACTGAGACAGCATCCAAGAGAACGGAAACACCTTACCCGCGAAGATTTTCTAACTACGCGTGGAGCGCTCCAGGAAGATGTCGCGAAAGTTGAGCAATTTGCGCACGCCTATGGTTTGACAATCGTTCGGACAAGTCTTTTAAAGCGTTCCGTGGAGCTAACCGGCAGCGTCGCCAATTTTAACAAAGCATTTCATGTCGAGCTGTTGCAATACGTACACGCCAACAGGTCTTATCGCGGACGCACCGGCCCAGTTTATATTCCGAACGAACTCGCCGGCATCGTGAAAGCTGTTTTAGGACTTGATAACCGTCCTCAGGCTCATCCGCATTTTCGTACTCAACAAGCACCCAATAAATTGCACACGCGCACACAGCTACCAGATGGCACTTTTACACCGGTGCAACTCGGACAACTGTATGACTTCCCGCAAAATGCGGATGGAACTGGCCAATGCATTGCCATCATTGAATTGGGAGGCGGCTATAAACCTCTCGACCTCGATTTCTATTTCAAAAATATTTTGAATATTGCGACTCCGAAAATTGTTGCCGTGTCCGTGGATGGGGGCCAAAACAGCCCAGCCGGTGATGCCAACAGTCCAGATGGTGAAGTAATGCTGGATATCGAAGTAGCCGGAGCAATTGCTCCGAAATCAACGATCGTTGTATATTTCGCTTCTAACTCCGATAAAGGTTTTTATGACGCGATCGCAACTGCCATCCACGACCCGCAATACAAGCCCTCTGTTGTATCCATCAGTTGGGGTGGATCGGAATCGCTGTGGAGTCAGCAGTCGCTTACCCAATACAACTCGCTCTTTGAAGACGCTGCACTGCTTGGAATAACGGTTTGTGCTGCCTCTGGTGACAATGGCTCAACCGATGGTATTACGGATGGCTTGCAGCACGTCGACTTTCCCGCATCCAGTCCGTATGTTCTTGCCTGCGGTGGTACGAAACTGACAGCGGCAAATAATAAGATCGCCGATGAAGTCGTCTGGAACGAAGCACCCAATGGGGGAGCAACAGGTGGCGGCGTCAGCGATTTTTTTGCTAAACCAGACTACCAGTCCAATTCCAATGTGCCGGCTTCGAAGAATACAGGAAACCTTATCGGACGTGGCGTGCCTGACGTGGCAGGAGATGCCGATCCCAGTACCGGTTACAACGTCTATGTTGATGGCCAAGGCTGGGTGATGGGTGGTACCAGCGCGGTGGCTCCACTCTGGGGTGGATTTGTCTTGCTCATTAATCAATTGTTAGGGAAGCCAGTTGGCAATCTTACGTGGCTGTTATATGCCAATCCCGCAACTTTGCACAACATAACGTCGGGCGATAATGGCGCATTTAGTGCGGCAGCAGGTTGGAGTGCGTGCACTGGATTAGGCAGTCCGAATGCCGCGTCGATCCTCTCTTTAATCCAGAGCCAGGGAGCAAAGTAGTTTTCAACAATCTTTCGAAGGCTCAACCTCAACGCAAAACTCGCTTAGTCGAATAAAAAATACAGCTACATAACAACGTGAGCAAAAATTCTGTAGTGAAAATAGAAGAGGAAATGGCCTTGTTGCAAGCCAGTAAATCTGGAGATGCTGCGTTCGAAGAGTTGGTGAAGCGGTATGATCGCAAACTTCTTCGCGTCGCTGAACAAGTCACACAGAACCACGAAGATGCCGAAGATGTTGTCCAGGAGACATTCTTAAAAGTTTTCCAAAAGTTGGATCAATTTGAAGGGAGGTCTACTTTGTGGACATGGCTATTTCGCATCGGAGTAAATGAATCACGCATGAAACTCCGTAAGCGGCGAAGCTTAAGCGAGCTGCCCATTCTCGACGACTCTCTGCTGGAGATAGGCTTTTCTTCGATTGATATTCCAGATTCGGCTTTGAATCCTGAAGAAGCATGCCAGGTCTCTGAGTTGCGGGAAATCTTACTGAAGACATTGCGGACGTTGGCTCCACGCTTGCGGGTGGTTTTCTTTCTGCGGGATGTAGAAGGACTCACCTCAGATCAGACTGCGGCTGCTTTGGATTTACACCAATCCGCAGTGAAAGCGAGATTGCGAAGGGCCCGCTTACAACTTCGCGAGAGGCTGGGCACTTATCATTAGAGGATCAGAATCCATTTCACTTTGCCGCCGCTATTGTTCCTGGATAGCGGTTTTTATTTCTTAAGAACGAAACCGAATGGTTGAGCGAAGCTTACCTGGAAGGCGGCGTGTGCTCGAATGGCAACTTCATGTAGCGCACCTTGTCGGCTTCGATGATCAGAGCGATGCGGTCTGGATAATTACGCATAGGAAATGGCTTTCCGATGTATTTGTGGGAAATGGGATCCATGATCTTAAGCTCAGGGTCGGGGCGATGCTCGATCACACGTCCACGAATTTGCGTTTCCATGTAAGGATCTCGAAAGTCGACAAGAGAAATTGCCACTCGAGGGTCACGGCGAGTGTTGCGCGCCTTCAACGACTGCCCGCCCGTGCATATGATGAGCCGATCTCCCTCGCGACCTATCCAGACCGGCGTGCTATGCGGTGATCCGTCTTCCATAAGAGTGGCAAAGTGAGCGAAGTTGGGGCCGTCGAGCAGCTGCTTAACGTCATCGGTCAGTGGAGTTGCCATGGTCTGTCTCCTTGTTATTTCGATTCTAGGATAAATCAGACGAGAATGAATTACGGTAAAATCAATTTCCGGCTATTCTGGAAAAGAAGAAAAGGATTTCAGTTGAAACGAATCGCGATTTTGCTTGTGGTATTAAGTCTCGCATGGTCGATACCTGCTGATGCGCAACGCATCAGCGTTGCAGAAAATGCGCGCCAGTCCGCGAAGGCCGCCAAGTCGCAACAGAAGATGATGAACAAGTCAGCGAAGGCGCGGCGTAAGGCAGAAAAGAAAAACGAGAAGGCGCAACGCAAGGCCAATCGAAAAGCAAATGCAGAGCAGCGCGCTCGTTCGCATTAAGCTGGCTGAGTGGCCCATTCAAGCCCGCTTTAGTTTGAGTGGGGTAGCTCTACCGCTAGACGAGGTCTCCCGTCGGCTCGTTCGCGTTTAGTTATATCGGCTAAAATGACGCCCAATATAATGCCCGGCATGTACACGTCACAAGCTGGAATCTTCGCTCTTGGCACTTCTTCTCACGCCTACCTTGGAATTTGACTTCTGAACGCAAAAAATTGAGTTCGCCTTTACCCATCTCCGCTATCGGTGAACCCAGGACCACCACCATGGAGCCAGTTCCAGTAAAGAAAAATGCAATGTACCCTGAGCGAAGCCGAAGGGCCCCTACCGTGAAACAACTCTCATCCAAGAAACGACAAAATAGGATGCATTCAAGCCCGGTTTTAGCTTGAGTGGGGAGCAGCATTTCTGCAAAAACGGTACTACGATTTCAACATTCGAAATTATTCGCAGTTTGTTGAGAAGCTACGCTACATTCATCGCAATCCCGTACAGGCTGGGTTGTGCGGACGTATGGAGGATTGGGCGTGGAGCAGTTTCCGCCACTACGCAACCGGCTTAAAGGGACGGGTCGAGATCGAGTCAGAATGGACAGTGCGACAGATCGAGCGAGCGGCGGGAAGACTTGTCCAGCTATAGAACTGCCCCATTCAAGGCAAAACCAGGCTTGAATGGGCCACCTACCGAGAAGCATGGCGAGAACTGCCGAGCATGGCTCGGCCGGACAGCCGAGGGCGGCTGTCCCTACGTGGGCATGGCGATACTTTCGATCCTGTTGGCACTCCTCTGAAAGGCGAAGATTCTCTTACTCAGACGCACCAGCAGTTCTCTCGACTCGTACTCGCCGCTTTGCGACTCATCGTTGTGCGGCGCTCGAATGACAAGGGTTTATGAGGGATGAAGAGGGGGCTTTGCGTCCCACGTTTGCAAAGAACGCAAATATTGGGTACCCAGCACAAATTAACAAGCTGGGGAGTAATATGATTTGTCCGTGTCGAAGACTCTGGATTTTGAGGTTGACGACATTACCGGCGAAGAAGAGATTAAGTAACGTTTCAAGGTGCGTCTCTATTTCGCCACTTCGCTCATCTGTTCTAAAATTGCTCTTGCTTCGCCTGCGGGATCTTTTGCTCCGGTGATTGGCCTTCCAACTACTATGTGGCTGGCTCCTGCCTGGATTGCTTCGGCCGGGGTTACGACTCTTGCCTGATCTCCGTGGCCGGCCCCCGCTGGACGCACTCCCGGGGTTACGATCAGGAACTCTTTCCCTAGTTTTCTCAATTCTGCCGCTTCTTTTGCCGAAGCTACTAGACCCTGGCATCCTGCTGCCAGCGCCAATCGTCCCAGCCGCAGCACCTGATCCAGCACGGGAGTGTGCACGCCCACACTGTTTAGTTCGGCTTCGTCGATGCTGGTCAGGACGGTCACTGCTAATATGTTTAATGCTGGATTCACTGCGCGTGCGGCATCGGTCGCCGCACGCAGCATTTTTGCTCCGCCCGAAGCATGGACGGTCAGCATGTGCACGCCTAGTTTGGCGGCTTCGCGGACGGCTGATCCGACGGTATTTGGGATGTCGTGGTATTTGAGGTCAAGAAAGACTTTGCGTCCGGCAGAAATTAGGTCCCGAACGATCTGGGGGCCTTCGGCGGTGTAAAGTTGCATCCCTACCTTGTAAATCAAGGCGGAGTCGCCCACCGCCGCCACAATCTTTTGGGCGGCGGCTGCGGACGAAACATCCAAAGCCACGATCAACCGCTCACGGGGATCGTACATCTTTGAAAGTATAGGGGTTTTATCGCTGGAAGGCCACAGGTTCAAGCATGGCCACGGTGTCGGGATGGACTACGTCCAGCCGTACCGTTTGCAGGCCCTTGTTCTTGAATTGCAGGGCTTGCGCAGCGCTATAGGAAAGATCGATGATCCGGCCGGGAACGACAGGTCCTCGGTCGTTGATCTTGACCACCACAGCTCTATGGTTCCGCAGGTTGGTTACTTTGACCATGGTCCCAAGCGGTAGTGTGGGGTGAGCTGCGGTCAGATCATACATATTGAAAGGTTCGCCGCTGGCCGTCTGTTTGCCCTCGAAGTAGTCTCCGTACCAGGAGGCTGTGCCTACCTGATAGGGCTTAATATGGGGCTTAACGACGTTAATCGGTTTGGCAGTTTGTGGTTGGACGTTGGCGGTTATTGATTTGGTCGGCCCCTGAGCCGCTCCCCCGGCAACGACTAGAGCTACTATCGCTGCAACGTGAGCTATACGTGCTTGCATTCAGTCACCTCGCATTTCTAGGTTTAGCCGCCTGTGCGTGCATGCCTCCTTGGTCATGGCTCGCGGCAATTAGGAAATGCTAATGGGCGGGGTAAGGCGCGTCAATCGCGAATGTACCGTAGCAATGTAACTGGATAGTTATGTATGTCCAACGTAACTTACTGTATATCTTACGTATTACTCGGTATATCGCTGTAATACCAGAGACTTACGTATTTACTTAAAAGTAAATAACCATGGATTGCGAGGCGGTGAAATTTTTACCTTCAAATGTTTTCAATGAGTTACAAATAAATTGTGATTGATTGCTTTAGAAGCAATCAGTTGCGGACACTCTGGACGGCTTTTTCAGGAAAATATTTTGACGGACTGCCGATATAACCTCGGAAAGGATTTGCAAGTACCTACGTTTTCGGTAGATTGCAACTATGGCGGGAACCCCTCCACCTGTAGTTCTCACGATTGCCGGCTTTGACCCGAGCTCTGGCGCGGGAATTACGGCCGACATCAAGACAATCGCCTCCCATGGCTGTTACGGGATTGCGTGCATCACCGCACTCACGGTCCAGTCCACGGCAGGCGTTCGACGGGTCAGTGCGGTTGTTCCAGAGGTCATTGCCGACACACTAGCCGAACTCAGTTCGGACTTTGAGATCGCGGCGGCCCACATCGGAATGTTAGGTTCCGGTAAAGCAGCCCATGCAGTGGCTGATTTCTTGAGCGATGCCAAGCTGGCGAGCGTTGTCTTGGATCCGGTTTTGAAGTCGTCGTCGGGAGCGGATCTGCTGGATCGAACTGGACTGGACATTTTGATTCAACGGCTATTACCACTGGCAACCGTCATAACTCCAAACGTGGACGAAGCTGCGGCTTTGACCGCACTGGTCGTCACGAATCTTGACGAGATGCGATTAGCCGCCGCCAAATTACACGAAATGGGAGCAGCAGGGGTGGTGGTTACCGGTGGACATCTAGACAAGGCGATCGATCTACTCAGCTTCACCAGCGTGTCCGGCGTTCAGCAAGAGGTTTTCAAGGCAGAACGGCAACAATCGAATTCCACCCACGGTACGGGATGCGCTTTTTCGACCGCTATCGCTTGTCATTTGGCTCAGGGAAAAGGATTGCCGGAAGCAGTTCTATTGGCGAAAGCATATGTGCAAGCCGCAATTATGAATGCATATTCGTTAGGACGCGGAGTTGGACCTGTACATCATCATTATCGTATGCATGAGATCCGCCGGGGAAGCAGCGCCGAACCAGTTGAAAAACATTAATTGCGGAGTTTTACGGGGGAGAGATTACGGGGCGAGCTATTTCTCGGAAGTGCTGGTTTTTAGCAGAATTCCAGCCACAAAAGCGGCTACCGCTCCGGCGAGCCATTCTATCCGCCAAAGCTGGATAGCCTGGAAATCCAAGGTAGTTTCGACTGTATAGACCATTCCAACCAGCGTTGCCGCCAGAATGCACCCAAGGCCAAGTAAAAAAGCAATCATGGAAGTAAGGGGCAGGCCCAGAGACTGCTTGACGTTCTGAAATGACAGAGCTCGCAGGAATCCAGCAGGATGCGAATCAGTTCGTCCATGTGAAACATCTGTCGTGTTGCGGGCGGTTCCGCAGTGATAGCAAAAACGAGAACCGGTAACAAACTCGGTGTTGCATCCGGAACAGGCCTCAGGCAAAGGGGCAACCGTTGTGAGGACGACCGCTTGTGAGCGGACCACTGGCGGACGCCAAAACTCGTGTTGAACCTCAGGAATTACTTCTGACATGAAAATGACCTTTCCTTATTTATAGGCAAGCTTATAACCAATTGATTCTGGCAGACGGACATTGCAGATTCAGGGACTTGTGCTGTCTTAAACTCAATGATTTCCTCCCTGGCAAGAAAGAATTACTCCACTACCGCGCAAAATATAGCTTGTAGGTTGCTGCTATCGTTATAGATATTGTTCCTAAAGACCATGTACTAATGAAAGTGGGCTTTGTGGTTCTACCTGAAAGGAACTCATCATTTAAACTGGAGTCGACACTTTGAATAAGAGAGACTTCACTCATTGGCTCATTTGGTAGCACTGAGCTTGATCTTGCGTGTAATCGTCCGCAAATCATCTATCTTGTTTTTGCTGCTGGCCTTGCTCGGCTGCGAATCTACGCTCACAGCTCAACCCGTTTCTCCCGGAAACCACCCGGCCGACAAGCTCTCTTTCCGGCCAGACGATCCTGTTAACGCGTCCGCGTTTGATCATTTTTACAATCTTGAGTACGACCGGGCCGTTCAGCAGTTTGGAGAGGTTTTACAGCGGCATCCTGATGATCCCTTCGCAGTGAATCATTTACTTACTGCCGTATTATTCCGGGAGCTTTACCGCATGGGAGTTTTGAACACAGGCGAATACGCGAATGACAGCTTTGTAAAAGCCGCTCACGAACCCATTGATCCGAAGGTTAGGCAACAAATTAAAGATTTAGCCGCGCGAGCATTCAAGCTGGAAGAGGACCGGTTGAGTTCCAGCCCGAATGATGTAGATACGCTTTATGCCAGAGGGGTGACGAGAGCTCAATTCGCAACCTATACAGGACTCGTGGAACATGCCTGGCTGTCGGCTTTACGGAATGCCGTTGGGGCAAGACACGATCATGAACGCGTACTCGAACTCGCGCCCAACGATGTCCAAGCGAAACTGATCGTGGGTGCTCACAACTACGTAGTTGGCAATCTTCCCTGGGGATTGAAAGTTGCTGGTTCGGTGGTAGGACTAGGTGGAAACAAAGAAAAGGGAATTCAATATCTCAAAGAGTGCGCGTCCGGTAGTGGCGAAACCAGTGTGGATGCAAAGATTCTGCTTATCCTTTTCCTGCGTCGGGAACGGCGTTATGACGAAGCCTTGCCCATTGTGCGAGGTCTGATTTCAACCTATCCTCACAACCTGCTCATGGCTTTGGAGGAAGGGAACTTGCTTCGAGCCGCAGGCAAGAGTTCCGGTGCAGGTACCGTTTACCGAAAAGTTTGGCAGGCAGGGAAAGAGGGGCATTATTCCGGCTTGCACTATGAAACAGCCGCTTTGAGCTTGGGGGATTTGCTTCGTGAGCAAAAGGATTATGCTGGAGCCGCATCCGCCTATGATCTCGCAAACGGGGTTCCGCAACCAGATGCCGAAATTCTACGGAAGGCGAACTTGAGCGCGGGCCAGATGTATGACCTTCTTCGCAATCGCGATTTAGCGGTAAAGAAATATGAGCAAGTGATGGCTGCCGGGGGCGATAACCCGCAGGCGGAAGAGGCTCGCAAATACATGAAAGATCCTTATAAAACAGATTAACGACTGGGAACATTTCGAAAGATTTCGGCGTATTCTTTACTACGGGGAGGACGCTATGTATTGCAACTATTGTGGCAAGGTGATCCAGGACGATGCGAATGTATGCGCGTATTGTGGAAAGCGGATCGGGGCATCGATCGCTCGTAAGCGGCTGGTTCGTCCGCGAGAAGGTCGAAAGATTGCAGGGGTCTGCAAAGGCCTGGCCGAGTATTTCGATTTAGACGTGTCGTTGATGCGCTTGATTTGGTTAATCGTGGGAATCATGACCGGTGTGGGTTTACTGGCCTATCCGATTGCATGGATTGTTATGCCGGAAGAGCCTTTGATGTTGTCCTCCCCCGCCGGGCAGCAAGTTACGAATCCATAACTTATTTTGAACGTCAGTCTTAGGACGACAACCTCTTCTTTCTGTGTTTAAATCGCGATCATGCCTCGCATCAAGAGCGATGACGCGGAACTTTTCTACCTTGTTCTCGGTAGCGGACCCCCAGTAGTTCTGCTGCATCCCTTTCCTGTTCACCATGAATTCTGGCTGCCTGCTGCGCAAGCCTTAGCCTCCCGATATCGTTTGATATTGCCTGATCTTCGCGGACATGGCGACTCGGATATCGGGGATGGTCCGGCCACCATGATCAAACACGCTGCAGATATTGCGCGTGTTCTCGATCATGCCGAAGTCGGCCGCGCCGCCTTCGCGGGAGTTTCTATTGGAGGGTACGCGCTTTTTGAATTCTGGCGGCGTTTTCGCGGCCGTGTCGCGGCGCTCGCCTTGCTTAACACAAAAGCGCAGGCAGATACGCCCGATGCTCGTGCGGTTCGCCTCAAAGCGGCGGACGATGTGATCGATCGAGGAACGGAACCATTCTTTGAGAGCATGTTGCCGAAGTTGCTGGGAAAAACTACGCGGACAGCTCGTCCAGATCTGGTCGACGGCGCTCTTCGCATGATGCGGAAGATGTCTCCCGAAGATGTTGCGATGGTGCAGCGCGGTATGGCAGAGCGCCCGGATTCAGGCGAGACACTGAAGACCATAAATATTCCGACGCTGATTGTGACAGGAGAAGAGGACGCCTTTGCAGACGTGGCAGCGACAGAGTTCATGCATGGGAACATCTCCGGTAGCCAAATGAAAGTGATTCCAAAAGCAGGGCATTATTCTCCATGGGAAAAGCCGGAGGAAGTGGGGCTGATTTTGCGGCAATTCTTCGATTCAGTACATGGAGGGTGAAGCGAAGTAGCTTCCGGCAGTGACTGGCGACTGAAGCCTGCGGTATGCGTCGATGACTCGGCTCATCGTTTCCCTTTCAATATATCTCTTCATTCCTTCATTTCTCTTTCTCTTCCACGATAATCAGATCCCAAGGGGCAAGCGTGACCTGCTGGCCTTGCGAGCGCGCAAGCCCTGTAAGCAAATCAGTACCCGCCGGATAGGAATAATTGAACGTGGCGGGTTGGCTGGAATAGTTGAGATAGTAGTAGAGATTGCGCCCCTTTCGATTGATCCCACGCTTGAGGCGGACATTGGCTGGAAGTTGCTGATCGGGACTATCGATTCCTGACTCCCGAAGAGCATTCAGCACAATTGCCTTCTGAAGTTCATCGGAGACCGCCGTGCCTTCATAAACCAACGTTCCCGAACCAAAGCGGTTCGATGTAATCGCAGGCCAGCGGCCAAAGAAAGGATGATCGTAGAAAGCAAGTGGCTTCGCTGAATCAAGCTGTAGGAACTCGGCCCAGGTGCTTACCTTATTACCTTCATCGCCAACGTGAAAGGGATCACCTTTCAGCGCGAGGGGATGCTCCAGATTTGAAAACTCCTGATAGGTAAAACCCGCAGCTTGCCGCAGTGGGCCGGGAGCGCGCTCCCAGCGAACGGCGGAATTTTCATTTGTGAAGCCGCTCTTGAAGGTCATCAAGACGTGTCCGCCGTTTTGCACATAATCAGAGATTTTCTTCAGAAGATTGTCATCTGCAACGTACAGGGCGGGGACGATGAGCAGCTTGTATTGCGACAGTTCCGCGGCAGTGACGTTAGGAAATACAAAATCCGTCCCAACATTGGCTAAGTAGAGGGAGCGGTGAAGCTGGGCGACAATTGCGTTGTAACTTCCTGCTGCTTTGCCGGGCACCCATCCAGGACTATCCCCGCGCTCAAAGGGCATGAAACTAATTCCATTGGAAGAGTCCACACTGTAAAGAATGGCAACCTGATTTTGAACTTTCATATCGGCCAGCTCGGGGCCGATTTTCTGAAGTTCGTGTGCGACGCGAGTGACCTCTGCGTACGCACGATTGGGTTCAAGATCGTGGCTGAGCACGCCTTTCCAATAGGTTTCCTGTCCGGCATGAATGGAGTGCCAATGCCAGTACTCAACCATATTGGCCCCGCTAGAGACGTGGGTGTAGACGTCCAGGCGTAGTTGGCCGTCGTAAGGTGGAAACTGGCCGACGGAATCCCAGCCGAGAGTCTGCGCGTTAGTCTCCGTTATCAGAAAATTTGTGTGCTTCAGAGAGCGGGAGAAATCACCCTGAAGAGCCTGCCATGCTCCATCAAGGTGGTCCTGCGTGCCGTGATAAGGATTGTTTGCCACTACGTCCAGACACGCGGCGACAGCGGGTTCATTGACATCGGACTTCATCATGCTGCCGAAATCCTGGGTGACGAATTGGTCCGGGCGGCGATACTTTCGAACCAGCGCGGCTTGCCACGATAGATAATTAGTTACGCGGATCTGCTGCCAGCGGGTCCATTCGAGTTTGTAACTTGTGCTGGTGGCATTGTCTCGCGTGGGCATGTCGGCCCAGTCGTTTACGTCTTCACCCCAGTAATTGAGGAACCATGCCTTATTGAGTGCGTCTGTGGTTCCGAACTTTTGTTTGAGATGATCTACAAAACCTGCGAAGACACCGGCATTCGATGCGCCGTAGGACGCAGTCTCGTTATCGATCTGCCAGCCGATCACGGCGGGATTGTCTTTGTAATGACTCACCAAATTAGTGATGACACGCTCGGCGTAGAAGCGGAATTTCGGATTGTCAAAATCCATGTTCTGCCGCATGCCGTAGCCGACAGATACGCCACCGAGTGGCCGAGCGAGGATTTCGGGGTGAGCTTTTGCCATCCAAGTGGGTATTGAATACGTCGGCGTGCCCATGATGACCTTGATGCCAGCCTTGCCCATGGCTTCAACAACACGATCCATCCAGGCGTATTCGAAACGGCCATCGGAAGGTTCCCACAGGCTCCAGGTGGATTCGCCCATGCGAACGACCGTGATGCCGGCTGCTTGCATGAGAGCGACATCTTTTTCCAGGCGGCTGGGTTGGAGATCCGCTGGCATGTACTCGTTGTAGTAAGCGGCTCCGTAGAGGATGGTGGGCTGCGAAGCTCCCAGCCCATGCGAGGGCGCTTGCGCCAGTGAGAATAAGGATGAAAGCAACGTCACGGCCACGAGAAAGAGGATGGATTGAATTGGGATACTCCGTTTAGAACGGATTTCAAACCGCGAACTCACGAATCTTAAACCAGCCCTCACGAATCACAAATTTCTTTTATATTTAAAGCTCATGAACAATGATTCGAGTGTGGTCGTTCGCCCTGCCCGTGGTTTGCGAGGTTCGGTTCGCCTGCCGGGAGATAAATCCATTTCACATCGTTATGCCATGCTTGGCGCCATCGCGCAAGGCACCACCAAACTGGAGAACTTCTCTACGGGAGCGGATTGCGCCAGCACCTTGGGCTGCGTCCGAAGTTTAGGTGCGCAGTGGGAGCGGAATAACGGTTCCGTAGTTATTCAAGGTTGTGGGCCGAATTTGCAGGCTCCGAAATCGCCGCTCGACTGCGGCAACTCCGGCTCGACAATACGCATGCTGAGCGGGATATTGGCTGGTCAGGAATTCCGCAGTGAGTTGATCGGGGACGAATCATTATCAAAGCGTCCAATGGCGAGGATAATTACTCCCTTGTCCGCGATGGGCGCAAAGATCGAATCCCAAGATGGTGGACGTCCTCCGCTACAAATCATTGGTGGAAACTTAAAAGCCATCGACTACACCATGCCGGTCGCCAGCGCGCAGGTCAAAACTTCACTGCTTTTTGCAGGATTGTATGCGCAAGGCGAGACACGCGTTACAGAATCGATTCGCACTCGCGATCATGGGGAAGTCGCATTGCGAGCTTTCGGTGCTGAGCTCAAGCATGACGGCAACACGGTGAAGATCAATGGCGGACAGAAGCTACATGGCATCGAAGCGGCGATCCCAGGGGATCTTTCCAGCGCGGCCTTTTTTCTTTGTGCAGCGGCATTGTTTCCCGGATCGCAGTTGAGCATACCTGCTTTGCTGATGAATCCAACGCGTGCACGATTGCTTGATCTGCTGATCTCGTTGGGAGTGGGGATCAGCGTCACGCAGTTGGAAGAGACCAATGGAGAATTAATCGGCACGGTTCAGATTGAAGGACGAACATTGAAGGCGCTCACGATCGCTGGAGCCGATACGGCCGCAGTAATCGATGAAGTTCCAGTGCTGGCGGCTATCGCTCCGTACACATCAGAGGGAATCGAGATTCGCGATGCTCGCGAATTGCGCGTGAAAGAATCGGATCGAATTGCTGCGGTTGCCACGAATCTGCGGGCCATGGGCGCGGAAGTAGAAGAGCGCGAAGACGGTTTAAAAATTCCCGGAAATCAAAAACTACATGGAGCTGAGATCGACTCTTTTGGGGATCACCGCATTGCGATGGCCTTTGCAGTCGCTGCTTTGCGGGCCGAAGGCGAAACCAAAATCGATAAATCAGACGCGGCAGTTATTTCTTATCCCGCGTTTTATGACACGTTAGAGGGCGTGCTTCAACGCTGACTGCTTGTCTTTAGGCCAATACAAAAGATCATCAACCAAGATTAATCAAGCGAAGAAATGAAATAGGGAGACGCTGTCGCAGTAATCGAGCAAGCTCGATTGGACAGCCGAGGGCGGCTGTCCCTACGTGAGAATCGTTACGCGAGAATCGCTAGCTTGTGCTTTCTTACGGCCAAGCTTTCGCTTACTTCAATATCTACGCCAATCAGTCCAAGTGTTCGCTCTTGTTATTAAACTTCACTTCTCCATTCTTTTGATTGAGTTGGTTGAGGTCGTCGTTCGTGTAGGTCTTAGCTGCATGAGTGTGCGATCGAGAGCTTGCTAGTTCAGCCGCTCCGTAATCGCCCTGAAACGTTGCAGCGCCTAAATCAAGAGATCCACTCTGCGACTCTTCAGCCGCGACGTTTGCCTCGGAATTGCGGGAAGACAATGCGATTCCAGGAACAATAAATGGAGTGAATATCGAATACGAAGAATATCCTCCCGTATTCAACGTCGAGTTCGCGGCTCCAGCAACATTTCCAGTCGTTGCGTTAGAGGCACCCACCTGAAGTGCGGGAGGGGCGAACTCGTATGTGGGCGTAGTGACCAGCGGGACATTGGGAATGGCGTATGCTCCTGGAGGCAGGACCCAGGTGCTCGCGTATCCTCCCTCAATCGTGGCCTGTCCGTTTACTTGGCCAAGAACGAACTCGGAGGACAGCAATAGCAGAATGAATGTGCAATAAATTTCAACTCGGCGCATGGCAAACCTCACGTAAATACCCCTATGAGATTCAACGCTTGTGTCGAAGGATGTAACAAATCATGAAATAGTTCGGGCGTAGAAGAGTGGTTACCGAGCTGAAGATTAAAGGAGTCACGAGGTAATTGAGAAGGCGGTGGAATCGGCGGCAAAGACCTTATAACTAAACTGCCTTCGTGAGTTCCTTGTATTCGAGTTTGCTGCATTGCACAAGTTTGGGAATATGATGGGCGCGGAATCACTATAACTTGCCTGGTGCGATGAGTCTCGGTCAGAATCCGTTCTTATTTCGGGACACGCTCACCAACCCCATGTTGAGGTGAGATATGGATCGTCGTCAATTTACTCGTAGTCTTGCCGGAACGTTGCTCTCAGCCTCTGCTTTGACTCCGCAACATGCCATAGCTCACAAGAATTCTCAGCACACGCAAGATAACCAGCAACTAGGCAGCATTCCATTTCAGTTGTCGGTAATGCTTTGGACCATTTTCCGGGATCTTCCATTCGAACGTCGCCTCGAGAAAGTAGCCGAGGCCGGATATAAAAACGTCGAACTGGTAGACGAATACAAAAACTGGTCGGATGAAGATTTCAATCGTGCTAATGCCAAGCGCAAAGAACTCGGCATCAATTTCGATTGCACTGCGGGTTTGAAGTACGGACTCTGCAATCCAGCTGATCGGGGGGCGCTGCTCGCGGACTTACGCAAGTCCCTCCCCATCATGGAAAAAATCGACTGTCCAACCATAATCTTGCTGTCGGGGAATGTTGTTCCCGGAATGTCCATCGAAGCTCAACATCAGAGTTGTATTGATGGCCTGCAAGCGGCGGCCACAATAGTTGAAGGGAAAAAAATCAATGGTGAGATCGTCCGCCTCCTGCTGGAAAATATCGATCCGGAAGAAAACCCGAAATATTTCCTGACTTCGGTTTCAAGGGGATTTGAAATTGTGAAAGCCGTCAATCACCCTCAGGTGCAATTTCTCTATGATTTTTTTCACGAACAGATTTCGGAAGGCAATCTCATCGAAAAACTGGAAAAGAACATTCAACATGTCGGTCTGGTCCACGTCGCAGATGTGCCTGGCCGTCACGAGCCCGGCACGGGGGAGATTAATTACAAAAATATATTTCGGAAACTCGCGGCGCTCAAATACAACCGGATGGTCGCAATGGAGTTTTTGCCTTCTGGCGATCCAGTCACTCAACTGCGGGCTGCCGCCCAATTGACGAGAGAATGAACTAGCGATCCAGATGAAGAGATAAAAGCAAATCTCCCACAAAAATATGCGCGAGTGCTAAGGTTTAACAGATGGCATTTCCGCGTCCTCAAAAAACGGATTCTGAAGATGTGCTCTACGAATACGCCGTAGGGGCACTGAGCCGCCGCATGCGCTCGGTTGCTGAACTCAAGCGCCTGCTGCGCCCTCGAGTAGAAGCGGACACCGAGTACGGCCAGGTCCTCGTCGAATTAGTGATCCGGCGACTCAAAGATCAGGGATATCTAAACGATGCGAAATATGCCGCCGCTTATTCTTCATTCCGCCGGGACAATGAAAAGTTCGGCCGTAGAAGAGTGGTTACCGAGCTGAAGATTAAAGGAGTCCACGGTGAGGTAATTGAGAAGGCGGTGGAATCGGCTTATGACGAAGTCAGCGACGAGAAACAGGCCCGAGAGTACCTTCGCCGCAAACGCCTCGTGAAGCCAAACAATCAGAAAGAAGCGGCACGCGTTTTTCGACAGCTGACTCGGGCAGGATTCGCTGCGAAAACAATTTTCGGAATACTGAAGAAGTGGGAAGTCGATGAAGAAACACTCACCACATTAGAGAGCGAAAACGAAATAGAGTAGTTGTTTTCTAGTCTTCCTGTTGTGCTGGCATATTTAAAGAATCCCAGATCGCGAAGATCTTGCGCGTTCCCTTCGCGATCCGGATTACCCCTCCAGACCCCCTCTAGAGTGAGCGCAGGAAGTTCAAGATGTCCTGCTGCTGCGATGCGCTAAGCCCGTTGAAATTATTGATGACAGTGTTTGCCTCCGAACCGCAGAACTGGCTTGATGTCTCCGGTTCGAAGACGCTGTTGGTTGTTAAGACATAAAAGAGTTGAGCAGTCGAACTCTGAGCGCAATACTGCGTTGATCCCGAATGATCTTGGATGGCCTGCAATAGGTTCGAAGTACGGCCGTCATGCATGAAGAATAGACGCTGTCCAACGCCCCATAATGGCGCAGTGCGGAATTGATCCGGTCCGGCCCCGCCTTGGTTAATGCCGTCTGCCAGATTCGGGCCCATATGGTGCAAAGCAAAATCCGAATATGGATGATAGGTTACGTTTGACATGCCAGTGAACTGCGACGCTCCTGTGGTTAGAGAGGGAGAGTGGCAAAGCGCGCAACCAATACTGTTGAACAAACTTGCGCCATTCTGGGTAGAAGGCGTAGGAGAAGCAGGCGTTGGCGGCGCTGAAAGCCGCATAAAGGCTGCGAAATTCACGGTATCCGATGACATCTCGGAAATTGTGCCCAGCGTCGATCCGAAATTGGGGCTGCTGTGGTTTCCATTGAGAATATTGCTTGCGTCCTCTGGTGTGGGATTAAATAGACAGCCTGCTACAGCGGAACGCTCGTTAGGGAACACCTCATTGGAGACGCCTTGTTCAACGTTATAGGCTTCACCTGCAAAGATCAGCAAAGACTTATTCTGAGCCTTCCATCCAAAGCGTGTGATTGTGCCGTCGTTCCCGCTTGTATTAAAGCTTCCGCCGATTCCCATTTGGTTTCTTGCCGACTGCGTTGAGTTCAAGTTCGCTATCAAGGCAGCATCCGGTGTATTCTCCACCAGCCCAAGACCAAACAGTGGAGTTGGAACCCGGAAAATGACATTGCCCAGCGACAGTTGTTGTGCAAAGGGAGGCTGAGCCAGGTTACAACCGGACGCATCGGAACGTCCTCGGATGGTGTACAAAGCGTGCACACCGCCGTCCAGCGGGGCGTTAACGTTGTTGACATTGCTGGAAATAAAACGAGCTTCACGCACTGGTCCATTCGAAGTAATGAATGAAGGGACAGTGTTGGTGGCGCCGTCGCGCGTTGCCAATGCCACCTGCGGGTTAGGAATTGGCTTTTGCGGACTGGCCAAACCTGGGCTGCTGCCACCCACTGTCGGTTGCGCATGACACTGGGCACAGCTATTTCCATTGAAAGTTGGCCCCAGCCCAACCCCTGCTTCACCCGCTATAGTCCCCGATACGGAATCAATTTCCTGAAAACGCAACTGTGATTGCGTAAAGAAGAGTTGCTCATTGGAGTTCAAGCTTGGAAAGAAGCTACCGGCTGCCGCAGCACCGCCGCGTGGTCCGGGATCGCTTTGCGCGTAGAGCATTCCGCTGCTGAAAATTGTGGAGGCGCACAGGCACACGATCAATCCTCGTACCTGCTTAAATACTCTTGAAATCGTTCGGTGAGAGAAGTGTTTCATCGTAGATTCCTTTTTTGAGGGGTGCAAGGGAGCGGTACTGCTTATCCGCTATCCGGAACATTGCTGGTGGAAATCTACTTTCAGGAACACTGGGAGGCAATCGGTAAGAGGTAGCGTATGTTGCTATTCCGTAGCGGAAATTGCTGCCACATGAGTGGCGTTCTTTTTGCCGTCTCTGAATTGGGAGGGGGCTTGGCCGCTTATTTTTTTGAAGTCCCTGCTAAAGTGGCTGCGGTCGCCGAAGCCGACATTGGCAGCGACCTCTTTTACGCTTAAGAAGGATTTGCCGAGCAATTCTTCTGCCTGTTTCAGCTTCCCGTAACGGATGAACTGTTTGGGTGTAACCGAAGTCTCTGCTTTGAATAAATGAATGAAGTGCCACTCCGAAAGATGGACTTTGCGCGCCAATTCGCGGACCGGCAAATTGCGATTCTTCTCCAGGTGCATGATGTGGATCGCCGTTTCAATGCGCCGATCCATCATCAAACCTCCTGAGAATTTCAGGGATGGCCGAGATAGTACATCCAGGAACTCTGCTTTGAAAGAAAAATGGATCCTGTTCCAAAAACCGAACAGATTTATGCTACTCAGCGGCAATAATCGCCCAGCACACAATTGCACTGCATACCGAACTCCAGCGGCCAAACCCCTTATAAATTTGCGCCGCTAGTGCAGCTTGGTCTCTTAACGTACCTTCGGATTTAATTTGCGGGTCGGAAACGTTACGCACCGCAACCCAGCGTGGGGCGTTCGCTCCGATTTGGCTCATAACCAGACCCAGCACGGCATCTCCCATTTCCGACACCGCGCCCAGGTTTTGCAAGCCATAGGTATTTTTCGAAGTATCGAACCCAAAAAAATCAGTCGTCAAGGCGCATGCCGGAAGCCCGCTGCTCTGCGTGATCTTTGGAGGACGCGAGTTATCCTTCGGAAGCTGTCCAGCATTCGCTTTGAAAAGAGTCTTTGCTTTTGCAAAGTATTTGGCTTTGATCGCGCCGTCCTGATAATGAGCATCGTGGAAAGGTTCACTCTTTAACCATTTTTGGCAATCAAAACGTACTATTGGACTTACAACCACATCACCGACTTCACACTGGCTACCTATTCCACCTGCGGTGCCTGTGGTAATGACGAGTTTGGGTTGCACTTCTGTGATGATCTGCTTCCACACATCGGCATTAGGAAGAGTCTCGTTCCCCTTGGGAGCCTTCTTACTGTCTTGTGAGAGGTGTGAATCGGACTTGAACACGACTATCTTCTTCGTTCCAATTGTCGCCGTCCAGTATGCCCCTAACCTTTTCGCCTGCACCGCCGGCGAGCCCTTACTCATTCTTTTGGAAATGGAAGCGTAATTGTGGGTATAGGAAAGGTAGTCGTTGCGCGAGTCCTTGCCGGGAGTCAGTACGCGGCTCAGCGCGTGACCTTCATCGACCGTCCAGGTCACCACCAGTACATCCGCACGGGGCAGCGGACTTGCACTGTTGCCACTGGGCTTCGCCCCGGTTTTTGGAGCAAGCCCTTTAGGCCACGGAATATCAGTGAATCGGGAAAGGCCAGTGGCCGTGCTGAAGGCAAGGAATTCCCTGCCGGATGGGGCTTCAGAGTCAAAATCAATAATCTCCCGCTGGAAATCTTCCGGAGTACTGCGCGGATGGGCTGCCTTAGCAAACGC
The DNA here is from genome assembly GCA_035651835.1 of Terriglobales bacterium. GTDB lineage: Bacteria > Acidobacteriota > Terriglobia > Terriglobales > Acidobacteriaceae > JAOAPG01. The sequence continues at coordinate 24,047 of DASRFC010000017.1, forward strand.
AAAAGTCGAGACCGGGGCGGGTCTGGCGATAGGATCAAAACCGAGATTACGCATCACCCACGCTCTATTTACGGTCATATGTTGTTCCTCCTGATGCCAGGTTCAGATATCGCCAACGGTTGCATTACCGCGATCTGTCTAGTTTTCACATTGATGGAACTCTGCCCAGCCGGACACACGGCCAGACCGTGATCATGATCAACCTTGGTTAACTTTTGAGGGAAGCTGCAAGTAAGCACGCTCTTCCCGAAATTAAATTCTCCGGACGGGGCCCACTCGCTGAACTCCGCGAAATGTAAGCCTTGGCATGAGCGATGTCAATAGAATTTCACAAGGGAAAGCCAAGTGAGCAATCAGGGAGAGTTTAAGTGCGTGTCTAAGATTGCGCTGTGTAAATCCAGCCCAATTTGGATGAGGATTTGTCGATTCAGATAAGGAGGTTTTGCGGTCGAATATTCTGGACCAGAATAAGACGCAAAAAAATGTGATGCCGAATAGTTGCAACTTTCATCGGCATCACGCGTTGATATTGGCTACTTAAATGTTTCGTTTACGACGCAAAGAGTTAGCTAGGCAGCTTTATCTGCCTTAGTATTGGCGGCATCGGAAATCTCAGTCAAAATTTCGTCCGCATGTTTTTCTTCTTCGAGGGTCTGCTCCAGCAACTCAGCATGACTTTCCTCGCCAAGTATTTCGGCAAATGTTCTCACCGTGCCGTAGGCGGCAATTTCATAATGTTCGACTTTTTGCGCAGCGGCGATAATGCCCGCATCCCGCACTGAATCATCGGTAGCATCTTTGATTACATCTTCACCTTCGGTAATGAGCGCCGCCATTCCTTTGCATCTCTTTGTATCGACGGAATTGGTCGCGTCCCTCAAAATTTGTTCCACGCGGGAGACATGACCTTTCGTTTCCCGCAAGTGAGTTTGTAAAGCTGTTTTCAGTTGCGGTTCTGTTGCGGCATCGATCATCTTGGGCAGGGCTTCCGTAATCTGAGTCTCTGCCGAGTGTAGCTGCTGAATTTGATCCACGTATAGTTTTCGAAGGCTGTCAAGATTCGCAGAAAAGAACTTCAAAATTCACCTCGCAAGTTTTTATTCGCGTCCGGGAATTATGATGTGGCGCCAAAGATACTCGTTGCCCTCTTTTGCAATCATGTGCTGAACGTATCAGAGCGAACACGGGAGCTCTGCTCAATCACTCCGTGCCGGATTTTACAAATCTGATTAAGCCAATACGTGAAAAGACAACTCATCCCGATGTGACTCATCCAACTTTTTTAGGTGGTTTAATCAAGAAAGGAAAGAGAGCACATTTTATGCGGGTCTTTTATACAATCTTAGCCGGATGCACTGTTCTGTTATGCAGTTTTTCCTCGGCGCAGGTTCAGCAGCGATTCAATTTCGGAGGAGGAGCTGGATTTACCATCCCCACTGGGAGAGCAGCAAATAGTTTAAACACAGGTTGGAACATCAACCTGCGAGGCGGATTAAACGTTTCTTCACACCTCGCGGCCGATCTGGATTTCACTTACAACCACTCGAATCTTAATGACGCAACCCTGGCGCGCTTCAATGAACCCGATGGTGGAATGGGTATCTGGTCCCTTACCTTCAATCCAGTGGTGAAGTTTGCTCCCAAGGAAAGCAGAGTGCAACCCTACGCTACAGCAGGATATGGTCTTTATCATCGCAATTTGACTTTATCCCGTCCCAGTTCGGTCGGAACCTTCATTTGCGATCCGTTCTTCGGCTGTTTCCCGGCAGTTGTAGGTGTGAACCAGGTTGTGGCTTCGAACAGCACCTTGAAAACAGGCTTCAACGCAGGCGGCGGTTTCGATTTTCGCCTTGGGCAACACGCGGTCAAGCTATTCGCGGAAGCGCGATATCACCGTATGTTTACCACCTTCGGACAGGATTTTACGTTCGTGCCCGTCACCTTCGGCTTGCACTGGTGAGTTATGTCCTAGTTCTTGTAAATATCTGAATCATCATCAATTAAGCGGAGGGCCAACACCTCCGCTTATCTTCATACATCCGATTCTTTCACTTCAATTAATTTGTTTTGGCGTTTGGTGACCTCGGGAACCTTTTGCCGTCTATCTTCGTAACTAGATCAGGTAACAAGATCAGGAGCTGGTTATGCTGGAGTTACGAAGTGAAAAGTCGGGCAATGTGGTTGTTGTGCGATGTGCTGGACGTATTGTTCACGGTCCGGAAGCGGACAGTTTGCGGAGTGTAGTTCTCTCTGCCGAAAATGCGCGCATCGTCGTACTGGATTTATCAGAGCTGGAATCGATCGACGCAGGTGGTCTGGCGGAACTTGTGCTCCTGCATCTATGGACGAGAGCGCACAACACGCAATTGCAATTGGTGAATCCATCCAATTTTGTTTTTGAGATGTTCACTCGGACCAGATTGGACCGTGTGCTCCAAATTTCTTCATTCCGGAAGGCTCTCAGGGTATTGAGTGGCGCGGATTGCGCGAGAGCTGAATTCGCCGCTGCGGCGCGCTGATGCAGTTAAAACTAAGCGGCGCTGGATTGGCTTAATCTAGCGTCCGCCAAATCCCGCCGATTGCATCGAGTTTTTCGAAAGATCGCTGGTTGAAGAAATACCTTGCATGCGTAATTTGAAGTCATCCGCGTTCGAAGCGTTCTCCAAAGCAGTATCGTAGTTGACCAGTCCCGCCTGAAATAAATCCCATAGCGATTGATCGAATGTCTGCATACCATACTGCGAAGTTCCGGCGGCAATGGCATCACGCACGGCGCGCGTTTTTTCCGGAACAAGAATACATTCCCGAATGTAAGCGGTATTAATCATGACTTCAACAGCCGGAACCCGGCCATCTCCATCGCAACGCCTTACCAGGCGTTGGCTGACTACAGCGCGCAACACCGCCGCGAGCTGAAGCCGTATCTGTTTCTGCTCAGGTGGTGGAAACACTGCAATGATACGGTTGATGGTTTCGACCGCATCCAGCGTATGCAATGTCGAGAAGACCATATGCCCGGTTTCCGCGGCATGTAAAGCGGTGCCGATGGTTTCCATGTCGCGCATTTCGCCGACCAGAATCACGTCTGGATCTTGGCGTAGCGAAGCCCGGAGGGCAGCGGAAAATGTTGGCGTATCCACTTCAATCTCGCGCTGATTTACATACCCCTTCTTATCGCGATGCAGAAATTCGATGGGGTCTTCAATGGTGATAATGTGTTCGGCGCGTGTGGAATTAATGCGATCGATCATCGCGGCCAGGGTAGTGGATTTACCCGAACCCGTGACGCCTGTAACCAGAATCAACCCACGCGGCATGTCGCAAATCTGTTCGACAATCTTAGGCAGATAGAGTTCGTCGAGGGCGCGGATTTTGGTGGGAATCATACGCAGAACCAGTCCCACGTTCCCACGCTGCTGAAATACGTTCACACGGAAGCGGCCCAGCCCGGCAACGCCGTACGCCATATCGATTTCCGTGGTCTCTTTGAATTTTTGTTTCTGCCGCGCCGACATCATGCTAAATGCCATGGTGAGCATATCTTCGGCGCTGATGCGAGGCTGATCCGTCAATGGATGCAGTTCGCCGTCGATGCGCAAATGCGGGTAGTTACCGACCTTCAAGTGCAAGTCGGAGGCGCGCCGTTCCATGGCAATTCGCAGCAGATCATCGATATTCATGCAGACTAAAATCTCCCCGGCAACTCTTTCATAATGAACTGAAAAGAGGCGCGGCCCAAGATGACCTAAGTTACTGGCCGTTCGGCAGGTTATGGGTCGTGTGTAAAGCAGTCAGCTTCTTTTATTGGGGAGATCGGGATACTAAATAGATTTGGGTACGTTTATTTCGTCAAGCTTTTGACAATCTTGCAGTACAAATCTACCGCCTCGCTCAATTGCCTTTTCTCGATATATTCGCCTTCCGTATGCGCCACGTGAATCGACCCCGGGCCTATCAGCAGAGGCTGGCCCCAGTTATCCAGTGCAGGGATATCCGTGGTGAAGGCTGCTGTCATGGTTGGTATTCCATGCAGAGTATGCAGGCGAATAAATGGAATCTCCAGTGTGACTTGCGCAGTGGCTATTCCCTTTACCGCTTGTTGTATCTGCGCTTTCAATTCTTCAGAAGGTCCCACTAGCCGGTAAAGCAATTTAGCCTTCGCATAATCAGGGATCACATTCGGAGCGCGTCCGCCTTCAATCATGCCAATATTCAATGTGCACGGCCCGATCCCTTCGGCGACGGGCAATTTCATAGCGCGCAACCGGTTCAGCGCTTCGATGAGTTTGTCGATCGCAGACTCACCCAGCTCTGGATAAGCCGAGTGCGCCATGCGTCCTTCCGCAATCACTTCAACTCGCAGCGATCCCTTGGATGCAACCGCAATCCTGTTCTCGGTGGGCTCGCCATTAATCAGAAACTTCGAGCCATACGCCTGCTGATTGGCAATTTTCGCGCCTAAACTGTCGCGTTCCTCTCCGACTACAAATAACAATCCAACATGAATGCCTTCACTTCTCAACCGTTGGGCAGCGGCAGTTTGCGCGGCGATAATCCCTTTGGCATCGCATGATCCGCGTCCATAAACGCGATCGGCAGTTTCGGAAGATGGAATATATGGAGGAACTGTATCCATATGCGTGGAAAAAATAATTTCGGGACGAGGTTGCTCCGAAAAAGCCGCAAAAACGTTGCAGCGCTGTCCCTCTACCGGCATTTTCTCCGCACGAAATCCCATGAGGCCAAGTTCACGATGAATAAAATTTCCAACCTGACCTTCGTTGCCAGTGATCGATTCAATATCAATAAGCTGCCGGGTAAACGGGACCACATCCATGACGCCATTCATAGTTAAAGAGAATACCCTAACCCTTGCGAAACTCACGCAGCGACAGCCGCAGAGCCTGGCCATTTTTTCAATGGAGAGACGGGCGTCCTCGCCCGTCCGCGAGAGTTCATGCTGAGCGAAGGCCCTCACCCAACCCTGTCATGCTGAGCGAAGGCTCTCACCCAACCCTGTCATGCTGAGCGAAGGCCGCGCCTTTTCGTTTACGAAAGGCAAGGACGAGTCGAAGCACCCCTACCCTCGCCATCCCACCAACTTCCTCGCAAAAGATGCCCGGAAACTCTATCCTGCTATCCTTAAACTTCCGCATGAACACTTCCTCTTCCATTCGCTCCTTCTTCCTCGATGGTCCCGCTGGACGCCTCGAAGCCCTGCTCAACGCGGGTACTCCCAATGCTACCCATACTGCGCTGGTCTGCCATCCTCATCCGGTCTTTGGTGGAACTCTCCACAACAAAGTTGTTTTCCATGTCATGAAAGCTCTCAACAGCTTTGGATTTCCCGTGCTGCGCTTTAATTTCCGTGGAACCGGTCTGAGCGAAGGAGTGCATGACAAAGGCAACGGTGAACTGGATGACGTTCGCACAGCTCTTGATTGGCTCGACCAGGAATTTCATTTGCCATTGATATTCGCGGGGTTTTCCTTCGGAGCCGCCGTGGGACTGCGCGCGGCATGTCCGGACGAGCGAGTGAAAGCAATGATTAGTTTGGGGACTCCAGTGGCAGCCGTGGATAACCGGCATTACACTTTTGAATTTCTCGAAAGCTGCACCAAGCCCAAGCTCTTCGTCAGCGGTGCCCACGATCAGTACGGCTCTCCCGCCCAGCTGGAAAAATTAGTGGAGTCGCTGCCGGAGCCCAGGAAATTGATAATTATCGAAGGCGGAGACCACTTCTTCGAAGGCAGACTAAAAGAAATGCGCGAGGCAGTGGAGGCGTGGGTGACGGCAGTTCTGGCCTGAAATGCTAGTTGCACGGTATCGCGAGGGATTACCAGATTTGCGCGCGACCAAGGACTGCACTGAACCTTCAGGGTACGCTGTCGCAACGTCAGCTTTTGCATCTCGGCAGGATGCTCAATGATTTCGATCTCGGTGGCAGCCGCGGTGGCCAGTACAGCCGGTAATCGCTGACTTGCGCTAATCTCTCTGTTCACTCCGTGTCTCTGTGGTTATTCGCTTCTGTAACAATCAATCAAGGCACAACCGCCTTAATCTCGTTCGAGTACTTGCTTTCCTTGCCATTCACCACTGCCGTGACGACGTAATAAAACACCGCCCCGCTGGGTACCGGGGCGTCTTTAAACGTCGACGTGGGACTGGTCCCGATTTTCTGATACTGCGATCCGCTCACTGTGCTCCGGTACACGTAGTAAAACTGTGCACCGGGAGTGGGCTGCCAGTTCAGCGTAACCGAATGTCCTGCGGCTGGTTGTTTATTTCCTTGCGTCTGAATTCGGCTGAGAGCAAAACGCCCGACACTAATCGCGAGGACAATTGCGGCCAGAACGATTGCCCTCCTTGTGCTTGTCTTTCCCATGTTATTTCTCGTCTATCGAGCTCTCGCTATAATTCTCGCATGCGCGCCAACCGTGACCGCCTCGCCGTTGAGATGCGCGTAACCGCCCGCCATCTCTTCGAACATGCGTTGAAAGAGTCAAGCATCGACAAAGCCTTCCGCCGCCATGTTACATGCGAACGCGGAGTTCTGCGCATTTGCGAAGACCTATACGATTTGAATGCCTACAGCCGCGTCTTCGCGGTTTCCATTGGCAAGGCTGCCCATACGCTGGTGAATGCCCTTGAAATGCAGGCGGGAGACCGCTTTGAAGGTATCGTCGCGAGTTCCGTCGATCCCGTCTCGCAGTCTAGACGATTCCGCTATTTTCGTGGCGGACATCCCATGCCCAATGACGAATCGATTCGCGCCGGCGACGCTGTGCTGAAATCGCTGGATGCGCAGAATGCGTCGTCGCTTGTAATTTATATGTTGAGTGGCGGCGGGTCTTCGATGATCGAGAAGCCAATCGACGATGAGATTTCGCCAGAAGATTTGGTCGCAACTTACAAAGTTTTGGTGCACTCGGGCGCGCCCATTGCCGAAATTAATGCGATTCGCAAACATCTCTCGGCGGTTAAGGGAGGCAAGCTCGCGCGCGCCGCTTATCCGGCGCAGCAAGTTTCGATCCTCGTCTCCGATGTTCCAGATAACACGCCGGACGCTTTAGCCTCTGGCCCCGCCATGCCAGATTCGACAACTGCGGCTGATTGTTATGCCATCGCCGCAAAGTACGAAATGCTGCAACACTTCCCGCAATCGGTGCGCGAGTTGTTCGACCGGCGCGCGCTGGAAGAAACGCCGAAGTCGGATGATCCCGCATTTCACCGCTCGCGCTGGTGGACGGTTTTATCCAACGCAACGCTTTTTGAAGCTATTAAACCGGAAGCCGAGCGCCACGGCTTCATGATTGAAATCGACAATAGTTGCGATGACTGGGGTTACGTGAAGGCAAGTGAATATCTCCTCAATCGTTTGCGCGAGTTGCGCAAGAAATCAGAACGCGTATGTTTGATTTCCGGCGGTGAAGTGACGGTGAAGGTTGTGAACGGCGGAACCGGCGGACGCAATCAGCAATTCGCGTTGGACTGCGCAGACAAGATTGCTGGCGAAAACATTACAGTCCTCAGCGCGGGTACGGACGGAATCGATGGCAACAGCTCGGCGGCGGGCGCTGTCGTCGATGGTACAACGGCAGAGAGAGCGCGATTGCAAGGTATAGATGCGAAGACTTATCTAAATGCCTTCAACGCGTATGCATTTTTCGAGAAGCTTGGAGATGCAGTCGTAACAGGCGCAACGGGAAATAACCTGAGAGACTTACGAATCCTGCTTGCCTACTGAAGTGTGAAGCAATGTGGAGTGTGAAGCAATGTGGAAGAGTGGCGCTTTCAGCGCCACGTTCTCTTCGAGCAATTCTTTATCGCGGCCCTGGAAGGGCCGCTCTTCCACACCGCCGGTCATCTAAGCTTAAAATATCTTTCCGGACAATGCGGTATTCATCGACTCCGGCATCTTCAAGCAATAATGTCTTTCCGAGCGTTTTTTGCGAGGAAGCCCTGCGTTGGCAGGAATGCGAGGGTAGGGGTGCTTCGACTCGTCCTTGCCTTTCGTGAACGAAAGGCAAGGCCTTCGCTCAGCATGACAGGTTTTGGGAGTGAGTGTTTTCGCTCGGCATGACAATTGCGGAAATAGTGCGGTCCCGCGCCGTCCCCTTCTTCATCCCATCATTGATGTCTTTCCGAGCGCGCTTTGCGAGGAATCCCTACAATCGGCATGCGTCCCGGGAATACCCAACACCTCGGACCCCAACATCTGCCTTCCGTCCCACCGTTATCTCGCCGGCGGCCCCTTTTGCCGGGAACGCGTTGAACCAAATCCTACGATGCCTCATGCGAGGGTGGAAACAAGGCCGCCTTGCGTCAGAGTTCTTTGAGATGCCCTTGAGGTCATTCGAGAGCTAGGCCCGCTATAAATGGAAAGAAATACGTCTAACACTTAAATTATCTTAAAGATATAGAATCCCACAACTTAAAAAAATCGCGTGACGCCCTCTTCCATCACTATGACTTTATCCTTAATTCCGGCCGCTTTTGCTTCTTCTTCAAGCAGTTGCAATGGTTCGTCCATCGGCTCATGCGACAAACGGAAGGTTCCATAGTGCATCGGCACCATCCAGCGCGCTTTTAAATCCAAAAACGCCCGGGTGGCGTCTGACGGATTTGTATGTACATTGCGAAACGACGCCGGATTGTAAGCGCCAATTGGAAGAAGGGCGAGTTCCGGCGCCAGCCGTTGACCGATCTCGCGAAAGCCGGAAAAATACGCCGTGTCTCCCGCATGATAGACAGAATGCTTATGATCCCGAAGAACATAGCCGCCATAACCGCGATGCGAATCGCGAATGATCCGCGCTCCCCAGTGCCTTGAAGGCACATGCGTAACGGTCAATCCATCATGGCGATAGTTATTCCACCAGTCGAGTTCAACAACTTCCTCAAATCCCAGGTCAGAAACCAGATCCATCACGTGATGCGGGACGACGATAGTCGGCGACTTGCCGTAACGATATTGAGTTTGCTGAACGATAGCGCGCAGCGAAGGACGGTGCAGGTGGTCGAAGTGGGCATGCGTCACTAATATCAGATCGATGGGCGGCAGATCGCGAAGTTTCATGCCCGGTTTCCGTAAACGCTTGAGCACAAAAAGCCAGCGCGCGAAATTTGGATCGATCACAACATTCTGCCCGCCGATCTGAATAAAAAAACTGGCATGGCCAATAAACGTAACTCCAAGCTCTCCGTTCGAAGTCAATTTTGGTTTATACGTTTGCCCGGTGCGTGGAGTGGTGGCAGAGTGGCGGACGAGACGTCCAAATTGTTGTGCGCGCCGGCGGAGCGCTGGATCCTTAAGACTAACCTTTACCATCCGTTACAGGCCCGAAATCCGAATATGGATTTCACTTTAAAAATAATGAATGCGTGCCTGAAAAGCTTCTGCTCCCAATGCCTGAGCAATGTCGCTGGTCAGTGTATATCTATTTTAGTGCAATTTGTGACGATTGCTTCACCCGAATCACTTATACCGATGCTAATCTTTATTCGGATCTAAAAAACGTATGTAGCTGCATGAGAAAACTTTAACCCGAGATTCACAATCTGTAATTGATAATCACAATCACCCAATTACAGAGCGGGCGAGTTATTGTGAGCCATACGAAGGGAGCGCAAGTATGCGAGTTGCTTTCTTAGGGTTAGGAATCATGGGGCGTCCCATGGCGACAAATTTAGTCAAAGCCGGACACGAAGTTGCGGTCTGGAATCGCACGCCGGGCAAAGACGTTGAAGGCGCACGCACAGCGGCGACTCCTGCGGAAGCTGCGCAAGGCGCGGAAGTCGTTTGGATGTGCGTTTCCGATACGCAAGCAGTTGAAAGCGTGCTGTTTGGTGCGAACGGAGTGGAGAATTCGCTTGCGGAGGGAATGACCATTGTTGATTCAAGCACCATTGCTCCTTCTGCAACTGTGAAATTTGCTGGACGAGTTCGTTCTCGTGGAGTTCATTATGTCGATGCTCCCATGACCGGTTCGAAAGTTGCCGCTGAGGGCGGGACGTTGATTTTTATGGTTGGAGGCGAGGACTCTGCTATCGAAGGACTTAAGCCATTGTTCGCGGCAATGGGTAAGAAAATTTGCCGCATGGGTGAAACCGGTAAAGGACATGCGACCAAGCTGGCGATGAATCTGCAAATCGCCTTGATTTATGAAGGGTTTGCCGAAGGCCTTACACTAGCGACGAAATTGGGGGTTGATGCCGAAAACTTAATATCGCTCATCAATGCCACCATGGTCCGATCGGGTGTCGTGGAATATAAAGCGCCCTTTGTTCTCAAACGCGATTTCACACCCAATTTTCCCCTTAGACTTATGCACAAAGACATCCGTCTTGCTTTGGACGCCGCGAAGGAAGCGCGTGTAAGACTGCCCGGTCTTGAAACGGTAGAAGAAGTCTACGATGTTGCGATGGAAGAAGGGCAGGGAGATTCAGATTACGCAGTCACTTTGACCTTGCTCGAAAAATGGGCCGGAGTGGAAGTGAAAGAAGCTGTGGCCTAGTTCTTGTGTGCGCAGATTGCCAAGGTTGATAGCTGCGTCGGCAGCAATCTACACAGGCTGTAGGTCTGTATCAGGTGCTGGGTAGTCAAGGATTCGAAGCATCGCGACAACCTGTCCCTTGTGGTGGAAGGCGTGGGTTATGACGTGCAGCAGTATAAAAGCAGGACTCCGCAGTTCGCCGCCCCAATCCATAGGACGCTCTGCAAGCGTGGTGTTCAATTGCTCGTCGGTAAGACAGTCCAAATAGGTTCGGGTCGCTTTTCGTATTCGCGCTTTGGCAATTCGCAAGTCTGCCATCGTTGGGCAATCTTCCTCGTTCCAACCAGGAAAGGGTTTGTTCTGCAAATCATGGACCCAGCCTTCTTCGCAGGTCAGGATATGCACCAGTTGCTTCCAAATCGACGGATGGCCGAATCCTGGAACCGGCTTGTGACGGAGTTCATCAGGCACGGTTGCGACATGGCTCATCAAGAGGTCCATCCTGTCGTGCGTTGCGTTGTGTAATTCGGAGATTCCGCTTTTAGTGAACATAATTTCAATCGTTTACTATCGCGACTTTAGCACGCTGAATGTCCAGATATAAAATTACCCCACTCAAGCCAAAGGCAGGCTTGAATGGGCCACCCGTCGGTATGGCCGGAATGATAAGTCAATAGTCGAGCCAGCTCGACCAGACAGCCGAGGGCGGCTGTCCCTACGTAATTGATCCGTCCTTTTTCATCGATTGGAGTTATAAAGGCAGATTCCTCCACATCAGTTGCTGCCTTCGGTAGCAACTTGGCTGGAATGATAAGTCAAGTCGAGCCAGCTCGACCAGACAGCCGAGGGCGGCTGTCCCTACGTAATTGATCCGTCCTTTTTCATCCATTGGAGTTATAAAGGCAGATTCCTCCACATCAGTTGCTGCCTTCGGTAGCAACTTGGCCGGAATGATAAGTCAATAATCGAGCCAGCTCGACCAGACAGCCGAGGGCGGCTGTCCCTACGTAATTGATTCAGGAAACAGCAGAAGTCCTAAACGGTAATTTGATCCGTGCTCTCACCCATTCTTCGGTCTGGCCCCGGAACTTACTTTGGTAACTACTCAGCTGGTTTTATAGGCATATTATCGGTTCGGGACGAACCTGGGGGCATTCATGAAAAGGTTGAACGTTCTGATTTCACTCATCACTCGCGACAATGATTATCAAATGGAGCAGCATACAGTCGCTGAAAGTACAGCGCAGTCCCTTGATTTCAACGTCAAAGTAATCTACGCGGAGAAGGATGCAGTCAATCAGAGCTTGCAGCTAGTCAATGCCATCCAGTCGCCACTGGGCGCTCGTCCAGATGCAATTATCGTTGAACCGACGGGCACAGGTATGCCGCAAGTGGCAGAAGCAGCGGCCAGAGCTGGGATTAGCTGGATTATGCTGAATGCCAATGTTGATTACATTCCCAAAATTCGCAAACTTGGATCACCAGCCGCATTTGGCGTGAACTGCGATAACGAAGAAGTCGGACACATTCAAGGAGAGCAATTTAATGTACTGCTGGCGCATGGCGGGTGTGTCTTATACGTGGAAGGCCCTTCGACAAGCGATCCTTGTAAAAAAAGAGCCCATGGAATGCTGGAGCGCAAGAGGCCAGATATCGTTGTGAAAACTCTGAAAGGCGATTGGACTGAAGGGGGAGCCTATAACGCAGTCAATTCGTGGTTGAAGCTAACAACCTCTAAAGACTTGCATATTGGAGCGATCGGATGCCAGAACGATGCCATGGCGCTAGGCGCGCGCAAAGCGGTGCACGATATTGTGGACAATGAAACCCGTCAAAGTTTATTGAAATTGCCGCTCACCGGTTGTGATGGCGTGGCTGGCGTGGGCCAGCTGAACGTGCGCCGGGGTAATTTAGCGGCGACGGTGGTGGTTCCCGCGCTCACTGGTCCAGCTTTGCAGTTGCTCGCGGAAACAATGCGAACTGGAGTTCAGCCTTTGGAGCGTACTCTGGTTCCCGCGAAGTCTTTTCCTCCGATCGAAGAATTGGCCATCAAATTTAAAGCTGCCGCGAGTTCGTAAGGAAGATTCCTCGTGGCTTTTTTAAAAGCGTAATTGCAAAGAGCACAAAGAAAACCCGCAAAGTACGCGAAGGCGCAACCCGCTCATTTCGATTGCTGAGTCCATTACCGAGGTAATTGCCGCTATTACAGAACTATTACACGTAAGGATGGATTGTCCTGCTAATTTAATCGATAGATGTTACACAGCATTCAAACTAATGAGACACGGGCCATGCATGAGGAAGGGAAAATCCGAATGGAACTGGAAACATTAAACCGGAAAGCCGCCGCTGACGACCAGGTCAACTGGGTCACGGCAATCTTTATGGGTTTATTTCATATTGGAGCGGTAGCCGCACTTTTCTTTTTTACCTGGAAGGCTTTGCTGGTCTCGATGTTCCTGTGGTGGGTTTCCGGAAGCCTGGGCATTGGTATGGCCTACCATCGTCTGCTGACGCACCGCGGATATAAAACTCCCAAATGGGTTGAATATTTTCTGACGACTTGCGCAACGTTGGCGCTTGAGGGTGGACCGATTTTCTGGGTAGCAACGCACCGCATTCATCACAAATATTCCGATCAGGACGGCGATCCTCATTCACCGAACGATGGCAAGTGGTGGGCGCACATGGGCTGGATCCTGATGGGCAAGTCGATGCATCACGATACGACGACCCTGGCGAGATTTGTGCCTGACCTTGCGAAAGACAAGTTTCATGTCTGGATCACGAAATACCACTACGTTCCCATGATCGTGCTGGGATTGGTTCTGCTGGCTATTGGCGGACTGCCATTCCTGATGTGGGGAATTTTCATGCGGACCGTAGTTGGGCTACATGCCACATGGCTGGTGAATTCGGCGACGCATAGCTGGGGAACGCGGCGCTTTACCACGCGGGATTTGTCTACTAATAGCTGGTGGGTGGCGCTGCTCACGTTTGGTGAGGGCTGGCACAATAATCACCATGCTCATCCGGTTTCTGCGCGCCATGGATTGCGCTGGTATGAAATCGACATGAACTGGTATGGCATCTGGGCGCTAAAGAAGCTGGGATTAGCCAAGCAGATTTACTGCGTGAAGATTGAAGAGCTGAGGCAGAAGGAAGAAGAACTCAAGGCGAGAATCGCAGCGGGAACGGCGATTCCGGAGCCGGAGTTGGCCTCGGTCTAGAGCTGGACCCCGGGGGCTAAAGCCCCCGAGCAAAGTGAATCTTTATCGCAGCGCTAAAGCGCTGCGCCACCCAAAAGCTTGTGAGTCCAGGAAAATCTGGTTAGTCCAGGAAAATCTGGTTAGTCCAGCAAATCTTGTTAGCCCCAGGAAATTTTGTTAATTCCAGCACGCCTTCCGGGGCGTGCTTTTCTTCTTTAGGTGGTTCCAGCGGGTGCTCGCTATGCATTAAAACATAAAAGAAATCCTGCCCTTTATGCCATTTCTAATAGTATCCTCGTGGAAACAAAACTATGGCTTCTGTGATCAGCGGCGCAGGCATTCCTCCATCTACCCTTAACGAAAAAGCTGGCTACAACCGTTTTCTTTTGCTGGTCGCCGGGCTTGGCGGTTTGTTGTACGGAGTGGATGTCGGCATCATTGCGGGAGCATTGCCTTATCTCGAGGCCACATCGGGGTTGAATGCGGGGCAGCTTTCCATCGTGGTTGCCGCTGTGTTGTTGGGAAGCGTGATTTCGACGCTCTTTGCTGGCGCACTCGCGGATTGGATTGGACGCAAGCTGCTGATGACGCTTAGCGGTGTGCTGTTTGTGATCAGCATCCCTATGATTGCCCTCGCGCATGGATATCAACCTCTGGTATTTGGCCGTCTTTTGCAGGGCATCAGTGCAGGTTTAATTGGGGTGGTTGTTCCCCTTTATCTGGCGGAATGCCTGGCGGCATCGAATCGCGGCAAGGGGACCGGCATTTTCCAATGGCTGCTTACTTTGGGCATTGTGGTAGCAGCGGTTGTCGGAATGTTTTTCAGCATTCGAGTGGCGGAGGTAGCTAAGCTGGGTGATGCTGCCCGACTCTTCGCTTTCAAAGATACCGCATGGCGCAGCATTTTCTGGGTATCGTTGCCGCCCGGTATTTTGTTCGTGATTGGGAGTTTGATGGTTGCGGAATCTCCGCGTTGGCTCTTTCGAAAGGGCAAGCGAGACGCCGCTTACGACGCGCTTCTACGTTCCCGCAGTAAAGAGCAGGCTGCGAGCGAATTGCAGGAAATGGAACAGGCAAGCGCGGCTGAGAAAGCTCAGACTTCGTCCGGAACGAAGATCAAAGAATCGCTATTGCGCCGCAAGTACGTGATTCCATTTGTGCTGGCTTGCATTATTTTGATGTGCAATCAAGCAACTGGCGTTAATTCCATTATCGGCTACAACACCAACATTCTTTTGCAGAGCGGACTTTCCGATGTGCAGGCACATTGGGGTTACGTAATCTTCACCATCGTAAATTTCTTGATGACGATTGGTGGCGTGGTGCTGGTCGATCGCCGGGGACGCAAGTTCCTGTTGTCGGTGGGCAGTGCTGGGGTGATCGTTTCGCTTCTCTGCACGGGATTACTCTTCCATCGCACTGAAAAATTACGGACAGACTCACGAGAGGGCGTTCAATCGCTGGTCACGCCAG
Source organism: Terriglobales bacterium (assembly GCA_035651835.1). Classification (GTDB taxonomy): domain Bacteria; phylum Acidobacteriota; class Terriglobia; order Terriglobales; family Acidobacteriaceae; genus JAOAPG01. The sequence goes on from DASRFC010000017.1 coordinate 39,225, forward strand.
ATCAGAAGCTCAGTTTGCTTTACGATGCGAAGACAGCAGACGGGCTGCTGGGAAAAGCGGTTGACGGAACAATAGGCGGGCGCCCAACTTCGCTGATTCTTATCTATTCATACGGAGATTTTCGAGCCGCGACTAAAGTTGTGCGTTCGGATGACAAGGCTCCAGCTCCGATTGAGATTACGCGCGAAGGCTGTGTGCCCGCTAATAAGGTGGTGGCATTCTTTGCGAATCCATTTGGCGATCTGGATAAAGCTCGCAACGCGCCGTTGCACATTGAGAATGCGCTGGTCACGCCAGTTCCAAGCACTAAAAATGGTTGGCTGGTAGCAGTTAGTTTGTTCGTTTTTATGGCGTTTTTTGCCGTCGGCCCTGGACTGTGCGTATGGTTGGCGCTCTCGGAATTGATGCCGACCAGGATTCGATCAAACGGGATGAGTATCGCGCTGCTGATTAATCAGGCAGTCTCGACGACTATCGCCGCGATATTTTTACCGACGGTCGGCAAGTATGGCTACTCGACGGTATTTTTCGGATTCGCTGCTTTCACGGTAATTTACTTCATCACTGCCGCATTCTTTTTGCCGGAAACAAAGGGTAAGACGTTAGAGGAGATCGAAGCGCATTTCGAAGGAAAACTGAAGTCTCCACAGCTCACGAGTAGTTAAGTCGAGTTTCTGTCTGCGTTTTAATACTGATCGATTCAGTCCACAAACTGGATGGAGCCTTGCATGCCCTTGAAGAAAAAGGGAGCTTAGCCGAAACCCGTCTGCTCCTGGCGGATGTTTCCATTGAAGAAGATCATGCGGCCGATGCCGAAGCGTCCGTTTGGGAGACTGCCGCGGAATTTCATCGCGAGAAGCAGAGCGATGATGAACTCTGGGCCTCTGTCGTGCTCGCCAGGATTCTGCTAACTGAAGGAAAACCTTCTGAAGTGCAAAAGATTATTGAGCAGGCCTCATCCCTGGCGGCAGAAAGCCAGAATCGCGATACGAGTCATCCGGTTTTTCCCCCCGCCAAATTCTTGCTGCACCATTCTCGTAATACTTCCAGCACTTTAGTTTTATCGCAGAGATTCGGGAATCTGTTGCGGATGCCGATACAGATAACTATGCCGGTCAACTTCTTGCGGTTGACGAGTATTGGCAACCGGAGATTCCCGTGTCGAGAGCAACCGTCGTATTATTTTTGTTAGCACCAATCTGTTTTGCGCAATCGTCCTTCAGCGGAAACTTCCGGATACGCCACATTAAAAGGCCAGGGTTCTCCCTCGCTCCCACCCAGTTGCATGAAGCGGAAAAGCTCTACCAGAGCGTGTGCGCGGTAGTGCAGCGGGATCTTCCTAATAATGCGCTTCGTCCCCGGTTCACGGTCAGTCTGGGTGCGGAGCGCGATGAGATACACGGCACGAGTGAGATCTGGTTGAAGAAATGGAATCCTGGCGCCTTTGTTGAAGGAGTCGTCGTCCTTGCTGTCAATCATCGTCTTTCGGCTGATATGGTTCAGCAACTGACTAAACGGGCTGTCCAATATAACAATGCGATGGTGAGTGTTGGGGATCTTAAAGAAGGAAGATAATAGCGATTTAATATCAGACTAGTTTTTGCGATTACCGCGCCAGTCAGTTGTAGCTGACTCAGGCGCGCGTTCGATTGCTTCTATCAGAAGCCGGCGTAAACGGTAGCGGCTTTCGAGATCAATATTTACGATTTCGAATCCAACCTCATTCACGCGGGCGCGCCGTAATAATACCTGGGCGCGAATGTGCTTCATCCCGCAAGGGATGTCGAGGTTAGCCTCTGAACCTACGCGGAGATTGTCTTCTTTGGTGCCCATACCGCCACCCAGACTCAGTTCGCGAATTGCGATTCCGGATTTTCCCCAAGAGCTGCTGATCGTAGCGGAAATTGTCTTCCGCAAAACTACCCGTTCATAGCGTCGTTGACGCACCCACGGACATGCAGGCGCCGAATCGAGAACGGCAATCGCCAGTTCTGCAGGCTCAAGACCGTTGTCAGCCAAAACTTGCCCACCATACCGCGGATCAATCTTCGCTAAAGCTTGAGCGGCGGCAATCCGCAACTCGCGGTGATGAATCCACTTCCACATTTTCTTGGCTTCCAGCAGGCTACGAAGAACTGGCACGGATTCGGTTTCACGAAGACGGCCCAGAGACTCAACCGCTTTCACCTGGAGCAGCGGAGAACGGTCTTCGGCTTCGCCAGCTTCAGCCATAACGATAAGAGGGGGAACAGCGGTGCGGTCTCCGCTCATGCCAATTTCATCGAGCGCTTGCGGCACCACCAGCGGGTCGAGAATTTCGATTAATTCCAAGAGCGAACGGCCTCGATCATGTGCCGCACCGTAGGCAATTTGCCGGACTACGATGTCATGATAAAAGCGATTCAACTCCGGCAGGCGTCCGGGCAGCAATTCCAGCAATGTCGGTACATCCAGACGGCTCAAAAGGCCCACTACGGATGCTGCCTGCCTGGGTTGGCCGGTGCGCAGCATTTCACGAAGTTGTTCGAATCCCCCCGGCCCCAAATCCTTTACCAAATCAACCATGCGATCGCATTCATCTCTTCGCATACAGCGGAAAAAACGGTCGGAAAGATGTTCCACCGCTGCATGGGAGGTCTTACGCAAAACTTCCAGCAGTTCCGCAGGGACGTGCGGCAGGCGAAGAGCTTCTTCGATGAATTCCGGTAAGCGATTTTCGATTCCAATGCGAGGCCGCAAGTCCGCAGCAAGCACGGGGCGCTGATGGGCGACGCTCTCGATCGATTCGCATACCTGAGTTATGGCGCCATATATTTTTTGGGTACTTGCTTCCGAACTCATGCGCACAAAAGCTGCACTTACTAACGCCTGTAATTCAGAATCGGGTTCTTTACATAAGGCTTGTGCAAGCTTGCGGATAGCGCCGCCCATGACCTCAGCGCCGGAAGCTGCAAACAAATCCGCGAGCTGGCTCATTCCAATTGCGGTTTTGCGCCGTGATTCAGGTTCCTGAGTCTCCAAACAGCTGGAATAATTCCGCAAAATTGCACTTGCCGTCTCTTTATCGTCGAGGTCGAGTAAGTATTCGATGAATTGCCGCACGTTGCGTGGCGGGACGCAGGGAGCTTCGCTGGAAAGGAGCACTCCCTTTTTCCCAGCGTCTGGTACTTCAGACCAGAACATGCGATCCAGAATGTCGACGTGGGACTCCACCAGGATGCCGGCCTTGCTCATCTTGTCTTCCTGGATTCGCAAGATCTGGCGAAGCGAATCCATTTGCCGGCTCATGTGTTCAAGCATTTGATGTACGGCGTTTACCTTTACCTCGCCTTTCTCGAAACGCTCGAGAGCAAAGCGAATAGCCATGTGCTCAGCCGCTTTCATGAGAAGAGGTGTGTCACTCTCCTGCGGCTGAATCGTAGCGGCCAGACTTCCCAGCAACTGCTGTAGGTTCACCTTTGTATTGGTGTCTACTTTAGCGAGTTCGCCTTGCAACATTTCCGGCTTGCTATCGAGATCTCCACCGACCTCGCCAAATTTTGTGAGCAGGCGAATAGCTTGGATAACTTCTTCTTCCTGGAGAGGAACAACGCCTCCACTCCATGCCTGGCCTGTTCCGGCTCCTGAATTGGCATTTTCGACTCCGCCATTCGGTACGCTGCCCACGGCCGGCCCCGTTGTCCCGTGGTTGTTAGCACCCTCCGCGGCAGCTATGAGTTGAAGGAGTTTTTGTGGATTGTTTAGCCAATTCTTGAAATCGGGACCAATGGTCTGTGCAGCCAGTTGAGCTGCAATGCCGACATCGTTCATGGATGGATCGGCGGCTACGAACTTTACTTCGTTGATCCGGATGGGAGCGGCTTTACTTTCTCCGAAAATGTCTTTGATGTTCTTAATAACATCTTTTGCGTTCGCTCCGGCAACCGCAAAAGCGCGCACGAGGCGCGAAAAATCGTTTCTTGTAACTCTGTTGGAAAACTGAATGCTGGCGAGTCCAGCTGTGGTTAATAGTTGAGCAAAGCTGCGTTCAGCTTGTCCAGAATCGAGCGCGATACCATCCAGCAAAAGACGATGATCGGCGACTCCGATGAGAAATCCTCCGTCTTTTTCTTGCGGTAGGCCCTGCTGCAATTCATTCCACGCAATCTCAAATTGTCCCTCAGTACGTTTGTGCTCGAAACCGTATAGGCGGACATATTTAATGAGAATGTTCAGGCTGTGAATGAAACCGCGAGCGGACGCGTTTCGACTCTCTCGTGCTGTAGCCGCAGTAGGAATACAGATGCTCCTAAGAAATTGGGGTACCGCATAAGCCTAACGCCTACAAGTAAGTAGTTACACATTACGGAGGTAATAGCACACTTGTGGGATGAGAGAGGGCGGGGTTACTTGTGCTTGTCTGGTATTACCCGGCAAACGGACGAATTTGCCTGGAATCAATTTTTTGGAGAAAATTGCCTGCCCGATTACAGGGAGGCGCATTGCCCGCTACCGAGATGAACACCGTTGCAGCAAAAGCAATTCCCCCCAGCTCTCCCGAGTCCCACTCAGTAACATTTGCCTTTGGAATCGCTGCGCTCATAACCGGAATAAAGCTGCTGATTCACCTTTCACTGAGCGCGCGTTATGGATACTTTCGCGACGAGCTCT
>DASRFC010000018.1:0-3594 GCA_035651835.1 Terriglobales bacterium
CATCGCCAAATGAGGGGGGCACCGTCCTACCAACCTCTGGTTTGCAGCATGTGCGCTTCATCCAGCGCGGCAATTGCCAACCCCTTCATCGCCCCTACAAGGTCTTCGCTCACTTCCAGCAACACCTTCGGATCATTGAAATGCGTGGCCGCCTTTACGATCGCCTTCGCTCGCTTGGTCGCTTCTTCTGGCTCGGCGAAGCTGGTCGAGTCTTTCATGAAGATTCCCGATCCTACGAACACCGCTTCTGCGCCGAGTTGCATGACCAGAGCGGCATCCGCAGGCGTTGCGATTCCTCCCGCTGAAAAATTCGGCACCGGCAGCTTCCCTGCTTTGGCAACCATCTTTATCAATTCATAAGGCGCTTGATGTTCTTTGGCTTTGGCGTAAAGCTCTTCTTCACCTAACACGGTGAGGATTCGCATTTCCTGCACGATCTGCCGGATATGTTTCACGGCATGAACCACGTCGCCAGTACCAGCCTCGCCTTTGGTGCGGATCATGGCCGCGCCTTCGGCAATGCGGCGAAGAGCCTCGCCCAAATTGCGCGCGCCGCAAACAAACGGAACTTTGTAAGCATGTTTATCGACATGATGGGCTTCGTCCGCTGGAGTTAAAACTTCCGACTCGTCGATGTAATCAACGCCCAGCTCCTGAAGAATTTGCGCTTCAGCGAAATGTCCAATGCGGCACTTGGCCATCACCGGAATCGACACGGCAGCCATGATCTCGCGAATCTTTTTAGGAGAAGCCATGCGGGCGACCCCGCCCTCGGCCCGAATCTGAGCAGGCACCCGCTCAAGCGCCATAACCGCGACGGCACCGGCGGTCTCGGCAATTTCAGCCTGTCGGGCATCGGTCACGTCCATAATGACCCCGCCTTTCAACATTTCCGCGAGTCCGGTCTTCAAACGTAAACTAGTGGGGCTTCCGTTATTTTGTGACATGGTAAGGCTCTTTTCTAAATCGTTAAGAATAAGCGCATCAAAACGAAGCGCGCTCGGGGCTTGAATCTATTTTACAACGAGGGATGTTTTCGTGGTCGATGCAAGTTTCGCTAGGTTAGCTCTGTAGAACGTAGCTTTCGATTAACCAGACTCCCAGTCGGACTAGTTAGACTGGGCGGACTTTGTCGCATCGCTCAATGCTTTTCCGAGATCAGGATGTTCCGAAAGAACTTCCCGCATGGAGTCGCGCCCAATCCCTTCACCCCACTGTCTGCCTGCATTTTGCAACTCCACTGACATTTTCGGCATTACACTGACCATCTTTTGTCCGAGAGGCGTCCCATAAAATTGGATTAAACCTTTGATTTCTTCATGAGAATAGTACTTGTCATAGACAGGAACAGCCATATCCAGAAGGTGTGGCAACTCCAGCTTAGAGTGGAATTTAAGGAAAAAAAGATCGACCAGTTTATCGCGGTAATCCCCTGCCGGCAGCGCCCGCGCCATCATAGGTTTGAGATCTTTTTCCATCCCCTGCATGAGTTGAGTCATAAGAGAAGTCGTCCCGGCGAGATCCAGGAGTCGCCGGATATCGGCTTCTTTTGCTGGATCAATCTTTGATTGCTCCACCGCAGGTGCTGAGGTTGAGGGAGTTGATCTTTGATCCTCTTTTTGCAATACAGGAGATTGCGAGTTATGTTGAGTTTGTGCAAACAACGGGTGCGCAAATAGAAATAACACAACCGCAACATGAAACTTCATAAGGTCCTCGCGAATACGCTCCATTATCTTAGAGCACGCGGACCGAACGGATAATAGCTCTAAAGTTTCCTACTTCTTCATATATTTGCCGAACATTTTTTCGGGATCGACGACGACAAATGTTCCTTCGCTATGGGCGAGAATTTCGTCTTTTTGGTTTAAGATTTCGGCTTTATTAGTGTGAATCCGCCCTTCGACGTTGAGCTCGCGCCCTTCAACTCGCAGCAGTTCGTTCAGGGGAACTGGCCTGAGATAATCAACCGTCATCTGTGAAGTCAGCGCCACTACGTTGCGCAACTTATTCACCTTGCCCATCGCGTCGTCGAGGATGGTGGCGATAATTCCACCATGGCAATGCCCCGGCGGTCCGGTGTAACGGGCATCAAGAATAAAATCGCAAACAAATGCATGCTTGTTTTCGTCGTACGCAAACTTCAGATGCATTCCATCGGGATTATCTTCCCCGCATGCGAAGCAGTAATTCTTGCGCGGCTGTTCGTCGGTGCGATGATCGCGACCAAGGGATTTCTTCTCCATTTATTTTTTGCCTCGATACAATCCCGCGATTCCGAAAGTATATGGAGTCCACGAAACTTCGCTGAATCCGGCAGTTCTCATACGCTCCAGCATCTCGGCAGGTGCGGGGAAACGTTCTACTGAAGCGGGGAGATAGGCATAGGGACCTTTCACTCCAGAGATGAAGGTGCCAATCTTTGGAAGCACATGCTTGAAGTAAATTCTGTAGAACTTGCCCATCAAACCGCCTGGCTCGCCAAAATCGAGGATTCCACATTCGCCTCCAGGCCGCAGCACGCGCACGATCTCACGTAACCCCGCATCGTAGTCTGCGAGATTGCGAAATCCAAATGCCGAAGTGAGCAGATCGAAATGCGAATCTTCAAAGGGAAGGTGCAGCGCATCGGCTTCAACCCAACGCAAAGAACTCCCTTGGGATTTTTCCGTTGCACGCTGCAACATGGCGTGAGAAAAATCTGCTCCTAGAATGTCGGCAGACGACTTCCCTGCCCGGCGCCGAAGCGCGAAAGTCATGTCCCCGGTTCCACAACATAGGTCAAGTACTTTGGATTGCGGCCTGGTCAGGATCGCAGAAAATGTTTTGGCGGTACGCTTCCACCAGAACCGGTCCACATTCATGGACAGAACATGGTTGAGCAGGTCGTAGCGCGGAGCAATGGAAGTAAACATTTCACGCACAGCACGAGAGGCATCCTGCGTATCGCGCGCGCCCTTGGGAGCAGCGCCAATTACGTTCGATTTTGCTGAATTACTCAAGGCTTTGCTTTACTCTGATCTAATGATTTGAAAGGGTTCGCAAATCATCTACTGCTTTGATTACTACCTGCTCTGGCACGTCGTTCACGATTTCGACTTTACCTATGTCGGTCGGCAAAACAAAATGTACGATTCCGTGACTAGTTTTCTTATCGGTTTGTAATAGCTTTACAATCTTCTTGCTTTTAGCTTTCACTTTTGGCAGAGGACCAAGCGAAAGCACGGCATCCACAATCCGCTTTGCCGTTTTCGGTTCAAGCTTCCCGATTGAAACTGCGATGTTCGTGGCAGCGATCATCCCCCAAGCCACAGCTTCGCCATGTAGGAACCGCTTATATTCCGATTCGGCTTCGAGCGCATGTCCTATAGTGTGGCCAAAGTTGAGTACACGGCGGAGATCGCCTTCCCGTTCATCAGCCGAGACTACTTCCGCCTTAAGCTGTACCGATTCCGCGAGAACCCACTCCAAAGTTTTGATGTCCCGCCGGAGCGTTTTGATTTTGATTCCTTCTAGTCGTCGAAATAATTCAGGCCGTCCAATGACCCCGCACTTAAGCGCTTCATACAATCCCGCACGAAACTCTCTCGTAGG
>DASRFC010000019.1:0-102826 GCA_035651835.1 Terriglobales bacterium
GTCCAGCCATTTTTTCGCAGCGGACCGTAGACTTGCGAAGTGTACTCACCGCCCTGGCAACTGATCAGAACATCGCAGGAAGAAAGCTCGTCGAGGTCATTGGCGTCTTTGAGGAGAGCGTTCGGGCCGCCTTCTTTGGGTGCATTGCCGCCAAAATTCGAAGTGGAAAAAAAAATAGATTCGAGGCCATGAAAGTCGTTCTCCTCACGCATACGTTGCATGAGAACGCTGCCGACCATGCCTCTCCAGCCGATAAATCCAATGCGTAACAATTGTGAATGCCTCTGGGAGTAGTTTACTAGATGCCAAGGGTCTTGCGGACGGGCGAGAACGCCTGTCGCGCCATTGGATCTCCTGAGTACGGATGCGAAACCTTTAACCGCAAAGAGCATCCGCAAAGTTCGCTAAGAGATGCGAAGGATTCTAAAGTGAAAGCGTGAGCCTAACACCTGGTGCCAAAAGCCTGGTGCCTGCAGCCTTAATTATCCGTTGGTTCCGGCGTCGCTGGTGCTCTTGGTACTTTGGGCACTGGAACTCGTGGAGGTTCGGGCGCTGGAGGCGCTTCCGCAACTTCTGATCCCTTGCGGATTTCTATACTGCCGTGTTCGTTATTCAAGACAAGGTGTGGTCCGCCGCTGCCTACAGTTCCGTTAGCAGTGGCGCGGTCGTCGCCGTTGTCGACTTTTAGATCTCCGAAATCTGACTGAATCTCACCATTGCGGGCTCGGGCGTTCACCTGGAATCCGGCTTTGTCGGGCAGATGGATTTCAATATCACCGTTGCGATTGTCCAACTGCATGCTGCCCAATTTGCTTACTTCTATTTCGATTCCGCCATTCTCATCCTGTAGCCGCACGTCACCGGAGACTCCGGTCAAATGCACATCTTTGGATCGAGTGGTGAGACGCACCGGTCCTGTGATGTTGGTGGCTTGTAAATCGCCAGAATCGAGGTTCAAATCGCCATCAAGTTTGGCGAATTCCATGCTCGTTCGTGTCGACTTAAACGTTACCGGTTTCGCGATCTTTACAAGCTTCAAGCTCTCCATGAACTCGCCGTCTAAACGTACCGATCCGTTTATATCTTCAAGAGAAACATCATTGGCGCGTCCCTGGACGGTGACGTCGGAAGTGATCTGTGAGATTCGGGCCGAACTTTGGTCGAGGTTAAGACTTGCTTTTCCCTTGATATCCGCTAAGGAAACGTCGCCGTGCGCATTGGTGATATCGATATCTCCTTCACGACCCATCACATTCACGTCACCATGCCTGCTCGATATCACGACTGAACCTTTGCGAGGAATGGCAATGTCCATATCTGTTGTAACGTGATGTTCGCCAGCGCCCTGGGTATTGGCATTCACCGTTACGGTGTTGCCACTGACACTAACCTGTGGCTTTGTACTGACGTTCCATCTATCGGCGTCATTCTGGTTTTGGGCGTTGATTCGTTTGTGCACGGTAATGTGAATATCATTATCGTCTGAGCCCGTCACATTAATGGCTCCGCGCTCGCTGGTCACGTGCAGACTACTTCCGGCAGGGAAGCTCTGATCGAGTTGGTCATCGAAACTGTAGCTGTGACCGAAAAATTGGAAGTCTCCATCTCCCAGCTGGATATGGTCGCGGAGTTCGTCCCAGTCAAAGCGCGACGCTTGCGTTGCAGCCAGGCCGATTGCGATCAGAAAAATCACAAGAAAGACGCCGCCCACGCCGACTCCAGCAGCGCGGGTTCCTGCTCTTTGCGCCTGCTGATATTCAACTAACTTGATCACTCCCCAAAGAATTAGCAGAAGAGGCCAATAGTGCGCGAAATAGTGGGCCAGGGGGCCCCAGCTCAGTCTACCCATCGTTCCCAACAGGAAAATAATTCCCAGGATGATTAGTACGACTGGTCCCGCAAAGGACCGCTGCGGACGCTGTGGGTAAATCGGCGGAGGAACCGACGTTGGGCTAGCCATTATGCACCTCGTTTGATGGCGGTGCATCTGTTGGCACAATCGAAGACGGTGGAACCGCTGGCGGCGGCGACATTGGTGGCATGGTCTGAACCGGCGGTGGACTATTGCGGTCGAGCAACTTAACTACACCGATCACCAGCAGCAACAAGGGCCAGGTACGATCCCACCCCGGACCGTTGTAACTTTCGATCAGGGAGAGCAAGCCGACGGTTATCAGCACAGCTGGTCCAATTAAACCTCGCGTGCGATAAGGACGGCCATCGCGACGATAGGCTGGAGTTCCGCAGCAAGTCTTGCGGTACAAAAGCCAGCCGCCCAAGCCAATGAGAATCAGTGGCCACAGCCGGTCAATGTTGAAGTACCACAGATCGGTGGTATGGAGCAGGAAAATCAGGCCGAGCCCGATGAGGATCACGGCTGCTGTCGGAACCTTGCTGGCCGCTGCAGGTGGTTCAGGTGTTTGGGGTGTTGGAGAATATGGCTGCCCAGACACCGCTGCTACCCTGGTGGCATTAGCGGGTTTCTCGTGGAAAACTTCGCTGGCACCGAAGGCTTGGGCCAAGCCGAAGGGATCGGGAGGCGGTTGTCCCAAGCGGATCGCATGCGCGGAGCGAACGGCATCGATGATCTGGTAGACGTAGAAGAATGCGATGCCAAGACCGAGAATAGTGTTCAGGCCGCCATTATTGACGACGCTTTCCCCCCAAACCAGCAAAGTGAAAGTGACGAGATGTGCCAAGCCCTTCGCGTATTGTCCTGTGTACACGGCCCCGACGCCGAAAGGGAAGAAGCCGGCCAGAATACCCGCTACGGCGGGATGAGGACCCGGACCTGACATTGTTGGTGCGGGATTTGACGAAGCAAAGCCAGCCGCAGGCTGCTGGGGCGTTACGGGGTGTCCCATTCTTTCCGCGAGGCACTGCTCGCAATAAACCACTCCTTGCACTTCACGGGTGCAAGATCCGCAAAGCGGTTTTCCGCAAGTACGGCAGTAGGCGACTGCCGGAACATTGGGATGGTTGGCGCAATTCATGAGAACCTCCTGTTGGTGTCCATCGACATCACTACAGGCGGATCATTCGAGGCAGAGGCCAACATGGGCTGGTTCTCCCCCTGGCTGTAGTTGCGTTCCTGATTTTGTTCCTGATGCTCGCTGCTATTGTTCTTATGGCTCTTGTCCTTTTCTTCTGGAGCAGGTTCGGCGGGGGTAGTGGCACGCTTGAATTCCCGCACGCGAGATTCTATTTCATAAACGAAGCGAATGTTCTCGTAATACTTCACCACCTTGCCGGAAGTCTCGTAATAACTGCGCTTGATGGCGCTGGGCCTCAGGTCGGCATGGCGCACGTCGCTCAGTTTCACCCCTGCCAAACTCAACGAAATTGAGAGAGAGAAAAAGGCCATTCCAAAGGACATGGCGAATCGCGGCTGGCGGGCTACTGCGACGACAGGGCCGACTACTACGCCAGCCCACTCTCGCAGACGATCAAACCATGTGTCTCCGACGGAGGAAATCTGTCCGCCGGATCTTGCGGCCGATGCCAGGCGGAAGCTGTCAATTCCGCTGGTCGCTACGAGGATGTTTTCCAGTAAATTGGCGGGAGGTTCAACAGGGTCGAGAGACTTTAGCCATCGTTTGCCGGCTTCAGCTTCCGCCATGAGGGGTCCACACGTTACACAGGACCGTGAGTGGGCTTGCAAGTTTTCTAATTGCTGAGCGTTCAGATTTCCGTCCAGAGCTTCGCTCAGGAGGGCATCGAAATCAGCGCACTGCATGCCGTTTTTTGGTTCACCTGACATATCACATTACCTGCTTATATGTACGTTGTAGCAGGCGTGCAAGTTCCGCACGCCCGCGGTTTATTCGCGACTTCACGGTGCCCTCCGGTACCTTTAGTACCGTAGCAATTTCCTTGTAGTCCATGTCCTGCAAGTCCCTTAAAATGACTGCTTCCCGTAATTCTGGGGACAGCTTCTGCAAAGCTAGATGGACCGCTTGTCCAACCTCTCCGCTTTGCACGCGGGCATCTGGCGCTTGAGCTTTGTCTGGGATTTGTTCGCTTAGAGGCATCGCGTCTTCGTGCTCGGAAGGAGCTGAGTCCAGCGATTCAGTCATTCGATCCTGTTTGCTCTTGCGAAAGTGGTCAACCAGCAGGTTACGCGTAATAGTGGTTACCCATGTCATAAATGCGCCGCGCTCAAGATCGTAAGATTTCAGCGTGCGGTACATCTTGATAAAGACCTCTTGCGTGAGATCTTGTGCGTCATCGGCCGAACCTGCAAACCTATAACAAATGTTGTAGATACGCCGATGATAGCGTTGCGCGATCTCTTCCCAGGCAGCTGTATCGCCGGCAACACAGCGACGGACCAGCATGGCAGCCAATTGGGCGTCTTCCAACGATCACTCCCCGGAATCCTGGTTTTGCTTATTGCTGGCTCAAGCTGGATCAGAGCTTCGGACTGAGACCCAAGCCCGATCCAGAACATGTTACTTAACCACAATGAGATACGCATATCCGGAAGCAAAAGTTCTTGATCCGGAAAGTAGGCATTGTAGCAGCGGGAGGGTGCACTTCCGTTCGGAAGATTGTTCCTATACTGCGCGATGATTTGCACCCTCGGTTTCCAGCCGCCGCGCATTCAGAAGTACCTTTCCCCCTTCATCAGCTTGCGTGCAAGTAGAAGCATTGCTAGAGTCGGAGAATTCCCCCGGGAAATTTCCACCTTTATGAAGCTGTACTTTTACTGCTTGTTATTTGCAATTACGTTTTCCATGTGTACCTTAAGCTGCGGAAGCTCGCCTCAATCCGCCGTTCCGTCCGCCACTTCTGGCCAAAGTTCGGGGGCCTCATCGGATCTGGCCCCGTCAACGGGTACTTCGTCAGCCAGCAACACCGGAGGCAATCCGTCCAGTACGCCAACAAGCGCGACAACGGAGCCGCCTAACAATGGCATCCCGGTTTCGGCGAGTACGTTCTCGAATTTGCATCAGAAGAGTGGATGGACGGGTTATGCGCTGCTTCCGTCTGACTACAATATTTGCTCGTCTTGCACGTCGAAAGGACCGGGTACTACTTGGTCGTTAGCGCAAGGGGTGGTCACTCCGTCAGTAAGCGGGAACTCAACCGAGTTCACTATCGGGGGTAAACAAGTGTATTCGGACGTGTTGTGGAACAAGCACCTGATCGGGGATTTTTCTTCGGAGGGCTTGCCTGACGTTGATCATTCAATCGCAACGAATCTTCACAACTTTATCTACGACGTTTATTTTTACGGTGATGACATCCAAGAATCGCAGGCAGTGGAATTTGACATCAACCAGTTCGTGAATGGGCAATCCTTCATTTGGGGTCACGAGTGCAGAATTACAGGCGGTAATGAATGGGACATCTGGGATGACATCGGCCAAAAGTGGCACCCGACGGGAATTCCTTGCCATCCATTGAACAAGGCATGGAATCATTTGACGCTTCAGGTGCAGAGAACATCCGACGAGCATTTGCTATTTCAATCGATTACTCTCAACGGGGAAACACACACCCTCAATTATTACGAAAGCCCGACTTCCACGAACTGGCGTGGTGTAACCCTGAATTACCAGCAGGATGGCAATTATCAACAACAGCAGTACTCAATCTGGCTCGACAAGTTGACTTTTACTTACTGGTAAATCTCGTATTTCCTCTTCGCGTTTCGAGACCTCCCAATCCCACGACCATTTCCCAAGTCGCACTGATTACTCTAGTAACTATTAGTTCTGGTCATTAAAGATTCATAATGAAGAACTTTGTTGGGGTGAAAACCCCGGTATAGCCTTAAATTGGGCCACGAAAGCGAGCAAGCAAGCAACATGTCCACAGCAGTGCAGAAGGTGAGGCTTCCAGAAGAGCAAAGCTTTTCGGCGGTTCTGCTGCTGGACAAACCTATTCTGCGAATGATCATGGCGCAGGAACCGCTTCCTGAAGTGCTCAATATGCTTTGCAGGAATATTGAGCAGCAACATCCGGGGTTGCTTTGTTCTGTTTTGCTGCTTGATGCCGATGGAAAAAGCCTTCGGCTCGGGGCCGCCCCAAGCCTACCGAAATCCTATAACGAAGCAATTGATGGAGCGCAGATTGGGCCGGTTGCCGGCTCTTGTGGAACAGCGGCTTATCTTCGCGAACCCGTCATAGTATCCGACATTGAAAGTGATCCTTTGTGGGCAGACTATCGTGCGCTGGCACGACCTCATGGGTTGCGCGCGTGCTGGTCGATGCCGATGCTTTCCCATGAAGAAAAAGTTTTAGGAACCTTTGCTGTTTACTATAAGGAACCACGCAATCCTGACAACCAGCAGCTACAGCTCATCGAACGAGCTACTCACCTGGCAGCCATTGCAATTGAACGGGACCGCGCCAAGGCGGAGTTGCATGCGGCTGAAACCCGGTATCGCGCACTGGTGGAGCGGCTGCCGGCAATCACTTACATTGCGGAAGTTGGCGCTGAGGGACGGTGGCATTACGTGAGTCCGCAGATTCAATCCATTCTGGGTTTTTCACCTGACGAATGGACTGCCGAGCCGACGCGGTGGCTGAACCATGTCCACAAAGATGATCAGGAGATCGCACTGGCGGCCGAGAAAAAAGTTCAGGACACAGGCGCGATGTATCAAGCTGAATACCGAATGATTGCTCGAGATGGTACGGTGCTTTGGTTTCGTGATGAAGCGGTGATGCTCGATACCCTGGATGCAAAAGTTCCACTCATGCAAGGCGTGTTGTACAACGTTACGGAACACAAACGTCTGGAAGAACAGTTCCGGCAGGCACAGAAGATGGAAGCGGTAGGACAATTAGCTGGTGGCGTTGCTCACGATTTCAATAACCTGTTGATGCTGGTGCAGGCTCATAACGACAGAATACGCAGCAAAGTGCCGGTAGACGATCCTGTGTATGCAGATGCCCTCGAAATCCAAAAAGCCGTCGACAGGGCAGCATCGTTAACTTCTCAATTACTCGTCTTCAGTCGCAAGCAGTTTCTTCAACCGAGAGTTTTAGATTTACAACCGGTGCTCACGGAAGTGGGTACGATGTTGTCACGGCTGCTCGAAGAAAATATCCAGTTAAAAATGGAATCAGCGCCGGCACTGGCGAAAGTCAAGATCGATCCGGCGCAGATCGAGCAAGTCATGCTGAATCTTGCAGTGAACGCGCGAGACGCGATGCCCGATGGCGGAACCCTTACGGTTGCTGCGGAAAACGTTGTCTTGAAAGAGCGCCTATTATGGAAGCACGGATCGGTACAGCCGGGAAAATATGTGAGAGTGACTGTAACCGATACCGGGTGCGGTATGGACAGGGATATCCAAGCTCACGTTTTTGAACCTTTTTTCACTACCAAGCAACCAGGTAAGGGAACAGGACTAGGTTTGTCGATGGTTTACGGTGTTCTGAAACAAAGTGGTGGTTCAGTGGCCGTGTATAGCGAGGTGGGACGAGGTTCGACCTTCGAAATTTATATTCCGCAGGTGGAAGGTGATAGTTTTATCCAGAAAGAACCGCTGTTTCTTAACAAACCAGCCATCGGAACTGAAACCATATTACTCGTTGAGGATCAGTCCGGTATTCGCGATATGTTGACCGAAGCATTGAAACGCGCTGGTTATACAGTATTGGCAGCCGCGGATGGCGAAGAGGCGATGCAAATCGCGAAGGAATTTAAAAATCCAATACATCTGGTGCTAACCGATCTGATGATGCCGAATATGGGAGGACGAGAATTAGCATCTATCGTGACTCAGCTTCGGCCTAACACCAAGGTGTTGTACATTTCCGGTTATGCGGAATCTGGAACGCCAGAAGACGAATCACCCACGCCGATTCTGCAAAAGCCGTTCTCTTTGAACGAACTGGCTGCACAGGTTCGCCGCGTTTTGGATGGCCCGGTTCATAAACAAACCAACTAAAAATCTGAACAATTCTTCTAATGTTGTCTCTTTCCCGCATGTTCCTTTGCTAGCAAGTTACTTCTGCATGTAGAATCTCGGTCGGCTAATGTTCTCTTAATTTTTTTGAGGTGAATATGCGACGTTGGTGTGCTGCTTGTTCCTGCGTGCTAATTCTATGTTTCTCAGCTCTCGCTCAAGTTACTAGTCCTGATGCGGCAAAAAACACGCCGCCAGTTTCGAAGCAAACCTCGCCGGGGGAGCTTCCGAAGCTGGAGAAATTCGATCCATCGCTCATGGACAAAAGCAAAGATCCTTGTACGGATTTTTACCAGTACGCGTGCTCGAAATGGATTGCGGCGCATCCTATTCCTTCAGACATGGCAAGCAATTCTACGGCGCATCCGTTGTACCTTTATAACCAAACGATTCTTCGCAACACCCTTGAAGCGGCCAACGCAAACAAGCAGGCAAGTGGCAGTGAGCGGCAGATCGGCGACTATTGGCAGAGTTGTATGGACGAGCCGGGTCGCAATGCTAACGGGAGAGCCTGGTTACAACCGCATCTGGACGAAGTTGCCTCTTTTAAATCGAAGCGAGACTTGGCTCGCGTGCTGGCCTACCTCCATCTGAATTTCCCCGCGGCATGGGAGGGAGATGAAAATAGTACGAAAGCTCCCCTCTTCGGTTTCGGTCCATCTCAAGATCTCAAGGACGCCACGCAAATGGTCGCAGGACTAGACCAGGGCGGCATGGCGCTTCCAGCGCTCGATTATTATCTGGCTGATTCCGATCGATTTAAAGATTTGCGCGCAAAGTATGTGCAGCATGTTCAAAAGATGTTTGAGCTGGCGGGAGATCCATCCGACCGTGCGGCTTCCGAAGCGAAGACGGTTATGGAAATCGAAACCACGTTGGCGCACGCTTCCATGGACAACGTTACGCGGCGCGACCCGGAAAAAATCTACAATAAGCGAACTCTGCAACAACTCAAGGACGCCGTGCCTGATTTTAGATGGGATGAATACTTCAGGCTGGTCGGGGCACCCAGTGTGCCTTTTTACATCGTAACCACCCCTGGCTTCCTGGATGCTATCGAACAACAAATCAAAACTCGATCTGATGAAGATTGGCGCACATATCTTCGCTGGTGGACTATTCACCGCGCCGCCGCCTACCTTGGCGACGATTTCGAAAAAGAAAACTTCGCCTTCTTTGGGACTGCGCTTTCCGGCACTCCGCAGATGCTCCCACGCTGGCGGAGGTGCGTTGGTTCAGCGGACCGCTATCTCGGGGAGGCGCTTGGACAGGCATATGTGAATATCGCATTTCCGCCTGAGAGCAAGGCCCGAGCCAATGAATTGGTAAGTAAGATTCGCGAAACCTTGGCCGAGGAGATCAAGCATCTGGACTGGATGAACGAATCAACCAAGAGAGAGGCCCTGATCAAGCAGGATGCCACGTTGCAGAAAATAGGGTATCCGGACAAGTGGCGGGACTATAGTTCGGTGAAGATCGTTCCCAATAATTACCTGGCGAACATGAATGCCGCGAACGCATTTGAAGTTCACCGGCAAATTAACAAAATCGGCAAACCAGTGGACCGCACGGAGTGGAATATGACTCCAGCCACCATCAATGCCTACGAAGACCCGCAGATGAATACGATCAATTTTCCAGCGGGAATTTTACAGCTTCCATTTTTCAGTGGGACTGCGGATGATGCCTCCAACTTTGGAGCGATCGGCATGGTGATGGGACACGAAACCATTCACGGATTTGACGACCAGGGCCGCAAATTCGACGAAAAGGGCAACTTGCGCGATTGGTGGACAGCAGAAGATGCAAAACGTTATGACGAAAAAGATCGATGCATAGTGGACGAATACTCGCAGGAAATCCCTGAGTATGGAGTCAAGCAAAACGGAAAGCTCACTGCTGGTGAAGATACGGCAGACAATGGTGGGATACACCTTGCCATGTTG
This sequence comes from Terriglobales bacterium, assembly GCA_035651835.1. GTDB lineage: Bacteria > Acidobacteriota > Terriglobia > Terriglobales > Acidobacteriaceae > JAOAPG01. Next base: position 9,872 of record DASRFC010000019.1, read on the forward strand.
GCTCTGGAAAACATTTACAGCGCGAAAGGGAAGTCGCTCGATGAGCCTGAGGCGGATGGCCTTACCGCACGACAGCGGTTTTTCCTGGCCTATGGTTTCAGCTGGTGCTCGGCGGAACGTCCAGAGGCGGCACGTAGTCAGGTAACCAGCGATCCTCATTCTCTGCCGAGCTTGCGTGTGAATCGGCCCTTATCGAATATGCCAGAATTCGATCAGGCGTTCGGTTGTAAAAAGGGACAGCCCATGGTTCACGAACCGCAATGCCGCGTTTGGTAGTGCGGAGCGGAAAGTAAAGGCAATTTGAAGAAAAGGAGGCTCGTCGGCCTCCTTTTTTTAGTGCCAATGGTTTCCCGCAAAACACTACTGACAGATAATGGAGCCATTCATGCCTGCGGGATAGAAACCGCCTGAGCAGCTCCCCCCGGCATAGACGATTTTCAATACCTGGCTTGGTGTCCGCGGAATTGACAGAGCATTCTTATCGACATCAAACGGAGTATTCACTGTTGGTGGAATGTCGAGCGAGTCTACTGCGGGGCTAGTTACGCCATTTGAAATACACGATAACCGGACATAACCTGAGTGCTGAGCCTCAGTAGCTAGAATTGCCGCAGCGCCTGCCAGATAGGTCTTGCTCGAAATCAGCGGCGCGGCGCCCAGATAGGCGCTTACTCCTACATCCTCGAATTGGCGGCCCAGCTTCAAGAAGTCATCCACGTTGGCGAACCCGTAACCTAGAGCATTAAGATTGATCGCGGGTTTTTTAACCGCCGCCGAACCCAGTGCTGAACGCAAATATCTCACATGGTCAACTTCATCCGTTCGCAAGCCACTGGCGATAAACGCTATATTTGATCCTTTGAAGTTCACCATTTTTCCGCCGGTGGTTGGGCCAGTTTGGTCGCTGGCTGTAATTATGCCGAGTTTAACCAGAGTAGTTCCATAGGTTGCCATAAGATAGAACTCGGCTTCCAGGTACTCAAGGTTGAGTGCGAAGTTTAGGATATCGGTATCGCTGAATGCCGCAAAGCTTAAGTCCTGCGCCGTGGCCAGACTCCCCCCAAGCATCGTCATTGCCGCCACGCCTAACCCCGTTGCGCCAGCGCGCTTCATGAAATTACGCCGATCAATTGTGTTGTCTACGATTTTTTCCAGCAACTCTGTCTTCATAAACATCTCCTAAAACTGATTTGTCGAAACCCGAGTAGACCGACTAGATGAGGTGAGCGGAACTTGAGGCCTGCCCGTAAATCAGAAGGACAAATTCTGATCCGGCGCATCAGTTGCGAATTTCTACACATCCGTTGTCTCGCGAAAAATATAATTATTTGCTAAATCCGAGTAGCTGATTGCCACGTACTTTTCAGGCTGAATGTTCTTGTTTGGGAATTACTGGGCAGTCCGTGAGCTTTTAACAAAAACTAATTGCAGCGTGAGCAACTGCCTTGCGATTGTGAGCTGGAACAGGCGATCTCGGAAACGGCAACTCAGAATGTAACGAGACCTATTCGCTGGTGAAGTAGTCAACGTTGACGGGATTTTCGAATAGTGAGTAGTCGCGGGTTACAACTGTAATTCCGCTGTCCGTCACAAAATACCTTTGACGGTCTGCTTCGATGTCGTAACCAATTGTGGTTCCTTCAGGCACGTGTACGTCACGATCAAGAATGGCGTTGCGGATGCGGCAATGGCGTCCGACATTGACGTGGGAGAAAAGAATACTGGCATCAACTTCGCTATAGGAGTTCACTCGCACGTCTGGCGAGAGCACGCTGTTTTTCACGCAACTGCCGGAAACAATGCAGCCCGCGGATACGATAGAATCCATGGCTTGTCCGGTACGTCCGGGTTCGTTGAAAACAAATTTCGCTGGTGGATACTGCCGCTGGTGAGTGCGGATCGGCCAGTCGGCATCATATAAATTGAAGACTGGCGATACGGAAACGATATCCATATTGGCTTCGTAGTAAGCTTCAAGGGTCCCCACATCGCGCCAGTAAAGTGCTTCTTTTTTGTTCTCATCTACAAAGTCAAAGGAATAGACGCGATAATCGTCGACCATCTTGGGCAAAATATCTTTGCCAAAATCATGGCTGGAGTTCTGATCTTCGGCATCTTTCAGCAACACTGGAATCAATACATCCGTGTTAAAGATGTAAATTCCCATTGAAGCCGATACTTTTTCCGGATTATACGGCGAGCGAAGCTCGGTTTCTTTGGGCTTTTCTAAAAAGCCAAGCACACGGTTGTCACGGTCAACATCGATGACTCCGAAACGATAAACTTCATCGGGATCGATTTGGATGGTGGCGAGCGTCACGTCGGCGCCTGAGTCGTTGTGCTGCCGCAACATGCGGCCATAATTCATCTTGTAAATATGATCCCCGGAAAGAATCAGCACATGCCGCAGCTGCTCGGAGCCGATTGAATAAATATTCTGATATACCGCGTCGGCAGTCCCTTGATACCACTGTTCACTTACCCGTTTCATTGGCGGCAGCACTTCAATAAATTCACCCATTTCATTGCCCATGATGTTCCATCCTTCGCGGATATGGCGGTTCAATGAGAGAGCTTTGTATTGGGTGAGAATGTAGACCCGGCGTAGATCCGAGTTAATGCAGTTAGACAGCGTGATATCGATGATGCGGTAAATGCCACCAAAGGTTACAGCCGGTTTGGCACGGTCGCGAGTAAGGGGATAGAGTCGTTCGCCTGCCCCTCCAGCTAAGAGAACACCGAGAGTATCTTTCATTGGCTCCCGCTATGATGAGGTTTTCCGGCTTTTGGGATGCGTCTTAAGTTGAATGAACTTTGGTTGCTAATGGATCCGCAAAAATATTAGCACAGCATGCACAATCGCTTCTCAGATAGTGCTACGCTGGTTCGTGTTTTTCCCCCGGGAAAAGAGACTTTTCAGATGGCCCTCAGTCGCCATTTTTGTGGTCATGTTTGGCTTTGCAGCCACATTAAAGGCCGAGTCACTGTCGAAGAGCATTGACTCGCAAAATTGGGCAATTCGCTGGCAGCCCGCAAAATTAGTGAATGGCACGCCTATTGTCTTCAGGGTTAGGCCACCCGCGAAATTGCAATCTCTTTGCGGCGAATGGCTTAAACACGATGTTTACTTTTCTTATGATACGAAAAGTAAAATGTGGTTCGGCATCGGCGGAGTTAGTTTAGAGACTAATCCCGGTACATTTTCTCTCCAACTAACTGGCGTAACGACTCGTGGCAAAAAACTTAGTTTCGAAAAGCGAATTCCCGTTAAGAATGCCAGCTATCCTAGTATTGCCGTGACGGTGGCGAAACAATACACGGAACCCAGTCCGGAACAATTAAAAGAAACCGCACAAGATAAAACCGTCAAGCAGGAGATTTTTTCGCGAGTTACGCCGGAACGCGAATGGTCCGGCAATTTCGTGGCTCCCGTCGATGCCCGCATTTCTGATGTCTTTGGCACGCAACGAAAGTTTAATGGAGCAGTACAGGGTACACATCAAGGGCTGGATTTCGCGGTTCCTTCCGGCACACCAGTCGCTGCCTTGAACAGCGGGACGGTTGTGCTGGCAAGATTTATGTTTTTCGAAGGGAACTGTGTAGTCATCGACCATGGCCAGGGGCTCATGACCCTGTACCTTCACTTTTCGGAGTTTAAAGTTAAGGAGGGAGATCACGTGAATCGCGGTGATGTGATTGGCTTGAGCGGGGGAACCGGACGGGCAACAGGTCCACATTTACATATTGCGGTGCGTTGGCAGGGAATTTACTTGAGTCCCGCAACGTTGCTGAGTCTCAAACTGCCATAAGAACAGCTACTCGAGAGTTCAAAGCATTGTGCCGGAAAGTTTTTCTTTGCTACCCGATCCATTGGTAAATGGCCGCAGGGACTCTTTCATCTCCAAATTCTTAATAAGCCGATGTAGATAATTCGGGTGTACGCCCAAGATTCGCGCTGCTTCGGTGTAGTTTCCGCGCGTTTCGTGCATGGCGCTAATGATCAATTGTTTTTTATGTTCTTTGACAGCAGAGTGATATCGAGCCGCAATCATGCCTATAGGCGGATCTTTTTCAAGAATGGACTCCGGCAAATCCTCAGGCCGTACTATTTCCGAAGAGCCCAAAACCAGCGCCCGCTCAATTGCGTTTTCCAATTCCCGCACATTCCCGGGCCAGTCATAGTTGATAAGGCAGGCCATGGCCTCGCGAGAGATTCTTTTGGGCTTTACCTGGCACCGGCTACTGTACTTAGCGACGAAATACTCGACGAGGGAAGGAATGTCTTCTGGCCGCTCGCGCAGCGAGGGCATTACAAGGGACATTACATTAATTCGATAATAAAGGTCCTGCCGGAAGGAGCCATTTTTGACTTCCTGTTCTAGATTTTTGTTGGTCGCTGCGATAAGTCTTATGTCGAGTGGAAGCGAACGCGTGCCACCGACACGCTCAAATTCGCGTTCTTGCAGTACCCTTAGAAGCTTGACTTGAACGGAAGGCGCAAGTTCGCCGATTTCATCCAGGAAAACGACCCCACCATTGGCTAGCTCCAGCCGGCCTTTCTTTTGAGCGGTTGCGCTTGTGAAGGCACCCTTTTCGTGGCCAAAGAGTTCACTCTCGATTAGTCCTTCAGGAATTGCACCGCAGTTAATAGCAATAAACGGCTTACTGGAACGAGGGCTACTTCGATGGATGGCGCGTGCGGCAAGTTCCTTTCCAGTTCCGCTTTCTCCTTCAATAAGGATCGTGGAATTTGTAGGTGCAACTCGCGACAGAAATTGATAGACCTCTTTCATCCGGGGGCTTTCGCCTACCATGTTGTGTTCCAAATTAATTTCGGTAATAAGCCTTAGATTTTCCTGTTCGAGCCATTGCAGCCTACGGGCATTATCGAGAGCCACGGACGAAATGCCAGCAATTGCCGCGAGCAGCTGCAGATGATCCTTGTCGAAGCGATTCGCCAAACTCGCGGTGTCGAGATAAATGCATCCGGTTATTTTGTCGAAAAGCATCAGGGGGACACAAAGAAGTGAGCGAATATTAGAAACGACTAGGCTTTCGACTCCGCTCAGGCCTCCGCTGCCAGGCACATCCGCCGCTAAAACCGCCAATCCTTGTTGCAGCACCTGGCGGGTAATAGTGCGGCTGACGCGAACAGGGCTTTTGCTTGATGCGGCGCGATGGCGGGCGAACACGGAATCGAACTGCTGGCTTCCATTATGGTCGAGTAAAATAGCTCCCCGTTCAGCCGGAATTACTTCGAAAGCCTGCGCCAGGATTTGGTCCTGTAATTCTTCCAAATCACGAATGGTATGGACAACACGGCTAATCTTCAGCAAAGCATTCAAGGTTAAGGCAAGACGCGCATTCGTTGGCAGTTCCCTAAGCAGACGGTCAGGCTGTAAATATACGACGTCTTGTGGATTCAGTTGTTCGGTTGCCAGTGCGTATACGTCATCAAATTCCACTGGCCCGGAAGACAACTTTTCGGTCTCGTCATGTAATTGCAGATTAAAAACCGAATCCCCAACTGCGATGAGATCGCCGTGCTGAAGTTGACAATTCTTAACTGCCGCACCATTGACGAATGTGCCGTTGCGACTATCGAGATCGCGAATTGAATACTGGTCGCCCTGGAAATAAATCGTGCAGTGGCGGCGAGACAGGGAGGGGTCGCTGATAGAAAGCAAATTCGAGGGGTCCCGTCCGAGCGTTACCTCAGTTTTGGCAAGGGGGAAAGTCGTATCTTTCAAAGGACCTGATACAGCAAAAAGCCTGGGATTCAAATGCGTTCCTCGACAAACATATTATTACTTACAAAATCCGTCATTCTATTTGTTAGTCATTCCCGTTTTACACTATCCGAACAGATAGCAACACTATCCTTCAGGATAGAGCAAATATTGAGGCTGAGTATTGGTGAGGGATGAGTTCAGCAAAGTTAGGGTAATCAATAACTTAGAAATTTATAAATTTTGTTCTTTCCACCAGAGCTGGCGTCAAAAGTGCTAGGTATATATCGGACACTGAATAGGTAAAGCGACGGGGGAAGCGCTTCAGCAGTCTCGCCGAAAGGTGTCCAACCGGGAACCTGGGGACCCCCTCATAGGTTCCCGGTTTTTTATTGTGGAAACTATCCGGCGGCTTGCAGGGATAAGTTTTCTGACTCGATCGGGACGGCCATCCCATCCCTAAATGTCACGCTTTTGCCTGAGATCGCCGGGACCCGCTCGCCCGGTACCAGAATTCCCATTAAGTTCAGTGGATCGGCTGCCGACAAAGAAATCGTTGTCCCACTCGGGGACATTTTTCGCGTAGCGCGCAACGACTCGACGGCAACGGGTAACGCGAATTGTTCTCCCAGAAATCCGTCTATGAATCGGCCGCCGCGAATTTCACCACGATCTTCCAACCGGCGAAATGCCATCTGCAATTCGCGCCACTTCGGTAGGTTAGTTTCCCGAGCCAACAGATCGCGAAATACAATTCCGTAGCGTTTCAGAAGCACCCAGCAAGTCGCCTCCACGGTACGACTGCGTTCTACCGCGTGATTTGTGTAGAGCAATGCCCAGCGTCCAGTGCTGTGGCGTGGCCGTGCGTTTCTTCCATTACCGTGTCCGGCCCGCCGTTTGGGATCGATCAATGATCTTAAATTGTCGAATCCATCTGCCGTGACAATTCCGGCAGCGACCAGTTCCCAGAGGGCGGTTTCGACTTCGGCCTTGAGCATATCGATGGTGCGGACTATATCCGCGAAGAAGGATGCTCCACGCTGACGAAGAAATTCGAGCACCTGGCGTGCGCCCTCGCCGAGTCCACGAGAATCTGATTCGGTGGCAGGATTGCGCGGCGTCATCCAGTCAGCATCTTCGCGTACAAAAAATGTGATTGGAGCGACACTGGTGGGAATCACTCGGCGTTTTCCTGCGGCTGAATCTTCGAGGGTTGCGGGATGCGGTGAAAGTCGTCCCCATCCGACGGCACCTGTCAGGCAGAGATTATCGAGCCACTTGGGGTCGTAGTTGTCTATGCGTCGAGCCAGGATTTGCCGCTCCCATGCATTCGCCGGAATCTCGAAGCCTTGAAGCTGACGAATGATATCGAGTACCGCACGTTCGCCTTGCACCTGACTTCCCGGTTCAACATGGTGCCATCGCAACAACCAGCGCATAAACTGCGATGCGGTCACCGGCTCAATTTGCTTGCGCAACGTTGCAACCGTCAGACGGTGAATGCGGGCGAGAAGCCGGCGGTCGCACCATTCGAGCTCAAGTTCATGCGTGGAATTCCGCGAAGCTCTGCCGGTGAAATTACCTCGCAAGATGGAGCCGCTAGCTTCCATTCGGAGCAGGTCTTTCTCTATTTCGGATTGTTGGAGACCGAGCAACTTTCCTAATTCGCTTGCCGTTACCGGACCTAAATGGCCCATCCATCCGCTCACGGTTGCGAGTAATGCCTCATCCTGCGAAGAGAATTTGCCGCCAATATCGGGTATGGCCTGATCGAACTTTGCCGCAGGAAAGAGCAGCGAGAACGCTTTGGCTTGCTCGGCGGCAACCCAGTATTGCTTTGTAGTTGTGGGTTCCAGCTCTGTGCCTAATCTCGCGATGTATGCGCGGCCTTCTTTACGGAGCCGCTCAAAATAAGCCGGCCAAAGTCCTTCTGCCGCGAAAGCAGATACTTCTTTTGAGCGCAGCACATCTTCCGGAAAAGCGATCAGAGTATGCAGCAAATCATGCAGTTCGTCAGCATCGCGGATGTCTGGCCAGGCTTCCGTCCGGACTTGCTCAATTGCTGCTGGATCTAGTTTCCCAACTTCTTCCAGAACCGATTCCGGCAAGATCCGCCGCATTTCGACGGCTCGGGCACGCCTTTCTTCAAGCGGAGCGTCGTCAAGATATGCATAGGGATTCGCATTCAAAATCTCATGCGAGAATTGCGAAGGTACCGGTGTATCTACTGCGACACAACGGACGTTTCCCGATGCCATTCGGGAAAGCAGAGACTTGAGTCCTTCGATATCCATGGCCTCGGTGAGTACGTCTTTCATGACTTCATTCACAAGAGGATGGTCGGGAATCTTGATATCGCCTTCAATGTTCTCCTGGCACGCGGCCACATCGGGGAAGACAGCGGCGAGCAGGTCGTCAGACCGCATACGCTGAATTTGCGGAGGCACTTTCTTTCCGCCCCGGAAACGGAGTAAAGCGAGCGAACGATTAGCGTCCCATCGCCAGCGCGTCGCAAAGATCGGAGAATCGAGCGCTGCCTGTTCCAGAACTGGCTGGACACTGTCGGCATTCAAAAAATGAAAAACGTCCGCCAGGGGAAAGCTATGCTGCTCCGCGAGAGCAATATTTAAGCCGTTATCGGTCGCGGCGGCTTGCAGTTCGAAATTGAAGCTTCTACAGAAACGCTTGCGAAGTGCCAAACCCCAAGCCTTATTGATACGGCCACCGAATGGAGAGTGGATGACCAGTTGCATGCCTCCAGATTCGTCAAAGAATCGCTCGGCAATGATGGTGTCCTGGGTCGGAACTGTGCCGAGGACGGCACGGCCTTCCAAAACGTATTCAATGGCCTGTTCCGCTCCGGCATCATCTAGTCCGCATTCTTCTTTTAACCAAGCTACAGTTTCCGCCACCGCCGGTTGTTGCTGCGAGACTCCGACTGGCGAAGTATGAGGAAGCCGATAGCTGATTTCTTTTCGTAAATCAGCGAAATGCAATGACAATTCTTCGGTTCGTGCCGGAGCCTCGCCACGCCAGAAGGGAACAGTGGGTGGTGTGCCGTGGGCATCTTCTACAAGTACACGTCCCGACTTTCCTTCCACGCGCCGAATTCGCCACGAAGTATTTCCCAAAAGCATGATGTCGCCAGCATTGCTTTCGACGGCGAAATCTTCATCGAGCGTGCCAACGACAACGCCATCTGGTTGGGCGACTACCGTGAATAGGGAAGTTTCCGGAATTGCGCCTCCGCTTGTAATGGCTGCGAGGCGGCTTCCACGCCGGGCACGCAATTTACGGTTGATCCGGTCGCGATGAAGGTAGGCTCCGTACCGTCCGCGGCTTGACGCGATACCTTCCGACAGCATTTCAATGACGGAGTCGTACGTCTCTCGGGACAAGTTGCGGTAGGGATAAGCTCGACGAACAAGGTCGAATAATTCGTCTTCATCCCAGCTATTGCTGTCATCATTTACATGCACATCTGCGGCGATTGTTGAAGTGCTACCGTTGCCTCTACTTTCATCTCCTGTCGCGGCCTCAGCTGACAAGTGAAGCGTGCTCTCACTATTGTTGGCGAGGAGACGCGCAGTGGTAAATTCTGGCCTGCTACCGCTTGCGCAGATAGCCACAATTTGTTGCGCCAGAATATCCAGCGGAGAATCAGGGATCATGAGCCGATCCAGATCTCCGCGTTTAATCGCACGCACAAGGGCTGCGCATTCGTGAAGTTCATCGCGAGTGGTTGCGAAGAAGCGTCCTTTAGGAATTGCTCCGCGCCAGTGGCCGGAACGTCCTACCCTTTGCAGTGCGGCTGCAATTGCCCGCGGCGAGCTGATTTGAATCACCAGATCGACTGTGCCGATATCGATTCCTAATTCGAGCGAAGCGGTTGCAATCAGGACTTTAATTTCACCACTCTTTAATTTGTGCTCAGCGGTGAGGCGCAACTTGCGGGACAAGCTGCCATGATGAGCTGCAACGTTCTCCTCTCCGATGCGTTCGGATAAGCGATGGGAAAGGCGTTCGGCGAGACGGCGAGTGTTCACGAAAACCAGAGTGGAGCGGTGCTGTTCGACGAGTTCCACAATCCGGTCGTAAATCTCATCCCACATCTCGTTCGTAGCAATGGCTCCCAGCGGACTCGCCGGAACTTCCACCGCGAGATCGAGCTTGCGACGATGTCCGACGTTGACAATGACCGGATCAGGACGTCCATTGCCGGTAAAAAAGTGTGCGACTTCTTCAATAGGCTTTTGCGTGGCAGAGAGCCCGATGCGAACTGGCGGGTGGTAGGTCAATGCCTCCAAACGTTCCAGGGAAAGCGCCAGATGCGCACCGCGTTTATCGTCAGCGACAGCGTGGATCTCATCGACGATAAGAGTTTCTACACTGCGTAGAATCGCGCGGCTTTTTTCCGCAGTGAGCAAAATGTAAAGGGATTCTGGTGTTGTGACGAGAATGTGCGGCGGACACGTCAGCATCTTGCGGCGTTCGGGCATTAAGGTATCGCCCGTGCGGACGGCAGTGCGGATTTGGGGCATCAGGATGCCGCGATCACCAGCCATTTGAAGAATTTCGCCTAGAGGCACTTCGAGATTCTTCTGAATGTCATTGCCGAGAGCCTTCAAGGGCGATACATAAAGAACTTGAACGCAGTCGCGAAGCTCGCCTGCCAGAGCTTTGCGAACCAGCCGGTCAATGCAGGCAAGAAATGCCGCCAGCGTTTTGCCCGATCCAGTGGGAGCCGAAATAAGAGTCGTGCAGCCAGCCAGAATGTGCGGCCATCCCTGTTCTTGCGGTTCGGTGGGAGTGCCAAACCGCCGCACGAACCACTCCCTCACAAGAGGATGAGCCCAGTCGAGGGCAGACGTGGGTAAGGCAGCTAAGGACATCTACTATTAGATTACAGCCGTGCAATTTTGATTCTAATGGGAAAAGCACAATGTTCGCAAAACTTTCGCCTTTTTAGGTAAAAACGCAGCGATGGATTGGGTAAGATTAATAAGACTAGGCTTACCTTGTGGTAATATGTAAGAATCATGGAAGAGTTCTTTACTGTCATGAGCTCGAAGGGGCAGATTGTGATTCCATCTGCTCTCCGCGAAAAGCTAAACATTAAGACTGGGACTCGGCTTGCTGTTCGCAGTGAAAACAATCAGTTGGTCCTTCAGCCGATTACCAAAGAATTCATCAGCAGTCTTGCCGGTTGCTGCAAAGGCGAAGATTCGCTGGTGGAGACCCGTGAACGTGATCATCGGATCGAGAAGATTCGGACCCTAAAGAAATGACGAGGACCTATGTCCTTGATGCAAATGCATTATTAAATTTCATTTCAGCAGGCCCAGGGTTTTTAAAGGTGGAATCTCTGCTTCAGGAAGCACTTGAGCAGCAGAATTCATTGTCCATGTCTGTTCTCAATTGGGGAGAGGTCTTCTACACTTTGTGGCAGCAGCAGGGTGAACAGGCAGCGAAAAGGACGATCGCGAATCTTTCGCGGCTTCCCCTCGAAATTGTTCCTGTCGATCTGGCACAGGTCTTCAAGGCGGGCGAGCTCAAAGCTGTTCACAGAATTCCCTATGTAGATTGCATTGCAGCTGCTTTAGCAACGCTTCGCGATGCTGTTCTGGTTACCTCCGACCGCGACTTTGAGAAACTGGGGCGGCACTTCCCGATCCTCTGGATTGGGCGTTCTTAGAATGCCAAACTCAATTCCAATCTTTGCTCGTGCTATAACTTCTTCACATGTCTAAAAAACGCGCCAGGAAAATCAAACTGTTCCTTTTCGATGTTGATGGTGTTCTCACCGATGGCAAGTTGTTCTTTTTGCCTTTACCTGCTGACGGTGAACAACACGTTGAAGCAAGCTCTGGGAAGGGTTTTAAGCAACTAGATTCTGGAGCGGACATCCAAGGCGCGATCGAGTTCAAGGGTTTTAACGCCCATGACGGCGCAGGCATTTCCATGGCGAAGCTGGCCGGACTTAAAACTGGATTGATTACGAAACGGACCTCCAGGACCGTCGAACTACGAGCGCGCGATCTCAAGCTTGATCATGTTTATCAGGGGATACACGACAAACTTAGCGCTTTCCAAGAAATTATTAAGGCAGAAGGAATACACGCGAGTGAAGCCGCGTACGTTGGAGACGATGTAGTGGATCTTCCGGTAATGCGCAATTGCGGATTGGCTATTGCCGTTGCGAATGCGCGCAAGGAAGTTAAAGACGAGGCGCACTGGGTGACCGCCAATTCAGGTGGGAATGGCGCTGTTCGTGACGCTTTGGAATACATCCTCAAAGCGCAAGGACGATGGAAACAGGTTGTAAATCAATACATTGGGAAAGAAGTCCAAAAGCCAAATCAGACCAGAAGAAGCAGGCGCGAAAATCTTAAATCTAAATAGAATCATGCCTGTGAGCGCTCTACCTCATAGATCCCTGTGAGGACGGCAGAGATTCTGGTAAAGCGCCGGTTTTCGTCAAGTCGGTCTTAAGTTGGAACTTCTGATTTGCGACTAAGTCAACTTCCGTTTCAAATGTCTGATATCCAGTTAGACTAATGGTGATCTTCCGTTTTCCCGGAGCAACCAACAATCCTCTACCCATTCCGCCTAGTTCACCAGCATGGCCGACAAAAGTTCCATCCACAAAGACAGCTGCTCGGTCGGGATTTACCGACAATTTAACCTCCGCTGTAATAGTTGGCATGGTCACAGTGTTGTCTTTCTCCAGCGCCACCGGCAGAATCTTTACCTCGGCGGGTTGAAGCGCGATCTTTTGATGAAAGTCTTTATAACCCGCTTGACGCGCGAGGATGTCGTGTTCTCCGGGCAAGAGCAGAATCTTTTTTGAGCCTTTCAACTCTTTCAAGTAGCCGAGATATTGACCATCGACCCAGATGCCTGCGTCTTTCTCGGCGCTGGTTACGCCCTGGAGTTGAAGCTCACCTAAAACTTTGTTCTGTCCTTGCAGAGCAGTGGCGGCAAGTAGCAGGACACATAACCCAAACAAAATTACATAAATATACGGCTGACGAGTCGATTTCTTCGGCGTGAACATAGGGGACTCCCAATCCTGTGTCGAGCATTTTACTGCCTAGACGCAAAAGGATAGGCAGGAATCCAGAGTAGATTGAATCTTGAAAGTTAACTCAGAGAAGTACGTTAACCAGGAACTTACAATAAAGCACTCACCGGCTGCCTGCTTGGGGCGTGCTCGGGTCGACAACCGGTGAGCTACTTGTTCTCCTTACTCACCCTGTGTTTTCAGGAGCATGTAATAGCTCGAACCCAGGCTGTTAAAAACAGTTGCGGCCGTTTAAAACTTTTTCCACCAAATGCAATCGCTATTCTGGAATTGCCGGAGGCCGCGCCGCCATGAGTTGAGTGAAGCGCGCATCCTTCCGTAAATCGGCGAACTCCGGATCTTTGTAAGCGTTATCCACACCTTTGTAGCCTTCCTCTAAAGCCCGTCTTAAATATTCCAAGGAACGGTCTGGGCTGCCCATTTTGGCGTACAACTTGGCTACGACATAATCGTAGTGGGCGCGATCGTTAGGGGACGACAGTTGCGCAGAGACACCGGTATGCGAGGTGCGCTCGAAAATCTCCGGATCGAGTTGGAGCGCCTTTGCATATTCAAGGCTGGCATTCTCGAATTCTTTTTTTGAGAAGTAAGCGGCGCCTAAATTGCTGTGGAATGACGCCGAGCTAGGCAGAATCGTAATTGCTTTTTTATACTGTTTGATCGCTTTTCCATACTTCTTTTCTTCGTAATAGATCACGCCAAGATTGTTGTAAGCGTCTGAGGACTGTCGATCGCTCTTGATAGCATGCTGGAAATCTCTAGTAGCCTCCCGCCAGCGCTGTGTCAGTAGTTCCGCAATGCCAGTCTTGTTGTAAATTCTGGAATCGTTTGGCTTTTTAGCCAGAGCTGCCCGGTAGTAATCAATTGCGTCAAAGAATCGTTTTTCGGCCCGCAGCACGTCGGCTCGTTCCTCAAGCACATTAGCAGAGGCAGTGAGCGATGGCGGTTCAATAGGCCGCGTGGGCGGCGATATTTGCACTTGTTCCGATGGACTGTTCTGTACTTGGAAGTACGCAGTTGCTGAAAAACTTGAAGTTGGAGAATATGCAAGCAAGGAAAGCAAAACACCAAAGAGAGATCTGCGGCACATAACTCGCCTCCGGCATGCCAACTCTCCGCTAAAGAATAAGCCGCTTTACGTCAGTGAGGGGCGTTGGCGTCATTATCCTGCGGTTTCGGCGGAGGGTTAGACGATTTGTCATCTTTAAAGATACCCGCAATTTTGCCAAAAATCCCCTTTTTCTTTTTGCCGTCCGCGCCCGGGTTATTGGGATATTGATTGGCGGCCGTGCCCGGCTGACTTCCCGGCGGCAGCGGTTTATCGCCTCCTAACCCGAACATCTTGGAAAAGAAGCCTTTAACTCCCGATCCCTGATCGCAGGTCGTAGTAGGTTCAGTGCCTACAATAAAAGCCGCCGTATAGGTTTCGGGGCAGGTGGGAGTGGCCAAAAGGTTAGTTGCCTTATCGAGTTGAACATCCACCACGCCCACGGGCTGAGTAAACTGCTTTACGTCGGAGTATTGCGGGAGAGTTACAGCTTTTTTCATGAACTCCGCCCAAATAGGCGCGGCCGTCTGCGCTCCACTTAACCGGATGTCGCTATAGTCGTCGTATCCTACCCACACAATGCACAAAAGATTATTGGTATAGCCGGCAAACCAACCATCATGCGAGCTGCCCGTTTTGCCTGCAGCAGGCGCGGTAAACCCGCGCTGTCGCACTTCATAAGCAGTACCGAAGTTGAGCACTCCTTCCATCATGGTTGTCATTAAAAAGGAGACGCGCGGATCAAGCACTTGCCGCTTTTCAGGTTTGAAATCCATCACGACGTCGCCGTTTGAATTGCGGACCGAATTGATCATCGTGGGCGAAATACGTACACCATTATTGGCAAACACGGTATAGGCAGCAGCCATGTCGAGGGGAGTGGCGTCATACGCACCCAGAGCCATAGCGGGTGTTGCTTTAACCGAGGTGATGCCAGATGATTTTGCCAAGTCCGCGACTTTGTCGTAGCCAACCTCTTCAGCGAGTTTCACCGTTGCATTGTTCAATGACATGGCCAGTGCGTATCGTGCTGTTACGTCGCCGTGGTATTCCTCTTTGTAATTTCGTGGCTCGTAGATCTGGTCGCCATAAGCGAAGGTGCTCGGCTGGTCTTGAACAATCGTGGTAGGCGTAAACACGGGGCTTCCGCCACTGAGCGCGGAATTCATAGCTGCCGCGTATACAAAAGGTTTAAAAATAGATCCGGTGGGACGTCTTGCTACGGCATGATCGAGCTGACTGAAAGCGTAGTTGCGTCCCCCTACCAGTGCGAGCACTTCTCCTGTGTGCGGGTCCATAACAACAACGGCAACTTGAGCCTGAGGTCCGGGTTCAACTTTGGTCTCATACTTACCTTTACCAATTTTGATCTTTTTCGTGCGCCGTTTTGTGACCTGATCATCGACCAGCTTCATGCCCGTTTCAACGGCTTGGGCGGCGGCTTTTTGTAAATCCGGATCAAGCGTGGTATAGATCCGGTAAGTCTGGTCGTTCATCTGGCGCTCATCAAATTTGCTGATTAAGGTTTCGCGGACCAGATCGACAAAGTATGGCGCATCACTTGCTTCCACATTGGGAGGCGCAAGCTTCAGTGGAGTGGCTTTCGCTTTTTCCGCTTGTT
This sequence comes from Terriglobales bacterium, assembly GCA_035651835.1. Lineage (GTDB taxonomy): Bacteria > Acidobacteriota > Terriglobia > Terriglobales > Acidobacteriaceae > JAOAPG01. Next base: position 25,354 of record DASRFC010000019.1, read on the forward strand.
CTGGCGTGATCGTGTGAGTTTCGACCATACTCTCGAGCACAAGATTCCGGCGTTCTAAAGCACGTTCGGGATGACGATATGGGGAAAGATAGCTGGGACGTTGGATAATTCCTGCCAGCAGAGCGGCTTCCGGCAAACTAATATCTTTTAAATCTTTATTGAAGTAAGCCCGCGAAGCTTCCGCGAAACCACTGATGGAAAATGATCCACGCTGCCCAAGGTCCACCCAATTGGCGTAGAACTCAAAAATTTGTTGCTTGCTGAATTTTTGTTCAAGCTGTAGCGCAATCAACATCTCCACCAGTTTGCGCTTCACGGTTTTTTCTGGGCTTAAGAAAAATCCCCGTGAAAGTTGCATGGTAAGAGTCGATCCGCCTTGTTCATGACGCTGGCGGGTCAGGTCTATCCAGGTGGCTTCAGCCATGCGAAGAAAGTTCACGCCATTATGCTGAAAGAATCGGCGGTCTTCGATGGCAAGCACCGCATTCACCATGTTTTTCGGAATCTGGTCGTACTTGACTACTTGCCTCTTAGAACGTTGCTCGGCGTCAAAAAGGGAAGTGACTAGTTGGGGTTCGAGTTCATAGGCTTCAAGGTCGCCCGACTTAGCATGAATCGAATCTACAACCCCCTCACTCACATGAATCGTAGCCGTCTCTGGGCTGTGATAAGACTGTTGACCCGGACTAATTTCAATGGCTCCCTTCGATACACGATAGCTGCCAAGGGCAGACTGCCCATCGTTCTCCGAATAACCGGCTCCCCGGAGCTGAGCTGCGATTTCACGAGGCTCGATCTTTTCGCCGACGTGTACAGTGCGCGGTATGGCGTAAATTTTGGCGGAGTTGCTGAAAACCTGGCCCTTAAAACGCTGGTCGATAATGCGATCGTATTTTACGTAGTAGTAGGAAAAACCGATGCTGAACGTGACCGCAAGAACTAAAAAGACGATGAAAGCGCCGCGCACCAGAGGATCGCGGGAGAAAAAACCTTTTGTCTTATTGCTGCCACTTTTTCTTTTCGGGATTTTTAACTTGATCGCCACTTTGATAGGGGAGAAATATCCTTAAGATCTTGAAAACAAAGCCATCCAGCCCTGTCCTGCTCTGCTCACTATGAGTGAGATGAGCAGACATGGAAATCCGTTATCCCGTCGCACTCATCGGGTCTACCGCATCTTGAAAAGGCAAACCCTCTTCAGCTATGGAGTACCTCAATTATTCTAAATCACTCGCTGGCCGCGACTGTTGATTAAAAAGGACTCTTATTTTGGGTTGAGGCGTCGAAGTGTAGGTCAACGGGATATCCCGGCAGTTCCATGTGCACCGTATATGGAGCTTGGATGTTAAGAGATCCAGTATTTCCAATACCTTGCCGCTGGACCTTAATGGCATCCTTGGCGATGGGGATTTCCAGGTCCTGTGCTTTCTTGAAGATCGTATCGCGAATGTCCGCTTCCGGTTTGGTCGTATAAGTTTGAAGCGTGGCCTCACTCTTTACGAAGTCACCAAACTGATAGTTCTCGTAATACGGAGGGATAAATTGAACGCCTAAATAGATTGAGACCGCGATGATGACGATGCCAAAGATAAGCTTCATAGGTCCTAAAGAGCTTTGCTGCTCGCGCCATAGGAAGAAACATTCCTCAATGCGCAGGCGACAGAGCTTTCTGAAAGTATTCAGTTATTGCCGCGATGCTAGCATCCTGTACTTCGCGAGTCGAGCGTTGAACGACTTCCACGGTACCTTCGGTAACCTTCTTACCAACGGTCACCCTGTAGGGGATGCCCACAAGGTCAGCATCTTTGAACTTTACCCCTGGCCTTTCGTCCCTGTCGTCCAGTAACACGTCGAATCCAGCGGCTTCCAGCCGATGGGCAATATCGAGGGCGGTGTTTAGCAGGTTTTCGTCCTTAACATTGGTAGGACTGACAACGATCTGGAAGGGAGCGATAGAAGGGGACAGCCAGAACCCATTTTCGTCATTGCTCTGTTCGATGGCAGCCGTGAGAATACGTTCGATACCAATGCCATAGCTTCCCATGATCGGCATAACTTCTTTGCCGTTTTTGTCGAGCACGCGGGCATTCATGGATTCGGAGTACTTATAGCCGAGTTTAAAGATGTGGCCGATTTCGACGGCAGTATCGATGCGAAGTGATGCACCGCAGTTTGGACAAGGTTCGCCCGCTTGCGCACTACGCAGATCAGCGTAGGCGGTCGGTTGGAAACTGTGTCCCGGCGTAATATTCTTCAGGTGATAATCTTCTTTATTTGCACCGGAGATCAGATTGGTGCGGCCTTCCAGCGCCTTGTCGACAAGAAGAATCGGCCGGCTGGTATCTTTCAAATCCTTTGCCCATTCAATGCCGATCGGTCCTAAAAATCCGGCAGGAGAGCCAAAAAGTTGCTGAATTTCTTCAGCTTCCATCGGACGAGTTACTCTTCCGGCCAATGCTGAAGACAGCTTAGTTTCGTTCATCTGATGGTCCCCGCGCATCAGCAGCACGACAGCGCGAGGTTTAGATTTTCGAGTTTTGGCGTCGGTTTCTTCGGCCATCAAGGCCAGCGTTTTGATTTTGTTTTTTGGCGAAACTCCGAGAAAACGCGCCACATCTTCAATCGTCTTCTGACCGGGCGTGTGGACTTCAAATGGGTTACCGTTGCCTTCCGACACTAAATCTTCCACGAACTCTAGTTTCGAAGTGGCCTTCTCAAGGTTTGCTGCATAGTTACAGGAATCGCAGCTGACGATTTGGTCTTCTCCCGCCGACGTTCGCACCATGAACTCTTCCGAACCCGACCCGCCCATGGCGCCGGAGTCGGCTTCGATAATCATGTACTTCAGTCCACAGCGATCGAAGATACGTTTGTAGACTTCACGATGTTTCTGATACGACGTGTCGAGCCCTGCCGCATCAATATCAAACGAATACGCATCTTTCATAATGAACTGCCGCACCCGCAGCAGGCCAGCTTTCGGCCGCGGCTCATCGCGAAACTTAGTCTGGATTTGATACCAGATTTGCGGCAACTGTTTGTAGCTACGCAGTTCTTTGCGCGCGATATCGGTCATGACTTCTTCATGGGTCATGCCGAGTGCAAGGTCCGCTCCCTTGCGGTCCTTAAGACGAAACATGTTATCGCCCATAACCGACCAGCGCCCGCTCGCTTCCCAAATCTCTCGCGGATTCAGAGCTGGAAGGTAAAATTCCTGCCCAATCGTGTCCATTTCTTGACGAACAATGGAGATGATTTTGTTAAACGAGCGTTGCCCCATAAAGAGATAGGAATAAATGCCGGCGGCAAGCTGCCGAATATATCCGGCACGCACTAGAAACTTGTGGCTGGCGACTTCGGCATCGGCCGGAGCCTCGCGCAGAGTAGGGATAAAGAGTTGCGACCATCGATGCATAGTTAGAAATCCTGCGTAGTAGGGAATTTGTGATTGTAAACGATTGGCCTTTCAAGCGATAAATGAGCCGCAATCAAGTCATTTTCTCCTTGCGCTAATGTAGCTATAATTAATTTGACAATACCTTATTACTAAGTAATAATGAACCTGGATTTCAATGTCTACTGTTCCTGCTGCAATTCAAATCAAAGTCGCGGATGAAGTCTGGCTAGCGACCGCAATGCTCCATCAAAGATATCCTGAACGGTCGGATTTCAGCATTGATGAAATTGTGGCGTTTGCGAGAGGTGCGCATGAATTGAGGCGTATTGGACCTCTTCGAAATGGATTTTATGTGCATGTAGTTCAACATTGTGTAGCCAACCGTCCCCCTAATCCTGGACGCTACAGAATACTCTTCGAAACAGCACCATCCCGCCGTCGTCTTTTCCGGTTGGGGGACTCCTATCATCCTCAACGAGAGGGAGGCAAGATTTCACCGGAAGCTGAGGATCTACCTGAAAACTGGTTCACAGGTCTATTCTGCTGGTATAGCAATTGGTGCACAGAAACTGCCCAGCGCACAATTGAAGATGATCCCTTGTTGGCGCTTTATGGTTCGGGAAAAAACCTGTGGTCAGACGAGCATGCAGACGAGTATGTTCGACGGTTGCGTGAGGGATGGGAGTGAGCCGCATTTTTTGGGACACAAACCTTTTTATTTATTTGTTTGAGGAGTACAACGAGTTGTCTAAAAAGACTCTTGAACTTCGCTCCAACATGCTTAAGCGAGGTGATCAGCTATTGACCTCAACCCTTACCCTCGGAGAAATCCTCGTAAAACCGTCCGAGCGGAACGACACCGCACTCTCCAAGAAATACGAAGATGCTCTAAGCAGCACATCTCTGTTGCTACCGTTTGATGTAACAGCAGCCAAGATATATGCCTCGCTGCGATGCAATCGTTCGTTACGAGCCCCTGATGCAATTCAGTTGGCATGCGCGGCGAGCGCCGGAGTAGACCTCTTTGTTACGAACGATGGACGGCTTCAAGGGACGCCAGTAAATGGAATTCAGTTTATAGTCCCGCTCGACCGAGTTCCTATTTAGTAGGGCGTTCAACCTGCCAGCTGCTTCAGAATCTCTTTCCCCAGCTTTTGCGCTTCACCAAAAAATTTCTGATACTCAACGAATAGCCGATTCAATTCCAGCGACCGATCTGCGGTGAGATGTTTTCGCAACAACATGTCCCGCATGTGAACAGGATTAGGTAGGGCCGCTTCTTCGGTGAGTTCTTCGAGTGCGGTTTGTGGATCGTAGTGATACATGACAGTATTGTAGCTCCGCTTATATCATCTCCGTTCCCCATAGATCGTGCAGGTGGAGGACTCCCTTCAGATTTCCGCCTGTGTCTACGACGACCAGCGATGTAATTTTTTTCTCTTCCATTACTGCCAGCGCGGAGGCGGCGAATTCCGTAGCTGCAATGGTTCGTGGATTTTTCGTCATGCAATCTCCGGCTGTAAGGTCCATCACGTCTTTCCCGCGCTTTTCCAATAAGCGCCTTAGATCGCCGTCACTGATGACTCCCGCAAGCTTTTCATTTTCCACGACTGTGGTCATACCCAGCTTCTTGCGAGACATTTCGTAGACAACATCGGGCATGCTGGCTTGTAGTGAAACCTGGGGTAATGCGTCTCCTGTGTGCATCAACGATTCGACACGGGCAAGCCGCCTGCCCAGTTTTCCGCCCGGATGCAAATTGGCGAAATCTTCTTCTTTGAATCCGCGCTTTTCGGAGATCGTCATCGCTAACGCGTCTCCAAGAGCGAGCATCGCCGTAGTCGAGGCTGTCGGTGCAAGTCCCAGGGAGCAAGCTTCGTTAGCTACAGAACAATCAAGAGCGACATCTGCGGACGACGCCAATGTCGAAAGCTTGCCCTGTGTGGAGCGGACACTCTTGTCCGCTTGTCTTTGCTTTGGCTCTTGCTCCTGCGAACTGATTCGATACACTTCATCGCACGTCATACTAATCAGCGGCACCTGCAATCGTTTTAACGTCGCAAGCAGCCGCAGAATCTCTTCTGTTTCTCCGCTAGCCGAGAGCGCTAGTACGACGTCTCCGCGAACTACCATGCCGAGGTCCCCATGCACAGCTTCGACTGGATGCATGAACAACGCAGGTGTGCCGGTGGAGCTCAGTGTCGCCGCAATTTTGCGAGCGATAATGCCGCTCTTACCCATACCCGTGACCACCACGCGGCCCGCGCACTGGAAAACCAGATCCACGGCCCGGTTAAAAGCTTGCGCCATTGGACCGGCAATTCGATCCGCTAAGGCGCGCAATGCCTCTGCCTCTACGCGAATCACATTCTCGCCAATGTTTTTCATCTGGGAAAGAATGTTAGCAAATGTGGGACTACTCAGCGGAGTTACTCAATATAAACTTTTGGAAGCAATATCAGGATGCGCATGGAAAATCCAAATCTGTTTGTCATAACGGGTGGGCCCGGCTCCGGCAAAACGACAGTACTAAAAGAGTTGCAAAAGCGGGGATTTCAATTTGCTCCGGAAGTAGCACGGCAAATCATTCAACAGCAGGTGCAAAGGGGAGGGAAGGCGCTTCCCTGGGAAGACCGGGAGCTATACACCAATCTAATGTTAGAGCGATCAATTGAATCCTACAGGGAACACATGCCCGCCTCGAAGCCGACGTTTTCCGATCGTGGCATTCCAGACACGCTCGGCTATGCCCGCTTAATCGGTTTGGCCGATGATGGATTCATACGGAGCGCATGTGATGAATACCGCTATGCATCCACTGTCTTCTTTGCTCCGCCGTGGAAAGAAATCTACGAAACCGATAACGAACGCAAACAGGGTTTCGAGGAGGCAGAACGAACCTGCAAACTGGTGACACAGGTTTACCACGATTGCGGTTATGCGTTAGTGGAACTCCCCAGACTGGCACCGGTGAACCGGGCAAGGTTCATTCTTAGCCAATTACATCTCGATATTTAAATGCCGCACTTCGTTTGACCTCACCAAACCCTGCACGCGTTTGCGCTCACCATGGGCTGTCCGGCTTTGCAGCCCCATGCCTTTTCAAATTCCGGCATGTTCTCAACGACACCGTCCACGCGATATTTGCCCGGTGAATGAGGATCCACACTCACCCGCATGCGAGCAAACTCTGGACGCTGCTTTTCGCACCACACCCGGCCGAATCCCAGGAAAAAGCGCTGCTCCGGCGTATAGCCGTCGATGGTCTGAGCGGCTTTCGCGGTTGGGTATTGTTTGTTCATCTCTCCCAAAGCATTCAGCGAAATACGCGCTCCGCCATTGTCTGCGGTATTTTCGCCCAGCGTTAACTTGCCATTGAGTTTCAGATCATCTACCGCGATAAAGCCGCTGTACTCGTTCGCAACACAACTGGCACGCTGCTCGAACTCTTTTCCATCTTCCACAGTCCACCAATCACGTAGATTGCCTTGCGGATCGTACTTGCGGCCCTGATCATCGAAGCCGTGGGTAAGTTCGTGGCCAATGACCAATCCGATGCCGCCAAAGTTCACGGCATCATCGACGTCCTTATCGAAGAATGGAGGTTGCAGAATTCCTGCAGGAAACACAATTTCATTGTGCGACGAATTGTAGTAGGCATTCACTGTAGGCGGAGTCATTCCCCATTCTTTGCGGTCGACCGGCTTGCCGATTTTTGCGATTTGCCTTTTTGATTCAAATTCGTTTGCTCGTAAAAAATTTCCTACCAGGTCACCACGAACAATATTCAGCGAGCTGTAGTCACGCCATATATCGGGATAGCCGATCTTGTTTTGTATAGCAGCCAGCTTAAGTTGCGCCTGCTTCTTGGTCTCGGCTGACATCCAAGAGAGGCCATCGATATCTTCGCCTAGCGATTTTTCCAGCGCAGCCACCATTTTTTGCATGCGTTGCTTGGCTTCGGGTCCGAATGTCTTTTCGACATAACGCTGTCCTAATGCCTCCCCCAACGCGTTGTCGGTCGAAGTTACGCATCGTTTCCAACGCGCTTTGATTTCGGCTTGCCCGGTGAGCGCCTTCTGCATTTCAAAGTTGGCATCGACAAATGGTTTCGAGAGCCAAGGAGCCGTACTATCGAGCATGTGCCAGCTTACGTATGTCTTTAGAGCATCCAGTGGTTCGGATTCGACTACTGCATTTACCTGCTTGAAAAAATCAGGATTACTGACATTCAATTCAGAAAAAGCCGGCGCTCCTATATCGGTAAAATAACGGTTCAAATAGAAATTTGGAGCAATTGCTGCGGCTTCATCACGGCTCATTTTGTGATCGCGCGTTTTGGGGTCGCGACGGGCCGTTCTGTCCATGGAATCTTTGGCTAGCTCGGTCTCGATGCGCAAAACAATTTGTGCCGATTCCGCTGCCTGCTGCTCCGATTGTCCGGATAATGCGAATAGTTGGGTTGCATACTCGACCAGATGCTTACGCATTTCGAGATTCTTTGGCTCGTCTTTTACATAGTAATCACGGTCAGGAAGCGACAGACCGCCCTGATCAATATAGGGAATAACCATATCGGCATTGTGCAGGTCTGGTGAGGAGTAAAAATTAAATAGAGGATTCGGTCCAATCAGATGAACTCTGGCGATCGCGTCGATGAGCGCAGCTTTGTTGTTTACATCGGCAATACGCGCCAATTCCGGCTTGAGCGGGTCGAATCCTTTGGCGTCGGCCGCCTTTTCGTCGATGCAGGAATCGTAGTAGTCGCCGATTTTTTGGTCGATGGGATTGCGTCCACTATTAGCTACTGCGGCCTTCTCCAAGATTTCTCGCAGAATTGCTCTGTTGCGCTCCTGCAACTCGCTAAAGCTTCCCCAGCGCGCCTGGTCAGCCGGAATCACCGCAGTCTTCAGCCAGCTTCCGCATGAATATTGATAAAAATCCTCGCAAGGATTTGTAGTTTTATCAACAGTCTCCAGAGTGGAACGCAAGCCTGGATCAGAGGCGAAGGCAGTTTGAGCGCTAAATCCGGAAAATAACAACAGGCACGCTAGCGTCAACGAATAGAAGCACATGTAAGAACCTCAGTTGGAGTGACCGCTGATTTTAAGCCTGATAGTGATGGACGGACAAGAGCAGCAAAGGTTAGGAGCTAAAGATTTGGCGCATTGGAACGCAGGTGTCACCATTGAATGCAACCTCTGCGTTCCAATTCGATATTAGAACTGTATTCGTGCAGAAAACTCAATCACTCGTCCCGCGTCTGCGCCGGGTGCTTTACCAAATTCTGGCGCTTCAATAACGGCCTCGTTGGTGCCAAAGACGATTGGCTGAAGATTGAGCTTGTTAAAGATGTTGTACATATTCGCTTGGAAGCGGAAGACGTTCTCGCGGCCAAAAAATTTAAAGTGTTGTTCTTTGGCGAAACTCATGTCGGTATCAAAATAGCAGGCTCCCCGGAAAGAGTTCCGTCCAATCCCTGGCGGCCCGGGAGTCGCAATGTTGAAATACGACGTCCCCCCGTTCGGGAAGTTGCTGCCATTAATGAGTGCATCATTCGAGCAGCTATTGTGAGCTCCTCCGAAATACGCAGTCGGCCGCGTGGGATTGATCGTAGCCGCGCTGCTCACTGCCGCAATCGAGTTCAGTTTGTGAGTGACCGGCGTCCAAGGATAACCAGTGTGATAAGTCATCACGCCATTAATCTGCCATCCGCTCAGGACTTGGCCCAAGAAACCATTGCCGTTGTGATATTTCGGCAGATCCCAAACTCCCGTTGCCGTTACCCGATGTCTTAGGTCGTAGTCTGAGGGCCCGTATTCTGTCCATGGTTGGGCCGGATCGGTTTGGTTGCCGGCAGAATCGGCATAGTCGCCGTTTGAAGCCTGGTCCAAACTTTTCGCATAACTATAATTCACGTTAAATTGAAAGCCGCGCTGGAAGCGCCTCAGCAGTTGCAGATTCAACGCGTTGTAATTGCTGTGAACGTCATTCGTGGCAAAGTAGGCGGCGGAAAGGGGAGTCTGTTTTGCCGTCGATGGGCAGCTCCCGTCCGGAGCTGGAGCCGAGCATGTAGGATACAGAAAATTCTGGTTCACAATGCGTGGATACTCGTGGCCAACGCTGCCTTGATATCCGATCGTCGCAACAAATTGCCCTGGCAACTCAAATTGCGTCTCCAGTGAAAACAAATAACTATACGGAACCGGAGTGTTGGGATGAGCGCCCCATACCTCCACCGCGAGGGGATTCGTGCCAAAGGGATTCGGTAAATTATTCGTCGGATTGACTCCCGTTGCCAAGGCGGGATTAAAAGGATAGCTAAACGGGGAAGCCGAACTCCCAACCGCGTATAAAATTGAGCCGCCATTGTTCGGGCTACTGGGGTTAGAGCAGCAGATGCCATAGTTCGCGAAGTTGGGACCATCCTCCACCGCGTTCTCAAACAGATTGTCATTCAACCGGTCATAGGCAACCGCAAAGCCGCCGCGTAATACAACCTTGCTATTGAATTTGGCAGGCGAATAAGCGAAACCGATTTTCGGAGAGAAATCGCCGTAATCCGGTTTCCAAAATTGATCGACTGGCCTGACAATCGCGTCGATTACCGCAGTTTCCGGGGTTGGCCCAAGCTGCGGATAAAAAATATGCAATCCCTTATTCGTAAGCGGTGAAAAATATTCATAGCGCAGGCCGGTGTTCAATGTGAACGTGGGTGTGATTCTCCAGTCATGTTGAATAAACGCCCCGTAGGTCTGAGTGCGCAGATAACGCTGCGTTTGTGCCGGACCTCCGCTATTTGGATTGGCATCGATACCTTCGTAAATCGGAGTGCTGTTCGCCATATTCCACAGGCCCTGAAACGAATATGTCGGCCGTGCCGCGCCCAATAGATCGTTGTTGTCCTGCTCCCAACGCACCTCCGCGCCAAATTTTAAAGTGCGGCTGCCGAAAGTTTTAGTCGCCATGTCGCGTACTTCATACGTATTCTGCGCGAACAATGCAGGCGACGCGTTGCTTTGGTTGGCTCCGAATTTAATGTCCTGAGGAAAAGGTAGATTCTGAATATCAAGATTAGGTATTCCCCAATTCACAACGCCTGCGGAATCCTGGAGTTGGTTGTCAGCGAAGCGAGTGGCATTTCCGCGCAGTTCATTGATGAATGTCGGCGAAAATGTATGGATGTAAATTGCAGTGGCAGCGGTGGTCAGCGGCTTCAAAGGCGTGTCTGCAATAGATCGGGCATCTTGTCCAGGATCGGCTGTAAATTTGCTCAGCTTGGTCGCGAATACGCTGGCTGCAATCTGATCATGGGGCGTCGCATACCAATCCACGCGGCCGTTATATTGATTGCCCTTCGAATTATTGGGCACGAACAGTTGGACCAGCTGCACATCAGGAATTCCATCGAGACCTCCACCCACAAAATTGTTACCATCCACATACTGTCCAGTGCCGCCGGTGAAAGAACCTATATCAATGCCTCCTGCAACCGGATTGCACACAGCAGAAGGATTGGGATACTTGCTGGGTTGCGCAATATATAGGCTACAGTCTGAAGGCAGGACTTTGAGAATGCGCGGAAGAATTCCCGGTGCGTTTAGAATTTGCGCCGACACACTGCCTGGCCGTTGAGCAATCACGGCTTGGCGGAACTGCGGGGTTTCGACCCATTCCTCGGATGTAGTGGAATTGCCGTTAGTAAACCCTTCGTAAGAGAGAAAGAAGAAGAGTTTATCTTTAACCAGCGGACCGCCCAAAGATGCCGCGTACTCGCGCTGCTTATTCTCAACCCGCTGAGGAATCTGCTTATCAGGGCCGCCGTAAGAGGTAAACGCATTCAGTCCAGGCTCGTCATACTGGAAGTGACCAGAGCCGTGGAATTGATCCGTACCACTCTTGGTCACAACTTTCACTTGCGCACCGGAATTACGCCCGTCTTCAGCCGAAAACGAGGTCGCGACCACGTTCATTTCGCTTACAGATTCTGGGTTCGGTGTAATCACAGCAGCGCCACCAAAGCCGAGAGAATTTACGCTCACTCCATCAACCAGGTAGTTGTTCTCCGTGGGGCGATGCCCATCGGCGCTGATCTGAATCTGGTTTTCGGTTTGGAAGATCCCAGCGTTCGATTGGCCTGCTCCGGCATTATTTGGTAGAAACACAGAATTACCATTGGATTGCCGGGCACTGTCACCTGAGATGCCAACCGTAGTGTGCAGCAATTCGTAAGGATCGCGACCAAAGACCGGCAATCGCTCAATGGATTGATTGTCAATTGTGTTTCCGATATTTGCGTCAGTCGTCTGTAAAGTGGGCAATTCTGCGGCGCTTACAGTGATGCTCTCCTGCCCACCTCCGGGCTCAAGCTTTACATCAACTCCACGAGGTACTTCCGCGACAACTGTTACTGGAGAAACAGTGCTGCTCTTGAAATTGGCGGCATCTACTTTTACGGAGTAAGAACCGGGAGGAAGTTCCGAAAATTGATAGAAACCGTTAGCGCTGGTCGTCGTGTTCCGGCTGACATGGGTGCCAAGATTGGTGATTGTAACGGTGGCGCCGCTAAGCACGGCGCCAGAAGTGTCTTCCACCGTTCCTTGTAGGCTTGCGCCAAATTGCGCAAAGGCTATATTTGCCGTGAAGTTGATTGCAAAGATCGAAAGTACAAGCAGGAGGTGTCGTAGGAATTTCATGGGGGAGGCTCCAGCTCTCAATAACGAGCAGAAACTTAGTTGCGGGAAATTACAAAATCGTTTTCTCGATGCAAACGAAAATGAATCAAATCAAGAAAGAAGGAAAAAGCAGCTAAGTGGAAATTGTGAGTGCTGAATAAATAGTCTTCGCAGACTGCTTCGCGATCAAAGGGACCTCGCGCCCCGGCGTATAATCAACTTCTAATAAATTTAGAGGACAAAGCAGGCAATGAATCCCACGAACGGCAATGGCAATCATAAAAACGGAAGCAATTTGAATGTTGATAGCGCGAATGGTAGCAGCGGCGTTTCTCAGCCCCGCGCCGAATGGATCGCAAAGCGCAAAGCAGAAAACAGCGACGGAAATTTCTCGCAAATGCACTATGCGCGCCGCGGCTTCGTCACCGAAGAGATGGAGTATGTGGCTCGCCGCGAAAAGATTTTGCCAGAGCTGGTTCGCGATGAAGTGGCTCGCGGACGAATGATTATCCCCGCGAACATCAACCATCCAGAGCTGGAGCCGATGTGCATCGGCGTCGAATCGCTTTGCAAGATTAATTCCAATATCGGCAACTCTGCTGTGACTTCGAACATTGATGAAGAGCTAAAGAAGCTGCACACCTCCGTGCACTACGGCGCCGACACTGTTATGGATTTATCGACGGGCGGCAACATTCATGAAATCCGCGAAGCCATTCTGCGGCACTCGCCCGTGCCCATTGGCACCGTACCGATTTACGAAGCCATTGCACGCGTGAAGCGGGTTGAAGATCTGAATAAGAACGTGATGCTGGAAGTAATCGAAGAGCAAGCCGAGCAGGGCGTGGACTACATGACTATCCACGCCGGCGTGTTGATTCAGTATCTCCCGTTGGTTTCAAGTCGTATCACTGGAATTGTAAGCCGTGGCGGATCGATTCTCGCGCAATGGATGGCACATAATCGCCAGCAGAACTTTTTGTATGAATGCTTTGACGATATCTGCAAAATCTTTGCCAAGCATGACGTTAGCTTCTCTCTTGGAGATGGCTTGCGGCCGGGCTGCATTGCCGATGCCAGCGACCAGGCACAATTTGCGGAATTAAAAACGCTCGGCGAGTTGACCCAAAAAGCCTGGGAGTATGACGTGCAAGTCATGATTGAAGGCCCAGGCCACGTGCCGCTCGACAAAATCAAGGAACAGGTCGATAAAGAAAAAGAGCTTTGCTATGAAGCGCCCTTTTATACACTGGGTCCGCTGGTTACCGACATCGCACCCGGCTACGACCACATCACATCAGCCATCGGCGCGGCTATGATTGGATGGCACGGTGCCGCCATGCTCTGCTACGTGACTCCGAAAGAACACCTCGGCTTGCCCAACGAAAAAGACGTAAAAGATGGAATCATTGCCTACAAGATCGCAGCTCATGCCGCCGATATTGCCCGTCGTCGCCCAGGCGCACAGGATCGCGACAATGCACTCAGCTATGCGCGTTATAAATTCGATTGGGAAAAGCAGTTCGAGCTATCACTCGATCCGGAAACCGCACGATCGATGCACGACGAGACGCTGCCAGACGAATCCTACAAAGAAGCAAAGTTCTGCTCCATGTGCGGACCGAAGTTCTGCTCAATGAACTATTCATCGAAAGTCGACGATTACAACAAAGAAGTTCATGGCCTGGAAAAGAAAGACTACTCGGAATTGGTAGAGAAGCTGGTCTCGATCAAGTAATTCTTTAATTTGATATTGCTCACGTAGGGACAGCCGCCCTCGGTAGGTTGTGTAGAGCGGACACTCTTGTCCGCTGCTTTGAGTTGCATGTTCATATCTAATCTTTTCTCAAGGACAAGTGAACGCCAGTGTTTTGGTTATTGACAGATGATTTGAATGCCCAAGATAAAACCAACCGGCCTCATCACGAAGTCTCGAAAGGATTTACAACCTCTACCTTGAAGTCCGCAAAGTCCCGGACATTGCGCGTCGCCACGGTAAGGCGGTGGACGCGAGCCATCGCCGCAATCATCGCATCTTCCAATAGATCATCCGGTTTGCGCGCAATCAAACGTGCCCACTCGCGGAAGCAAACTGAATCCATGGGAAGAACTGCCATGGATGCCTCAATCGAGTCGAGCCATCTTTCTATCTCCGCCGCTTTTTGACTATCGTGCTGGCGAACGCGTTCGACTCCGACCTGCAACTCTCCCAGGGTGACGGCTGACAAAAAAATCTGCTCGGGACGCAATCCGGATATCCACGCCACAACGCCACCATGAGGTTTGGGCTTGCGCAATTCCGAAATGATGTTGGTGTCGAGTAGATACTGAGTCACTTAATATCCTGCGATTGCCGTCGCCGCAAAGTTCCGCGATCCGGGGCAATGTCTTCGAATCGCGGCCCGGTTTCCAAGAGGAGACCCTTAATGTCCGGCGCGGAATTGCGTTGCAGTCGCCGCCACTCCTCTATAGGAACCAGAACCGCTTCCTCGATGCCACGTCGGGTCACCACTTGGGGGCCTCTGCGCAGAGCTGCGTCCAGAAATTCACTGAATCGAGCTTTTGCTTGCTGAAGTTGCCAGGAATTCATCTGTTTACTATAGACTAGTTATATGACTAGTGTAAAATTTAAAAATATTGACCATAGTCTTTGACCATGGTATTAATTTATCAATGGAAAAAATAGCCATTTCCAAGTTCAAGGCGACGTGTCTAGCTGTACTCGAACGTGTCCGAAAGACTGGGCAGCCTATCCTCGTGACTCGCTTTGGCGAACCTGTGGCACAAGTCGGGCCACCTGCGGCAGCTAAGCCTGGAAAAAGAACGCTAGGTGCGATGCGCGGGACCATGCGAATCGTAGGCGATATAGTCGGACCTATTGGCGATCCCAATGACTGGGACGCGCTACGTGATTAGGACGTCCTGCGTGACTAAGTACTTGCTGGATACTCACATCTGGCTTTGGGCCCTCGACGAGCCACATCGTTTAAGTCAGCAGGTGGCGGAAGAAATTGCGTCGGAAGAGAACGAATTGTGGCTCTCGCCAATCAGCATTTGGGAGTTGCTCATTTTACGGCAAAAGGGACGAATCGCCGCGGATGAAGATTTCGATGAGTTGATGCGCCGAGTGCTTCGAGCTTTGCCTGTCCGGGAAGCTTCGCTTACCTTCGAAGTCGTGCGGGAAATGGCGCGTGTGAGTCTTCCACACCGCGATCCGGCAGACCACTTCCTAGTGGCAACCGCGAGAATTTTCGAGCTTACCTTAGTCACAGCGGATCAGCATTTGCTGAAAGCACCCGGAATTTCCGTATTAGCGAATAATTAGATTCACAAATATAGCTTTCGCTGTTCCATCTATTCCCTAAACGGTATTCTCTCCAACTGCAACAAACCAAATTACATCATACTTTTCTGTCAGCACAAATGTGGGAGCACGCAATGTTCCCGTGGGAACACTTCCCGCAAATTTACTTGCTGAATTCCGCAATTCCATCCCACACCAACTGCACCGCTATCGCCAGAATCAGAAATCCGAAGATGCGGTTGATAGCTCCCGTCGCTCCCGGGCCGAGACGCTTCACCAGCGGACCGCCAAGACGCAAAAATAAATACACTGTCAATCCTAGTCCGACTATCCCAATCACCATTCCCATGTACGCGATCCCGCTGTTGGCATGCGCGGCAATGCCCATCACCACTCCAATTGATCCTGGCCCCGCGAGCATTGGCATCGCCATTGGGGTGAGTGAAATATCTTGCTTGGTGCTGGCTTCGTAACTTTCCGCCGGAGTCATGCGGCTGCTTGCGGTCACCATTCCCCACGCGGTATTAGCGACGATCAGCCCTCCGGCGATATTTAGTACGGGCAGCGAAATACCAAAAAAATTCAGCACGAAGCGTCCGAAAAATAAAAATGTCACGAGAATCGCGATTACGTATAACGAAGTTTTAAGCGCAGTAATATTGCGCTCTGCTGGCGCGAAGTTTGTCGTCAATGAAAAGAAGAAGGGAACTCCGCCAAAGGGATTAACAATAGGGATTAGCGCCAGAAAAGTGGCGGTGGCCGCCGAAGGCAGGTCGTGCAGAAAATGTTGTACCGCATTGCTGGGCATCATCTTTTGGAAGAGTGGTCAGAGTTATGAATGGCCAATCGTAGAAAAGATTAACAGCAATCGGCTGCAATGTGTCGGGAAGCGACTAATTGAGCGGCAGCTCATGACCCAGAGCTGCCCGGTCGCAGCTAGAAACAAATTAATTCTGGACAACAACTCGCTTAATTATTTTTGGCGCGGTTGCAGCTTGTTCAGCAGGTCGATTTCGATAATCGACAAAAGTATCTTTCGCGATAAAACCACCTGCGGAGCTTCGGGTGCGTGGTTTCAAGAGAATCTGTTTCTGGGATGCATTCTGAACTGTTAATTTCGAAGTTATTGGAGAGGGAACTGGCTTCGAAAGAGTAGAAGCGTGAGCCAGCGGCGGAAGCTTGGTGTTCATTTCGGTCGCAACTTTGGCATCCGGGATTGGATCAACGGCTGTTGCTGGCTGCACGGAACGAACAAATACTCCAGAGAGTTTTGATGGGAAGTGCTGCGGGAATGAGATCGCGGCCAAGGCCAACACGGCACAAGCTGCAGCGAGGATAGCGGCATTCCACAAGCGTCTATCGCGCCGCACGGTTCGTATTGTGATTACGCGAACAGTTCCTGGTGAAGAATTTGCTTTTGCAAATTGCTGAGCTGTACTTGCTGTGATGGCGTTTTTGGTGATGACGTCCGGGATATTTTCGTTAAGAGTCAGTGGACCGGAATTATGAGTCTCGGCCGGGTGCAGATCATCATTGTGAGGTGTGTGCAGCAGGTCATTCTGGAACATGACCGGAATTTCCTGCGTACTTTCTGCTTGAGCTGCAACCTCCTGTGGTCCGTCGCCCTGAGCGATCAGTCGATTTGGGAGATCTAACATCGGCGGATGGTCAACACTTGGCAAATCATTCTTAGCAATTTGGTCTTTCATCAAGACAGGTTCATTCTCTAAGGCAGTCGTAATGGTTTCTGGGCTGACTTCTTCCTTCAATGTCGAAACAGCCTCCGGCGAAGCCGCAAAGGTTAACTCATGCGTATCTACAAATGCCTGTCCGACCAATCCATGTGGAACGAGTTCTTCTTCGGCATGGGCCATCGCTGAATGGGAATGTGCGACGCGGTCTTTGCGGAAATTACTAGCCAGCGCAATGTATCGTGATACGACGCTTTGAAATCCATATGACAGAGATTCGAGTACGCCGGCTTTCTCAACTACAGGGCTGGGATCATGCGGGAGCACAGTTTCTGATGGGTTGTCTAGAAGTGCGTGCGCGCTTTCTTCGACCGCGAAAATTAACTCGTTTTCTTTATAATCTTCTTCTTTATTTTCATCTTCAGAAGCCACAATTTCGGGAGGCATCATTGCAACTGCAGTGCTCTCTTGCCCAGCCACTTTCGGTTTCAGTACGAATAAGTCGATGGAACGAACCTGGCTAGCCATTGCTGCCGAGTCGAGAAATACACACATACCTCCGTGGCCTAAGCGTTCAGCAGCGAGCTGTGCAACCTCATTTGAAGAACACTCTTTCAGTGTCAATTCCAGATCGGCGACTTCAGAACTGGGAACTCCGGGAGCAAAAGTTTGAACTTCAAAACCCTTCTCACGTAAATCTCTCGCCAGATCATCAGAATATTTCGTGAGCTCAGTAATAATTCGCGCTAAAGCCATTTGAATACTCCCGACGCTACACCTGAATCTTGCAAATAAAATAAATTTTGAACAGGTGCTCCCAGAAGGTGCAGCAAATGATTTGCCATTTCTTTGATGCACGCAGATTAGCTGAGGTTCAGGCCAAAAGCTTCATTTTTCATAAAATCTAAGGGCCTTAAGCTTGCCCGGACAAAAATGAAGGAATGAAACAGATTGCACAAGATAGGCGCCACCGTTACAATTTAGCGGCCTAGCGATAGCTTTCTAAAACTTTGGCCGCACGGTTCAAAGCGGCTGCCAATAGCGCGATTTGTTGCTGAAGTCGACCTGACTCCCGTCTATCAATGGCTTCGTTTACACCAGGAATAACTACTGCGGCGTAACCTGTATATTCCCCGGGTGCATAAATTGCATGGTGATACCAGGGGCGTCGAGGCAGGCCTTCAGGAATCAATAGGGCGCGCTCCGCTTCTACCAACGCTTGGTTAAGCCTGTTCGTATCGGGTGAAGAAGCCTTTTGGGCAATTAGAATCTTCGCGCCTGCCTCCTTGAAATGGTGTGCCGCCTCGAGTGCATCGGCAAAGTCAGGGACTTGAGGTCCCAGATCACTTTCCGCTTTCTTTTTAGCAGTTTCGAGGTAGGCGGCTATCTCTTTTCCGTACTCTTCATAATCGTACGGAAGAACGTCGGCGTTCGCCATGCGGATAGTTTGCAGTCCAAAGATTCGTGCCATTTCCTGTTCGTAGACAAAGTCGGGATCACCGAACTTGGTAAACCAGTTGAAGTTGTCGAATACAGAGTGATATACGCCGTAAGCTCCCGTCGAACCAATATCGGTGGAGGGCACGCCGAGATGCTGGAGAAATACGGTGTAATCCGACCCGCTGCCTAAGTCGCCAACCGGGACATCGGGGTGAGTTTGCGCGGCAGGAGGGCGCTGCATACTGGTGCTGGTTTCTTGCGGACTCACGGGCTCGCCGCCAGACTTATTCGCCTTGGCCCAGGCTTCGTAAACCGTGCCGCCCCTGGGACTTGGCACGCTTTTGCTCACATCTCGCAAAAACTGCTTTAGGCTGGGTACGGATGAGGCCCCGAATTTTGGGCCGGACACGGCGACATCCACATTGAAATAGGCAGCCGCGTTGGCGAGCTCTTTCTCGTGCTGCTCACCCCATTCGGTCGAGCCGATCAAACCATATTCCTCTGCGTCCCAACTACCGAATATGATTGTGCGCTTCGGTTTCCATCCCGATTTCAACAACTCACCGACGCCATGCACCGCTTCCAACATTGCAGCCGTGCCGCTATTGGGATCGACCGCGCCATACACCCAGGCATCGCGATGGTTACCCGAAACCACCCACTGATTCGGCAGTTCTGTACCCGCAACACGCCCAATCACATTCCAAATGGTGCGATATTGATAGTCTTGCTTGAGGTGCATCTTCACTTTTACGGGGCCAGGGCCGACGTGATAAGTGAAAGGTAGAGATCCTTGCCACTCGCGCGGTGATTCGGGGCCGCCAAGGTGTTCGAGAATTGGCCACGCGTCAGCATAAGAAATGGGAGTCGTGGGAATCCTTGGCATTGCTGACGACTGAAAAGGGGAAGTGCGCTTCGATTCGGGCAGGGACGATAATGAGGGAATGCCTGGGGTTGTCGGGTCTCCTGCGAATTCAAACATGTAACCGACAGAGCCGCGCTGCACGCCTGTATCGGGATGCCAGGGACCTTGCGGATATTTGTCGCCCCGGCGCCAGCCATCATCATAGGGATCGGAATAGATGAGCAAGCCCGCCGCGCCATGTTGCTGGGCGATCAGAGCTTTGACTCCACGGAAATTCTGACCATAACGCACCAAAACAATTTTGCCGGCGACGTTGATCTTTAATTCTTCAAGCTTCTTAAAATCCTCCGGCGTCCCATAGTTTGCGTAAATGACATCGGCTTGAGCATCCCCCGAAGGCGACATCGCATTGAAAGGCGTCACCACGCGCGAATCGTTTTGATATGGATCGCCGTCAACATGCTCGCGCGAGGGACCGTGCATGTGCACTTCGGGAGGGGAAGTTACATCCACGCTTATTTCTGCCGGATAATTCATCCAGACCCGGTATTCGATAATCTCAGTTTCAAGTCCGGCTTCGCGGAATTTTTGAGCTACGTAATCAGCGGTGGCTTTGTCCTCGGGAGAGCCGGCGATGTGAGGAACCTGGGTGAGAATTCGCAGATGTTCTTTTGCGAGTTTGGGATCGGGAATGGCGAGAAAACGTTTTTCGAGAGAAATTTCTGACGCGGAATCCCGGAATCCGAAGATTGGTTCCGCCGAGTTCGCGGATTCCGGAGCGTTTCCCCTCACGTTGGATGAGAGCGCGACGAGCAGGAGAGTAAATGCAAAGATGGTAGTCGAAAAGAATCTCATCAGGCGCATGGTGAAGAATCAAGGTAGCACAGGCGAAGCGCTGGGTAGGAAGGAAGCATCATCCAAGTCAAGGGTGTATGCACACGTTAGAATGGCAGCCACAATTGATGGTAACTTTTGTTGAAAGAGCAATTTGTGAAGCCTGTGACTGTCCCTAAGCGCCGGATTTTTGCTCGCCTCTCAATCGAGGCTGGCAACGCGTTACAGATAGGCGGGGTTTTAGCTGCCGGGTTAGCTTTGAGGGTGTCCCAATCGGCGAATTCGAAAGTACTTGCTGTTGTAATGATGCTTCTCGCATGGATTCTTCTCTATTTCTCCGTACATGCGATTGCGCACTGGCTGGTGGGACGAATTGTAGGAATTCGCTTTCTTCACTACACAGTTGGAGGCACGGGAAACCCTGAAGGCTGGCCACCAGGAGTTCGCTGGATATTCGAGCATCTCCCCTTTTTTGGTGTGCAGACAGAAAAGCTGTCAATGCAAAATGCTAGCCGTTCGGCCAAAGCTTTTATGTGGTCTGCGGGTGTAACTTCCTCTGCGATCTTTCCGGTCTTGGGGGTGTTCTGGGCCTGGCACTCGGGTGTTCCGCTTAGCAAGTTTTTCTTTCTGTTCGCGCTGTTCTGGTCTTTCGGTACATTGACGAGCAATTGGAGGAGTGCCACGGGCGATTACGCCAAGGCGAAGCGGGCACTAGGCGGCGCGTGAACCTAAATTCCTGTTCTATCCATGGATGGTCTATCGATAAGTGTTTCGTTAGTTTTGAGAGGTCGCGCAGAAGTAGGTATGTTTCGACTGTGATGGAGCTTCGCGATGCGAAGCTCCATCCTCGCTCAACATGACAATTCTCGCCAATGGGACAGGGAAGGCGAGGCAGCGGATAGTCGAGCTAGGCTCGACCGGACAGCCGAGGGCGGCTGTCCCTACGCAATTCTTGTTGGTTGAGGGTTAAACTCACGCTTGAAGCGTGACGTGCTATCTCACTTGCCCAGTCCCGACTATTTCGTACTTCGTTGATGTCAATTCCTGTAGTGCGAATGGGCCGCGGCAGTGCAGCTTTTGCGTGCTGATGCCCATTTCAGCTCCGAAACCGAATTCTCCTCCATCAGAGAATCGCGTTGAGGCGTTCCAGTACATGGCCGCTGAATCGACTAGGTGAAGAAAGCGTTCGGCATTGGCTTCGCTTCGCGTAATTATTGCCTCGGAATGCTTTGTCGAATAGCGGTTGATATGCGCGATGGCTTCATCGAGATCCGCGACTATACGAATCGCAATGCACAAGCGCAGATATTCTTCTCCCCAATCCTGTTCCGTCGCAGGCATCACCCCTTGCGCTAAGCGGCACGTTGGCTCGTCGCCGCGAACCTCCACCCCAGCTATAAGCAATTTCTTTACAATGTGCGGAAGATATTCTGATGCGATGCTTTCATGCACCAACAACTTCTCCGCAGCGTTGCACACCGATGGACGTTGCGTCTTGGCATTGATCACAATTGCGTCGGCCATATCGAGATCGGCGGATTCGTCGACGAAGATGTGACAATTTCCCGCACCGGTTTCGATTACCGGGACTTTCGCATTCTCTATCACATAAGAAATGAGTCCGGGCCCACCGCGGGGGATTATCACATCAACCAGCCCTCGCGCTTTGATGAGTTCATGAACCGAATCGCGCGTGCTTGAATCCAGGAGCTCGATGGCGCCATCAGGAACTCCATCAATTTCGGTCAGAATCTCCGTCAGGCGCTGATTGCTGTTGGCTGCTTCTTTGCCGCCGCGCAACACGATGGCATTACCCGTCTTGAAGGCTAGAGCAACTGTATCGACGGTGACATTGGGGCGAGATTCATAAATAATTCCCACGACGCCCAACGGCACTCGCAATTTTCTGATGCGCAACCCGTTGGGGCGGGTCCATTCGGCCAGTATTTGATATGCGGGATCGGGGAGTTTCGCCACGTCGCGTATCCCTTGCGCTATTGTGCTGATGCGTTCCGGGGTTAGCAGCAAGCGATCTCGCATTGCACCCGCGAGGTTGGAAGCTTCAATATCCCGGCTATTTGCTTTCAGGATGCTCTCGGAATTCGCCTCGATAGCCTCTGCCATGGAGAGCAGGATGAGGTCTTTCTGCGCGGTTGAAAGTTGTGCAAGCTGAGTCGATGCCTGACGAGCTCGCAGCAGCTTTTCATGCGTGGATAACTGAGTTGAGAGGCTGGTTGCCATAGCTAAACACCTTTGCGATGGGGAGGGAAATAGGTGCCAATTTTTCTGGCAATCGCACCGGAAATCGCGTTCGGATCCCGCCCATTCACGATAGCGACATTGACTCCTGATTCACTAGCCGATTTGGCGGCGCGCAGCTTCGAACGCATACCCCCTGTGCCTAGTTTACCCTTGCCATCACAAAGTTCTTCCATTTGCGGGGTGAGTTTACGAATGGTTCGCAACAAACGAGGGCGTTTGCCATTGGGGACATAAAAACCTTCAACGTCAGTTAATAAAAGAAGCCAATCGGCTTTTACTGCGGTCGCGAGCAGTGCGCTGAGTTCATCGTTGTCACCGAAAGCTCCTGCCAGCTCTCGCACTGAAACTGTGTCATTTTCATTGACCACGGGAACCACTCCAAGTTTCAATAGTTCGTGCAAAGCGTTTTGCAGATTCTTATAACGCACTGCGGAAGTGAAGTCGTCACTTGAAAGTAGTAATTGTGCGACAACCTTCTTGCCAAAGAATAATTGCTCGTAGGTATGCATCAGGACGCTCTGCCCGACAGCTGCACAAGCCTGCATCACGGGCACGCTCGTCGGCCG
This sequence comes from Terriglobales bacterium, assembly GCA_035651835.1. Taxonomy (GTDB): domain Bacteria; phylum Acidobacteriota; class Terriglobia; order Terriglobales; family Acidobacteriaceae; genus JAOAPG01. The sequence continues at coordinate 48,388 of DASRFC010000019.1, forward strand.
TTCGGTCAAACCCAAATTCGACATGCCAGAGGCAATAGCTCCCGAAGTGACGACCAGGTACTCGTTTCTGGATAGATCAAATTGATCAATCAAAGCTCGCATATGCGTGGTGTCGATACGGCCACCGGGAGCAATGAGGCTGGTTCCAACTTTGACGACGAGGCGCATGAGGTACTTCTAATTTAACAAGTTGTGCAGGATTTCGGAGAGGTGAACTGCAAGAAGCGGGCTATTCGTCATCGAATCTTTCGATTGAGCTAAACTGATTTTATGGCAGTAAAAGACGCAACACGGAGATTTTCTTCTCGGGTGGACAATTACGTCCGCTATCGTCCGGGGTATCCTCGTGAAATTGTTCAGCTCTTGGAGAACGACTGCGGATTAACTCCTGATTCGATCATTGCGGATATCGCATTTGGTACGGGAATTTTTACTCGCTTGCTTTTGGAAAATGGCAATCACGTTTTTGGAGTGGAACCTAATACTGACATGCGAAAGGCCGGAGAAGAGTTTCTACGAGGCTATCCTAAATTTAAGAGCGTTGAGGGTACTGCTGAAGAAACTACTCTCGTAGATCGCAGCGTGGATTTTGTGACGGCGGCACAAGCAGCGCATTGGTTTAATTTGAAAGAAGCGCGGCGCGAATTTCAGCGGATTCTGAAGCCTGCGGGCTGGGCAGTGCTGATATGGAATGAACGCCGTACAGATTCAACGGATTTTCTCCGCGACTATGAGCAATTGCTTGTCACGTACGGCACCGATTACCAGGACATTCGGCATGAGCGGACCACGGCTGCGATTGATACTTTCTTTTCGCCGTCGCCATTTCAGCAGAAAACGTTCGAACTGATTCAGCAATTCGACTACGCAGGTCTTGAGGGACGATTGCTTTCCTCTTCGTATGCGCCTTCCTTGGGGGAACCAAATCACGAACTGATGTTGAAAAAGTTGCGCCGGATTTTTAAAGAGCACCAGAAAAACGGGTACGTAGCTTTTGAATACGATACCAAAGTTTATTACGGCCAACTGAAGTAGGAGGTTTCGATGGAAGAATCTGCAATCAAAACCAGTCCGGTATCAGACGAAAAGTCTTTCCATATGACTCCTGACGAATTCCGGCGTCACGGTCACGAAGTTATTGACTGGATTGCAGACTATTTCAAACGAGTTGAAGATTATCCTGTGCTCTCTCGCGTTGTGCCCGGCGAGATTCGGACCTCGCTTCCGGCCAGTGCTCCTGTGCAAGGGGAGTCTTTCGATGCAATGTTGCAAGATGTCGAGAACCTAATTCTGCCGGGAATTACGCATTGGCAGTCGCCGAATTTTTTCGCATATTTCCCTTCAAATAATTCGGGTCCCTCGATCCTGGGTGATCTTCTTTCCTCAGGCCTGGGCGTGCAGGGCATGCTTTGGGCTACTAGTCCCGCGTGTACAGAACTTGAAACTCATGTGCTGGATTGGTTGGTTTCCATGCTTGGCCTTCCGGAGAAGTTTCTCTCTAGCACCTCGGGAGGGGGAGTAATTCAGGATACTGCATCTAGCGCCTCTCTGTGTGCCTTGCTAGCCGCCCGGGAACGTGCCGCAAACTTCGCGTGCAACGAGCACGGGTGTGACGGCAAGCTGGTTGCCTACACTTCTTCGCAAGCCCATTCGTCAATTGAGAAAGACGTAAAGATTGCTGGTTTGGGACGAAAGAATCTACGGCTTATTGAAGTGGATCAAAATTTTGCCATGAATCCAGAGGCTCTGGCCAAGCAGATTCGACAAGACCGTGCAAACGAATTAATCCCATGCTTCGTTTGCGCCACTATTGGAACGACTTCGTCAAATGCCATTGATCCGACTGACGCAATTGGACGCATTTGTCGCGAACAGAATATTTGGTTTCATGTCGATGCGGCGATGTCGGGAACGGCTGCGCTTTGCCCTGAATTTCGCCACATTCATGATGGCCTGGAATTCGCCGACAGCTATGCATTCAATCCTCATAAGTGGATGTTTACTAATTTCGATTGCAATTGTTTCTATGTGGCGGATCGAAAGGCGCTTATCCAGACACTCAGCGTATTGCCGGAATATTTGAAGAACAAAGCGACTGATTCGGGTTCGGTATTCGACTATCGCGACTGGCAAATTCCACTGGGCCGCCGCTTTCGAGCTCTCAAATTATGGTTCGTGATTCGCCACTATGGTGTGGAAGGCTTGCAATATCACATTCGCAAACATATGAAATTGGCGCAGCAGTTTGCGGAGTGGGTTAGGGAAGATAAGCATTTCGAACTTGCTGCACCAGTGCCATTAAATCTGGTTTGCTTCCGGCACAGAGCCGGAGACGAAGTCAATCAGCAGATTATGGATCGGCTCAACCGAAGCGGTGATCTTTATTTGACCCACACGCGATTGAACGATCATCTGACATTGAGGTTATGCGTGGGGCAAACCAACACTGAGTTGCGGCACGTGGAACGGGCGTGGCAGAGGATTCAAGAGGAAGCGAAAGCAATTGCGCAACCAAGCTAAGGGGGATGGAAAGCAGGTTCCTCCGCTTCGTTGTCGTCTAGCGACGGCAACTCTGGTCGGAATGACATTATTTAGTTGAGTTAACTAAATTCAGTTAGGCCTTTAGCGATGTTCTAAACCCTTCGATTTGTCAGGAGTCGGAATTGCCTCCGGTTTTATAGTGGCCACATTCGCCGGAGCCGACGGATTCACGCCGAAATCCCAAACGAATGTGTTCATTCCTTCTTTGCCCAACATCTCGACTACCGCGTATTCTCCCGGAGCCATATCGTTTTTGGGGGTGATTTTTACCCATCCACCGGTTAGTTTTTGAGCCGTTGTAGGAACAAGCTTCTGCTCCTGACTAACTTTTCCATAAACCGCTACTTTGATATCACCAATGATGCGCTTATTTTGTTTCGAATCAAGTCGGACGATACGAAAACGATCCCATGCATCTTCCATCGGCTTTTCAGATCGCGTAGGCTGCTCGCTCATCACCGCTGAACCTTGATCCTGCTCGGTATTGACGTAGATAGATGGAAGCACCGCATGAGCCTGGATCTTGGCGTGGAGCCCAGGAAGTTCAATCATTTGCTTGCTGCCGGAGACAGGGTTGATCGCGGCACGCAAAATATTGTGTTTTGCATTGCGGTCCACCTCGCCAGTGTTCTGTTGTAAGGCGACTAGTTGCGGCTGGCTTTCAAAATTGTCGAGCAAGAAAATGTCTCCATCCAAGGGAAGCCGCAATCCGGGCGCAACCTGCGGCGACATGGCTTCCTCCAACTTGCGCTCTTGGGCTACTTCTTTGTCGAGAGCGACAGCTTCGGGAGCGGAAATTCCGGCTGCCCTGTCTTTCTCGTATTTTTCAGTAGCTGGCCAATCCACCATTGAATCTGGAACTTCCTCCCATTCGTTTCTTTCTGCGCTGAGATAGCGGACGCGATCGCCTTTTGTCTCCCACTTAGTGGCGAGCTGGTACGAGCCGTCTTTGAGAATGAGACGTTTGGCTAGTTCCTGAGCGGGGGCGTGCGATAGCAGAAAGCCGGCTGCCCATAGGAGTAGGAGCAAACGTAAAAACCAACCTCGACTGCTAATGATTGCCATGGCCATGTTCCTTGTCGCTGGTTCAAAGAGACTAGATACAATCTTAGATGCTGAAAACGAAGGTGTTCTGATCCTCTAATTTTTTACGTTTGCGTCCAATTGCTTTTCTGGCATAATTGATCGTGCACCCAGCCTGCACTAAATTCCAAAGACAATTTAAGGTGAGGAAGCGATGTCGGCAAAGTACATCTTTGTGACGGGTGGTGTTGTGTCTTCTCTGGGTAAGGGATTGGCGGCGGCTTCGATCGGGTGTCTGCTCGAAAGCCGGGGGCTGAAAGTCAATCTAATGAAGTTCGATCCTTACCTCAACGTGGATCCAGGCACGATGTCGCCGTTTCAGCACGGAGAGGTTTTTGTCACCGATGACGGTGCCGAAACCGACCTTGATCTCGGCCATTACGAACGATTTACTCACGCCAAGCTATCTCGCGACAATAACTGGACCACGGGAAGAATTTACGAGCAGATTATCGCCAAGGAACGACGCGGCGATTATCTCGGCAAGACCGTCCAGGTCATTCCTCACGTTACAAACGAAATTAAGTCTGCGATGAAGAAAGTCGCGCAAGACGTGGATGTCGCGATTGTCGAGATCGGCGGCACCGTAGGTGACATCGAATCGCTTCCCTTCATGGAAGCTATTCGGCAGATGCGCCAGGAGCTTGGCCGCGAAAATACGCTCTTCATGCATGTGACGCTGGTCCCATTTATTGCCGCCGCACAAGAGCTTAAGACCAAGCCGACGCAACATTCCGTGAAAGAGCTTCTCAGCATTGGGATACAGCCTGACATTTTGCTCTGCCGCACCGATCGCTTCCTGGCAAAGGACATCAAGTCGAAGATCGCGCTATTTTGTAACGTAGAAGAAGGGGCGGTTGTTACCGCCAAAGATGTGGCATCGATCTACGAAGTGCCGGTAGTTTTCGCTCATGAAGGTGTGGATACTCTCGTGCTTCGATACCTTCATCTGGATGCGAAAGATCGTGATTTGAAGCGATGGGAAGACATTGTTCATCGCGTCTACAATCCCAAGGCTGAGGTCACCATCGGCATTGTAGGTAAATATGTTGAGTATGAGGATTCTTACAAGTCGCTCAAGGAAGCTCTGGTTCACGGTGCACTGGCTCACAATCTGAAGCTGCAAGTGAACTGGATCGAGGCCGAGGGCCTTGAGACAGAAGGCCGTTCGTATGAGGACCAGTTACAAGATTACGACGGACTTTTAGTTCCCGGCGGATTTGGCAAGCGAGGCATCGAGGGTATGCTGAATGCCATCCGTTATGCGCGGGAGAAGAAGATTCCGTACTTCGGAATTTGTCTGGGTATGCAAACTGCCTGCATTGAGTTCGCGCGTAATGTATGCGGCTTGGCTGAGGCGAATTCTAGCGAGTTCGATCCCGCTACTCCGCATCGCGTGATTTACAAGTTGCGCGAGTTGCGTGGCGTGGAAGAACTTGGAGGCACAATGCGTTTGGGAGCATGGACCTGCAAGATTGAGCCAGGAACCTTGGCGCATAAAATTTACGGACAAGCCGAGATCAGCGAGCGCCATCGCCATCGCTACGAATTTAACCGCGAATATGAAGAAATGCTAACGGCTGGGGGACTGCGGATTTCGGGCTCGACTCCAGATGGAACTTACGTCGAGATGGTGGAACTCCCCGATCATCCACATTTTATCGGATGTCAATTCCATCCAGAATTCAAATCGAAGCCTCTGGAGCCCCATCCCTTGTTCAAAGCGTTTGTCGGAGCAGCGTACGAGAATGGCGTGAAACGCCGAGCCGAAAAAGCTGCAACCGAGGTGGAAATGTTTCATCGGCCTGAGAAATTAGCGGCACGGTGAAGCAGTTTCAATATTCATTTCGAGTTTCAAGAGAGAGCTTGTCTTGGGCTGATTGTTTCATCGTATTCTGAAAGCATGCATTCTGAAACTTGAAACTTTGAAACCTTCTAACTTTGAAACTTGATTCATTCCAAGTCGGCGACGTCACCATTGGCTCCGGCAATCTCTTTCTGATTGCCGGTCCCTGCGTCATTGAAAGCGAAGATCATGCCATTCGCATGGCCGAGATCATCAAAGGCGTTGCCCGCTCTTTAAATTTTCCATTCATCTTTAAGGCATCTTACGATAAAGCCAATCGTACTTCGATTCGTAGTTTCCGCGGACCTGGCTTAACCGAAGGCCTTCGCATTTTAAAAAAAATAAAAAATGAAGTTGGCGTGCCGGTACTAACGGACGTCCATCACATCGCCGATGTTACCAAAGTCGCTGAGGTAGTGGACGTGATCCAGATCCCCGCTTTCCTCTGCCGCCAAACCGATCTCGTTCTGGCCGCTGCCATGAGCGAGCGAGCAGTGAATATTAAAAAAGGCCAGTTCGTTTCGCCATGGGACATGAAGCATGTAGTCGAAAAGTGCAGGACGGCCGGCAACAACAAGATTTTTCTGACGGAACGCGGCTCGAGTTTTGGCTACAACAACCTTGTCGTGGACATGCGATCGCTCACGATTATGCGAAAGTTTGCGCCTGTAGTCTTTGATGCGACTCACTCCGTGCAACTCCCGTCTTCCTCCGACAGTGATGGAGATAAACCAGCAGCAAGCGGCGGTCAGCCTGAGTTCATCCCCGTGTTGTCACGAGCTGCAGTGGCGGCGGGCGTGGATGGAGTGTTTATGGAAGTCCACGATAATCCGAAAGAAGCTAAATCAGACGGAGCCAACGCGCTGGAGTCGACGAAGCTCAGGGGATTATTGAAAGAGTTGCTGGCCGTCCACGATGCTATCGAGAGCGCGCAGGGCACACCCTAGTGACTTTGCAATCTATATAAGCGGTACACGTAAAGCGCGATTGAATGGCTGGCTACTCTGCCTCGTCGTTTCGTTGATTTTTCTCGGGACGCAACAGCGGAAATAAAATTACATCTCTGATTGTGTGCGAGTCGGTCAGCAACATCGCAATGCGATCCACTCCAATTCCAACTCCGCCGGCTGGCGGCATCCCGTATGACAATGCGCGGATGTAATCTTCGTCCATCTGGTGGGCTTCTTCGTCTCCGCGCTCGCGTTCCTTAAGTTGCGCTTCGAAGCGGCGGCGCTGCTCTTCGGGGTCGTTCAATTCGCTAAACCCGTTGGCGATTTCCATCTTTCCTGCATAAATCTCAAAACGCTCGGTCCAGTCCGGCTCGTCGGGCTTTTGCTTCGAGAGCGGAGAAACGGCGGCAGGGAACTCGTAAATGATAGTGGGTTGAATCAAGTGTTCTTCGGCAGCAGCTTCAAACAAGGCGGCAATAGTTTTACCAACAGGTTCTTTTGGATCGTAAGCAACATGGGAATGTGCTGTGTTGAACCGCTGTACCAAGGCCTTTACGGAATCATGCGACGCAAAGTCCGACATCCCTGGCTTTGCTCCCGCAGCTTCGGGCCAATAATGGATGATGGCTTCACGCATGGTCATGCGTTGCCAATTTGAACTTGCCCAATCGATTTCTTCCTCACCCCATTTCGACCTCGTCCCGCCGTTTACGTCAATCGCGGCCTGCACGATGACACTCTGAGTAAGGTCCATGATTCCGCGGAAATCCGTATAGGCCTGATAGGCCTCCAGCATGGTGAACTCGGGATTGTGCCGCATCGAAATTCCTTCATTGCGGAAGTTGCGGTTGATTTCAAACACACGATCAAATCCGCCGACCGTGAGGCGCTTCAGGTAAAGTTCGGGAGCGATCCGCAGATAGAGGTCGATATCGAGCGTATTGTGATGCGTAACGAAAGGCCGCGCCACGGCGCCTCCCGCGACTGGCTGCATCATGGGAGTTTCGACTTCGATAAATCCTTCGGCATCAAACGAGCGGCGCAGTGACTGCACCAGTTTGCTGCGTTTCAAAAAAACTTCGCGCACCTCGGGATTCATCACCAAATCGACATATCGTTGGCGATAGCGCAATTCAACATCGGTTAGTCCATGCCATTTCTCGGGAAGCGGAAGAAGATCTTTCGAGAGGAACGTGATGTCCTCGACATGAACGCTGAGTTCACCCGTGCGTGTGCGAAAGAGATATCCGCTTACGCCGATGTGGTCTCCGAGATCGAGCAGCTTGTAAAGTTCGAAAGCCTTTTCTCCGACTGCATCTTTCTTGACATAGATCTGTAATCGTCGTCCCTCTTGCTGTAGATGGGCAAAACCAGCCTTGCCCATGAGTCGAATGGCCATGATGCGGCCAGCGATGCGGACGTTGGCGCGTGGGTTCTCCAATTGCTCGGTGTTCTTTTCCGAGTAGTCGGCGAGAATCTTGGCAATCGTGTCTGTGAACTCGTACTTGCTGGGATAAGATTGCTGGCCGAGAGCTTCGATCTGCTTCAGCTTGTCTCGCCGTAAGTCGTATATGTTCTCTTCGAATGCCAAGCGATTCCTTTGTGCAATGGTAAAGATGGAAGAGTGATTATAAACAAGGTTGAGTGAGGTGAGGGAACTGCTGGGAGTTCATGCAAGTAACAACATCAAAAAGCGGCAGCCTGCCCTGAACGAGGCGCAAGAAGTATCCGCCCACAACAGGCTCATGCCTTGAAGATGGATGATTGCAGCAGTAAGATGGCTGTCGCTAGTCAGGAAAGCTAGATCGGCGAAATATTAAGAAAATGACCGAACCTACTCAGACGCAAACCGAAGTCTTTGCTGCCAGCCGCTGGACCAAAGGAAATTTTATTTTTCCAACCAAGATTGTTGTCGGGCCGTTGCGAGTGAGCCGCGTGAAATCGAGGCTCTTCGGAAGCAATGAAGAGAGTATTTCGATTCCTCAGGTTGCTTCGGTGCAGATTGCGACGGGTGTGGTGTGGTCGGAGATACGCATTGATTCCGCGGGAGGGAGTAATCCAATTACCAGCCACGGACATCGTAAGGCCGATGCCGAGCGAATACGTGATCTTATTGAGAGCTATCAGGCAGCGGCGCGCCGAGCATGAAGACTAGAATCGTTAGTGAGGTTTCCTTTGTCGCCCGATAGCGATTCGCCGAATAAGGAAAGCATCTGGGTACAGATTGCCAAATACAGCCAATTGGCATTTATTTTTCCGGCAGCAACAGTTGCAGGCTGGCTGGTCGGCTTGGCGCTGGATCATTGGCTGCACACGACATGGCTGTATCTTCTGGGATTGATTCTGGGCATCATCGCAGGGTTTGTAGAGTTGATCCGGGCAGCGATTTCAAATTCTAAATAGCTTGCTATTCCTATTCAATCTGCTGACGTTGTATCCTCCCATTTCATGATCCGGACTTCTTCTCTGCAGATGACGGGTGCGCTGAAATCTTTGCCGTTTGCTAATCGGCTACGGCAGGAGCTTGGCGTTCGCAATCGCGAGTATGCTGCTCGTCATGGATTATTGATGCGCGAGAGCTATGGGGAGCAGCCGGTCATTTGGTATTTGCCCTCTGACGATGGCATGTGTCACGGGAATTTCATCGCCGAGAGCTATCAGGCTATTCGTGAGAATGCGGGATGGTCTAAGCGGATGGAGAAGGTTCATGCGCAGGCACGGCATTCGTTGTCGCGGGAAGATCGAAGATGGCGGGAACTGGATTCCTGTAACAGCTCGGACGCTTTATTGATGAATATTTTCTGTTTTCCGGACACTTTGAATGAGCAGCATGTCTTCGATTTACTTGGTGTGGAGAACGGTTCATTGCCCGACTTCGGAGTCAGAGCGCGGGTTCCGCTGGCAAATAGTCGCGTCGATCACACCGAAGTGGATATGCGCATTGGTGACCTCCTGGTCGAGGCTAAGTTGACCGAGTTGGATTTTCAATGCAGCGATGCAGCGGTCGTCGAGGCTTATCGCGATTTTGCGGAAGTATTCGAAAAGCGAAGTCTTCCGCGCGACGGTAAGCGTTACGTTTCCTATCAATTAATTCGTAATGTGCTCGCGGCGCATGCCATGCAATGTTCATTTTGTGTAATGGCCGATGCCAGGCGGCCGGATTTGCAGGAGGCATGGTTTGCCATAATGCGGTGTGTCCGAATCCTTGATCTGCGGCTTCGTTGCAAGATGATTACTTGGCAGGAATTAGCCGAAGGTTTGCCGGAGCAGTTGCAGAATTTCCTGGCAGAAAAGTATGGCATCGCGGCAGGGAATAGCTGCTTCACTTTCCAAAACAACGCCGAATCGGAAGATCTTCCATTATGGACCTGAACGACGAGAGTTTTGCGTCAGGGGCCTTCCGGCGTATTCGACGGTACATGATTGTTCTCGGCATCCTTTTCACGCTCGCTGCCTGGATTCGTTTTGGTTGGAAGATTGCGCTGGGGTTTATCGTTGGATGCGGTATTTCCTATCTGAATTTCTATTCACTCAAACGAGTAGTAAATGCTCTTGCTGACAAAGCTACGCAAACGGGACGCGGTGGCTCGGGAACGGGCGTAGTGCTACGGTTCATGCTGCGTTATTTTTTGATGGCCGCAGCCGCCTATGCTATATTAAGTGGTTCTCCCGTGAGCCTTTACGGGTTTTTCGCGGGGCTGTTTTTACCTGTCGCGGCTATAGGATGCGAAGCCGCTTACGAGGTATATCAAGCCCTGGCGCACGGTGCCTGAGTGGTCCTGTTTCGAAATCGCGTTTCAGAATTGTTAAAGGATTGCATCAAAAGCACGCTGAAATATGCCTGAACAACTTTGGTTTACGGAAATCCTGAATCGTTTTTTGGCCGAACCGGTCACGGCCTTGCTGCGGGCGCTTCACCTTAACCCGCAGTACCCGCAAGCTCCGATTAGCAATGCTGTGGCGATGCAGGTTTTGGTGTGCGGATTTTTGGTGATTCTGTTTGCGGGTGTACGGGCGACTTTGTCTGTCGATAAGCCGGGAGCATTGCAGCACGTGTTCGAAGGTATTCACGGATTCATTCAGGGACAGAGCGAAGAGGTTATCGGGCATCATAGCGAAGGGTTCACGCCGTTCCTGGTTACACTGGCTTTATTTATTTTGATCGGGAACTTGTTGGGATTGATCCCAGGATTTGAATCACCCACGGCGAATCCAGTGGTTCCGTTGGGATGCGCCTTGTGCACTTTTGTTTACTATCAAGCTCAGGGATTTAAGCACGCGGGGATTGGGTATCTGAAGCATTTTGCCGGCCCCTTGCCGATTCTGGCTCCGCTCATGATTCCCATCGAAATCATCAGTCACCTGGCGCGCGTGATGTCGCTGACTATTCGTCTTTATGCGAATATGTTTGCCGGTGATCTGGTCACGCTGGTCTTCTTTTCGCTGGTGCCGATCGGAATTCCAGTAATTTTTTTAGGGCTGCATCTGGCCGTATCGTTGTTGCAGGCTTATATTTTTGTGCTGCTTGCGACGGTGTATCTGGCGGGAGCGGTAGCAGAAGAGCATTAGGACAGGTTTCAAGGTGCGAAAGTTTCGAGGTAGCAAAGCTTATTGGGGAAGTTCGAATAAAGCTTTGGCGATGTTCAGCAGTTTGACTGCATGTCCTTTGAACCTTGAAACTTTTCAGCCTGAAAAAGTGTTGGAGCCGTTTAGCGTGAGGGCGACTGCACGGTGTTCGTCAACCACCCACTGACGGCAATTCATACGACGAAGAGGAGAAACACATGCGTTTGCTTAGCAAGTTGTTTATGGTTATGGCATTTTTGTGCTTTGCTGTCCCCATGTTCGCGCAGGGCGGGGAAGCAAGCAGTGCAGTGAATTGGGTCGCCATCAGTGCCGGGTTTTCAATGGCAATCGCCTCTGCTGGATGCGGCATTGCTCAGGGCAAGGCGACTGCTTCGGCCACGGAAGCGTTGGCTCGGAATCCTGCGGCACGTCCTGGAATTCAGCTCGCGCTGATTCTTGGTCTGGCGCTGATCGAGTCTCTTGCGCTTTACACGCTGGTTATCATTTTCGCCAAAGTAAAGTAAGTTTTGAAAATACTAGAAAGCCTCTGCTAGCCGGCAGGCAGATATCTATTTCGCCACGCTTGCTGACTCTAACGTCAGCAGTGTGGCGGGTCGTCTCGGGGGCCGCTGTGTACGGCATAGTGTTTGGGATCGAAATCACACGATAGTATTTCGGATCGTTTCTTTGCATTCCAGTAACAAACGACACGCCCATGACGGTCAGAATGGATCTTCCCCGTAAGTTCCTGGCCGCGTCCCCAAGTGGATCGCGAAAGATATTGATGTTCGGCGCCCAGAAGTCCAGGTCTTCGTAGATGTCGCTGTGCCCATCGCGCATTGCGCGGAGGTGACTGGCGTGCCCTTTGGTACCGAAAACCCCGAAGTTCGCGCGATCCTGCCGGATCCATCCTGTCTCATCCTCTCCGGCTCCATAACTATGACACAGGATGAAATAATATTTTGTTGAACACCTTGCGCGAAGTGAGTTGAGTCCGTGTGCTCGGACTCTCTGCTGATGCGAGGCGGCGTTTGACGCTGAGTATCACGGTTGTTATGATGAATTCGCGGGGTGGAGCAGTCTGGTAGCTCGTTGGGCTCATAACCCAAAGGTCGTAGGTTCAAATCCTACCCCCGCAACCAAAAAATTCCTTCCTTTCAGCAATTTCCACGAACCCCGCAACCATCCGAATCGACAATTTAGAGCCATCAGCTCTGCCCTGATAGATCGGCACATAGTCTCCGAGTAGCCAGTGAACCGCTCGGAATATCGCTATGCCACGAACGCATTCGTCCGCCGAATCGCCTTTAGTTCACACGTTCGGAAGGGATTAACGCTATATCCGACCACATAGTTCTGCCTAGATTTCCGGCTCTTGAAACTTTTCTTGATATCAATCAAACATCTCTATATAGAGACAAATGAGAATCCATACCGAAATCGAGTCGCAACGCACCGGCGTTCACCTATGGCTGCTGCTCTGGAAGGCCACCAAAGCGGCCGAAGCGCATGCCCGGCGAAGTGTGGAAGATTCAGGACTGTGTCTCAGCGATTTCGGGGTTCTGGAAGCCATTTTTCACAAGGGCCCGTTGCCGATCAGCGCTCTCAGAAAGAAAGTTCTTATCAGCAGCGGATCAATGACGGCGGCTGTTGACCGGCTGGAAAGAGGCAGACTTGTAGAACGCGGCTCTGACGCCAAAGATCGCCGCGCTCGGATCGTGCACTTGACCGGGAAAGGGCGGGCCATGATTCGGAAAGTATTTGCAGAGCACGAGCGAGATATGGAGCAAGTCTTCGCGCAGTTCGAAGGACAAGAACGGAACACGCTCGGAGCCCTGCTGCGAAAAGTTGGCCGTGAGGCCGACGCTCTGCACGCGGAAGCGCTCAGTAGGGAAAAGAAGAAAAGGAGATAAGCAATGTCTGAACGGAAGAAAGTCCTAGGTATCTACGGAGCATCATCGTCACACTGGGTGGGAGACGGTTTTCCAGTACGAACCATATTCCCATCGCCTGGCGTAAGCGACTTAAGTCCATTCTTAATGCTGGACTATGCCGGCCCGGTTCGATTCGAGCCATCAACCCGCCCGCGCGGAGTCGAACAGCATCCGCATCGCGGTTTCGAGTCGGTCACTATTTCTTATCAAGGCAGCGTCGATCATCGCGACTCGGGAGGAAACTCGGGCACGGCGACGCCGATTTTGTGCCAGCAGAAGAGCGAATAGCGACCGTCGACAATGACGGTACTCTCTGGACGGAACAGCCGATCTATCCCCAGTTCGTGTTTGCACTCGACCGCATCAAGGTTCTCGCTCCGCAGCATCCCGAGTGGAAGCAACAACAGCCGTTCAAAGCGGCGCTCAATGGCGACATGCATGGGTTAGCAGCGAGCGGCGAAAAGGGGCTCGCGGAGTTGATGCTGGCCGTGCAGGCAGGCACCACCATCGACGAGTACGCAGCCCAAGTAAAGGATTGGATAGGAAAGGCGCAGCATCCGCGCTTTCATCGCCTGTATACGCAATGCGTTTTTCAACCAATGCTCGAATTATTGGCATATCTGCGAGCAAATGGGTTCAAGACTTACATCACTTCAGGCGGTGATGTTGAGTTTATGCGTCCCTGGGTGGAGCGTGTTTACGGCATACCTCCCGAGCAGACTATCGGCAGTTCGATCAAGACGGAATTTGAAGCAAGAAATGGCCGTCCCGTTCTGATGCAGCTACCGAAAATCGATTTTGTTGACGATCATGCTGGTAAACCAGTGGGCATCAACAAATTCATCGGTCGCAGGCCAATCCTTGCAATGGGCAACTCCGACGGGGACCTGCAAATGCTGCTGTGGACAGCTGCTGGATCCGGCCCTTGCTTGATGCTTCTTGTCCACCACAACGACGCGCAACGCGAATATGCTTACGACCGTAAGTCCTCGATTGGCACGCTCGACAAGGCCTTAGATGAAGCTAAGGCTAGAGGCTGGGTTGTCGTAAGCATGAAGGACGACTGGAAGACGATCTTCCCTGTAGCTGCCTCCCGCTAAAAGGCTCGCTGCGGATTAGGAGCTGGTCCAACGATAATTTCATCTCAGACATCGTTGGCGACAAATCGCCACATCACTCAATGCCCACGGCGTCGCGATTGTTCAGGGCACGTGGCTTCGCTGAATGTTCTTATTTCGGGTGATTACAAACGCGTTTATCCAATAGATTTCCGCGCCCGATCAACCCGTGGAAGAAAATTCAGAAGCCCATTCTGTCATCTGCCGACGGTCCATAGGTTGCTGGTACAGGTTTATCAGTCAATCGCAGACATACTCCAAGCTGAGCCCGGTGATGCACAAGGTGATTAAGAAACATTTCCCGGTAAGCGAGAAAGCGCGTTCCCTCGAAAATGGGTTTGCCTTGAAAACTTAATTTCCAACTCTGTTTCCATGCGTCATCGGGAGTATTTTCTAGCGCAGTGCGAGCCTTGGCTGCGCCTTCATCGAAAGCGCTCAAAAGCTGATCTGAAGACTCGAAAGGCAACCGCTTAGAGCGGCCCTTCGAAAAGTCCAATTCAGGGGTCGTGAGTATAGAAAGACCAAAGCCAGCAAGTTCGGCCACGTGGGGAGCTAGCTTGCTTAATGGCATGGATTTGGGATGCGGCGCGAATTCCTTTTTATCTTCCGGAACACGTTCTAAAGTTGTGCGCGTCTTTTTCATCTCCACATCGAATTCGGACAATAGCAGTTCACTGATAAACATGATTTTCTCCGTGATCAAGTTTAAACCAGGTTACTTGCCGATAGCTGCGAGACAGAGTGGCGGCCAACCAACTATATTAGTGAATCGTCAGTTGTGAATCTTGTCCTCATGATTTAATTCGTGTTTTTTGTATCTCTGTGCCCTTCGTGGGGGGTTACAAGAGTTAAATCGCTGAGTAAAAGCAATTAGGAGCTGAATGACTCGTCCCAAACCTCTCGTTCTCGTCATCCTCGATGGCTGGGGATACCGCGCCGAAACCAAAGCTAATGCGATTGCGCTTGCTCGCAAACCTACTTACGACCGCCTCTTGCGTGAATATCCCAACACGCTCATTCAAACCAGCGGACACGCTGTCGGTCTACCCGACGGACAAATGGGCAATAGCGAAGTTGGTCATCTTAATATTGGCGCCGGCCGCATTGTTCACATGGACAGCACTCGCATCGAGCTAATGATTCAGAACGGCGAGTTTTTTCAGCACCCTGTGTTGCTGGCCGCCATGAAGAGTGCTCAAGGAAGCCAGCGCAGCTTGCATCTTTTTGGACTGGTCTCGGACGGTGGTGTTCATTCCTATCAGACTCATCTCCATGCGCTGTTGAAGATGGCGAAACAGAATCATCTCGAACGAGTCTATGTTCACGCCTTCATGGATGGGCGCGACACTTTGCCGACGAATGGTGCGGGATACGTCGAGCAACTACAGCACGCAATTCGCGAGTACAACACAGGAAAGATAGCAAGCGTCAGCGGACGTTACTATGCGATGGATCGCGACCGTCGCTGGGATCGCATTGCCAAAGCCTACAACGCAATGGTGAACGGTAAGGGTGAAGGCGGACAATACACCGCTCCAGCGCAGGGGATTAAGGATTCCTACAACAAAGACGTGACCGATGAATTCATTGTCCCATTTGTTTGCACGGAGGATGGCGGAAATCCAGTCGCTAGGATTCGCGATGAAGATTCTTGCATCTGCTTTAACTTCCGCGCTGATCGTGTACGCGAAATCACTCGCGCTCTCACTCGCAACAGTGGATTGAACGAAAATGCCGGACGCGATCTTCCTGGAGCCGACGATCTAGATGCGAGTATTCCTCGCAATGATGTGCCTAACAATCTCCATTACGTGTGTATGACCCAGTATGACAAGAATTTCAAGCTTCCAGTGGTGATCCCACCGGAATCAATGAATAACATTCTGGCTAATGTCATGGGGCAAATGAATCTGCGAAACCTGCGCGTGGCCGAGACGGAAAAGTACGCTCACGTAACTTATTTCTTTAACGGAGGTGTGGAGCAGCCATTTCCAGGAGAAGAGCGCCTGATGGTGCAATCTCCGAAGGTCGCAACTTACGATTTAAAACCAGAGATGAGCGCCGCGGGAATAGCTGACACCGTGGTGAAGGCTGTGGAAGACGGAAGTTTTGATGTTGTCATCGTGAACTTTGCCAATGCGGATATGGTCGGCCACTCCGGGAAGATCGAGCCCACGGTCAAAGCCGTGGAAACGGTTGACGCATGTCTCGGACGCATCGAACTCGCGGTGAAAGTAAAAGGCGGTGCCATGCTGATTACAGCTGATCATGGAAATGCCGAGATGCTGATTGATCCTGTAACCGGTGGACCCCATACTGCACATACGACAAATCCCGTGCCGTTCATCGTCGTGCAGGAAAACAGTAAAAAGTTTTCGCTGAAACCAAAGGGCTCGCTACGAGACATATCTCCTACTGTATTAGGCATGATGGGAATCACAGAACCAACGGAGATGACGGGACGCGATCTGCGGGTTCTAAAAACGGATAAATAGATCGTAAATAGGAAGGAATTTTAGCTCGCTAACTTGCGTAGGAATTCCTGCTCATCCAAACGATATTTGAATGCCTTTCGGCCATCGATGAACACCACCGGAACTTCGTCGGTGAACTTGCGGCGCAACTCGTCCGCAGAATCGACATCGATTTCACGCCATGTGAATCCGCCGCGGCGCTCGAGTTTGCCGAGACTCTCTTTCACCACCTCACACAAATGACATCCTTTGCGGGAATACATAATGACTTCACGAAGGGTGGGCATGGGCTGAGTTTAGCAACTATTTCGGATAAATTTCCACAAAATCCTGTAAAGAATTTAGGAGAACGTTTTTTCGGTCTAACCTGAGGCGGACACAATATAGGTCTTAGCGGGTACAATCCCATGCATGCCGAAGTCTTACGGTGGAGAATCCGGGAAGCGACTGCAAAAACCATTAAAAAATCAAGCTGTTCTGATTACCGGCGGAGCAAGACGGTTAGGACGAGCTATTGCACTGGCTCTGGCGGAAGCCGGCGCTGACATCGCTATAACGTTTTTGCGATCTTCCACTGAGGCTCAGCACACAGTTGTAGATCTTAATAGCCTGGGCGTGCGGGCGATTGCGTTACGTTGTGATGTGACCGACCAGAAAAGCGTGACCAATGTGGTCAAAGAGACTGCTCGGGAGCTTGGCGGCATCGATATCCTGGTCAACAACGCCGCTAATTACGAGACTGTCGAATTTGAAAAGCTTACAGTTGAGCAATGGGACGCAATCTTTGCCTCCAACACGCGCGGACCATTCGTGGTCTCCCAAGCAGCGCTGAAACTGCTCCGTAAACGGCATGGAAAAATAATTAACATGGGATCGTTAGGAGGTCTTCGTCCCTGGGCGACTCACGCGCATTATTGTTCATCCAAAGCCGCAGTTCACATGTTAACCAAGGTTATGGCCAAAGCGCTCGCTCCTGATATTGCAGTCAATTGTGTTGCTCCAGGAATGATTGATTTGGGAGAAAAATCTGCGGCTGCTTTCATGAAGAGGACGGCTGCCCAGACTCCCATGAAACGCAGCGGAAGCGCGGACGATATTGCGGCGGCAGTCTTGTTCTTTGCCACGGCACCGCATTTCATCACCGGACAAGTTTTGGCGGTGGATGGCGGGTTAGGGCTTTAGCCGGTACATTCTGAGAAGCTGTATAACAAATCAAGTCGGGTCCAATTCGAAAAATGCATAGAAAATCCCGCATTCTCGCTTTAATTACTATTTTTTTTGTTTGTTTTTCCGCGTGTCTCGCTCAATCCCGTCCTGAAGATGGTGCACACGAAATTCAAGTTTGGAGCGGCGGCGGCCATTCGGTACCAGGCGGAACGTCAAATACGAATGTCTGGAATGTGGGCTTTCGCTACGGCTGGATTCTGACTCGACCGCTCGGTCCCGGTTTTCTCAAAGGACGCTTTGAATATGCGGTGGATGCTATTCCAGTGTTCATGATTTTTCAGCGTTTCAATACGGCATACGGAGCGGGATTCAATCCTCTGAACTTGAAATGGAATTTTGCTGAGCGAGGTCGAATTGTTCCGTACTTTGAGTTAAGTGGCGGAGCCTTGTTTACTAACAAAGATGTGCCAACGGGCACTAATAACGTGAACTTCACGCCCTCAGCTGCGCTGGGCTTGCATCTTCTGCGTGAAAAATACAATTGGAATGTGGAAGTCAGATATCTGCATATTTCAAATGCCGGATTGGCCAGATTTAATCCTGGGCTGAACACAGTGGAAGTGAGGCTAGGAATCGGGCGGTTTCTAAGTCATTCGCATTAACTGTCAGCATCTGAAGTCGCGCCACGGATCTATTTCGTTTTATTGGGATCATTAGTCTCCTCGGAAGAAACGCCATAACTCCACAAATTTTTTTATGGGATTAGGAGCAATCCAAAGAGCTATCGCTAGAACCGCTAGAACTGCCCAACCCAAACCCTTTATAAAATCTAGGAGCATACAATTCTGTTACTTACTATCAAGGTTGGCATTAGAACAGCGCAAGCAAGGGAAGTCTAGTGAAAGACGAATTGTTATTTTTCTGTAAACCTGGCAACTTGCGGCTATACACTCCTCCGGCTATTCTTCTTTCTTATGTCCACACTGGTCGAATGTGTTCCTAATTTTTCTGAAGGCCGCGATAAATCCAAAGTCGACGCTATTGTCGATGCCATGAAGATCGAAGGAGTCTTCCTGCTAGACAGGGAAATGGACAGCGATCACAACCGTTGTGTCATCACGATAGCCGGAGAACGCGAAGCCATTCAGGAAGCTGCCATTCGAGGCGTTGGCAAAGCTTCTGAGTTGATCGATCTTAATATTCATCAGGGTGCACACCCTCGCATGGGAGCGGCCGACGTGGTGCCGTTTATTCCCATCGAGGGCGTTACGATAGAAGATTGCGTGAACATGGCTCGCCACGTTGGCGGAGAGATATGGAAGCGATACCAAATTCCTGTTTATCTCTACGAAGCTGCAGCCGTGACCCCTGAACGGCAGAATCTCGAAAATATTCGGCGCGGACAGTTTGAAGGCATTCGCGCGGATATCGAAACGAACCCAGCCCGCAAACCTGATTTTGGGGAACCCCGGCTACATCCCACCGCAGGAGCCGTGGTCGTGGGAGCTCGTAAGGCATTAATCGCTTACAACGTATTTTTAAATACCGGGAACGTCGATATCGCAAAGAAAATTGCAAAGGCTGTTCGTTTCTCAAGTGGCGGTCTGCGTTTTGTAAAAGGCGCGGGATTTCTCGTACGTGGCCAGGCGCAGGTCTCGATGAATCTAACCGATTTCGAACAAACGCCTATCCATCGCGTATTCGAATTCGTTAAGCGTGAAGCCGCGCGCTATGGAGTCGTTCCCGTCAGTAGCGAAATCGTGGGACTGATCCCGAAGAGTGCACTTGTGTCCGCAGCGGAATGGTTCCTGCAAGTCGAAAATTTCGACTCCTCGCTGATCCTTGAAAATCGGCTCACAGCAGTTATGGAAGGGAAGATGGCAATAGGAGGACTGCGGGCAGGAGTAGAGCCTTTCATTGAACAACTTGCCGCACCTCACGCCACACCCGGAGGTGGAAGCGCAGCAGCTGCAAGTGGAGCAATGGCAGCCGCATTGGCAACCATGGTTGCTACTATGTCGCGTGGAAAGAAAGCGTATGCACAGTACGAGGGCAAATTGAGTGAGGCCATTGCGCGGCTTGCTCACTTGCGTGAAGAGCTGAAATCTTCGGTTGATGCCGATGCGGAAGCCTACAATGCGGTGATGAGCGCCTACAAACAATCCAAAGAATCAATGGACGGAGGTAGCCTGATCAATGCGGCCTTGAAGCAGGCAACCAGCGTGCCCTTGGGGGTTGCCGAACAGGCAAGGGAAGTAGGACAAATTATCGAAAAACTGAAGCCGATCACAAGTCCAAACATGAAGTCGGATCTTACAACGGCGGCGGCCCTGGCACGTGCCGCTGCAGAAGGCGCTCTGGCCAATGTTGAAATAAACCTCGAATCACTGAAAGACGAAGCTTTCGTTGCCGATGTAGTCAGAAAACTCACGCAGCTTACTCTGACGTAATTGAAATTCTTAAATGTCAACGGGCGATCAAATATCAAAGCAATCACAAGGTCAGCGGAAGTCGCGCCCGTGGATTGCAATTACGGCTATCATAATTTTCCCCGTGATTGGTCTGACGCTGGTGAGCCGCTTAGCGCAAAACGGGCCGCGTACAACCTTCAGCACTTGCTTGCAAGACGCTATGTTTCTGCGAGAGGGCGCGCCTGTTTTCCTGTCTGGAAATCAGATCGGGTATGTCGCCGCAACTACGAAGGATCAAAACTGTCCTGCAAGAGCTACAGCTGTTATCACGGATTCTGAGGCCAAAATTCCCGTCGATAGCACAACTTCGCTGACGCTATCCAAGGTGACCGGAGAGACTGAGATGGTGATTAATATGGGCCGAACTCCGGAAACAACGGCAAAATTAAAAAACGGTGGTGTTCTGCATAGCACTCACTAATCCGCAAACCGCCGCATCTTCCTCGTTACATTTCCTTACACTTTGGTTACAGCTAGGCTCTAAGGCATTGGCATACAATGGATTTCACGAGGGTCACCAGAAACGGCTACCCTGCATCCAACATTAAAGAAGTTTTTTAGAGGCATTATGAAGAAGTTTTCTAGTGGCATTGTTTCATTATTGATGAGCGGAATCTTTAGCACATCCGCATTCGCCATCCCAATGGGCTCTTCAGCTCGCGGTGTTATTCCGTCCGATGTGCAACAGATTATATCTGTCGATTATCGTGCGCTGAAGGAATCCGACACTGCCATGGCCCTTAAACAGCAGGTCCTGCCGCCCAGTCTCAAGGAGTTTGAAGGCGCGCTTAAAGGAATCGGAATTGATCCGCAAAAGGATGTTGATCAGCTCACCTTCGCCTCTTATCGCAGGGGAAAAGAAGGCATCAAGGTCGTTGGTGTAGCGCAAGGTTTGTTCTCGATGAAAACAGTCTTGAGGAAGATTAAGCTGGCCAAAATCAAACCCGGCAAATACCACGACTCCGATGTCTATCCCATGTCTGGCGGCATGCTGATGACCTTTCTCGATGACAATACGTTATTGTTCGGTGACTCGAGCGCTCTGCATGGAGCTTTGGATGCTCGCGATGGTTACGTCTCCACCCTTGATTCGAATCCTCAAGTGGCGGACATGATCGGCTCAGTCGACTCTGGCACCGTATGGAGCGTGCTCGATCAGCAGGGAACGCAGAACATGCTGCTTTCTGCCTTGGGCGATGCGGGCAAACTAGCCGATTTTGATAACATAAAAAAGCACGTACTCGGATCGCGGTATAGCATGAATTTTGAAAAGGGCGTGAACTTCGATCTCGATGTTGTCACCGGAGATTCGGTAACAGCTATGACACTTTCAGGCTTGGTGAAGGCTGGAGTGCTCTATCGCAAGATGACGGCAACGCCCGTGGAAAAAGCCGCGCTTGAAGGGGTGGCCGTAAATTCCGACAGCTCAGATTTACAAATGCACTTCAAAGCCGATGATAAACAATTTCAGTCGTTAATTCATTCGGACTTGTTTGCGGCGGTTTCGAAATAGGCGTGTCGCGTAGAAACCATGCACACGTAGGGGCAGCCGCCCTCGGCTGTCCAGTTGAGCGAAGCTCAACAACTCGCCTATTTTGATCGTCGCGTTCCTGCCAAGCTTTCTCTTTTCCGCTTTGCCCAGCCTTCCTTCACAATCTGATGTGCTCTTCCTAATGCCAAGGCATCTTCCGGAACATCAGCCGTAATGCAGGATGCCGCCGCGACATAGGCGCCGTTCTTAACAGTTACTGGCGCGACCAGTGTTGAATCGCTGCCGATAAACACTCCGTCTTCGATTGTGGTCTTGTGCTTGTTTACGCCATCGTAATTGCATGTAATAGTCCCAGCACCAATGTTTACGCCTGCTCCGATTTCCGCGTCACCCAAGTAGCTTAGGTGTCCCGCCTTGGATCCCTTGCCGATTTTCATTTTCTTGGTTTCTACAAAATTTCCCACATGGGCGCCTTCGCCAATTTCACTTCCAGCGCGCAACCGGGAATAGGGTCCCAGCGTTGCTTTAGTCTTTACGTCAGATTCGTCGAGAATGCATCCGGGGAGAAGCAGCACGCTGTCGTCTATCTGTGAATTGCGGATCACTGAATAAGACCCGATGCGGCAATCGTCGCCAATTCGTGTGTTGCCAAGAATCTGTACAAATGGCTCGATCACCGTATCAGCACCGATCTTGACGTCGCTATCAATGACACAAGTCTGGGGGTAGAAAATTGTCACTCCGTCTGCCATAAGCTTCTGACATTTTGCCGCGCGCATTCGCTGGTCGATATCAACGAGTTCTGCCCGCGTATTGCTGCCCAAAATTTCATATGGATCATCTGCTTCCACTGCAACCACTCGCGCTTTGGCCTTCCCGAGGACGGCCGCCATATCCGTCAGATAGTACTCGCGGTGAGGATTGTCCGTGCTCAACTTGCCGATATTTCCGAATAGGGCCTTTACATCGAACGCATAGAATCCTGAATTAATTTCGCGAATTTTCTTTTGTGCCGGAGTTGTAGATTTCTCTTCGACGATTGCCCTCACATCGTCGCTCTTGGAACTCTTTCGAATCACGCGTCCATAGCCGGTTGGATTCGCTAAATTTGCAGATAACAAAGTCATCGCCGCATGCTTGGCTGAATGAAAATCCCGCAGTTTTGAAATGGTCGCGGCAGTAATTAGTGGAGCGTCCCCGGACAAGACAATAACCATGTCATAGGCAGCTAAAGCATCGTGCGAAACCATGAGAGCGTGTCCTGTGCCGCTCTGCTGTTCCTGCAAGACAAAGCCAATGCCAGTTGAAGCCACAGCCTCTCGCACTCGCTCCGCCTCGTGGCCAACAATGGCGAAGATATTTTCCGGCGGTACGACTTGCGTTGCGGCAGCGATCACATGGGCCAGCAGGGGTTTGCCTCCGACCTCATGTAAGACTTTAGGATGTTTGGATTTTAGGCGTGTGCCTTTACCGGCAGCCATAATAGCAATGGCAATACGTTGAGTAGATTTCCTGGATTCAGTTGGCATTCGATTCAATATAACCCGAAGCGGGATGAACCGGCAGATACAGGTAGTGTTCGGCCTTTGGAAAGCAGAGGTGTGTTATGGCCGAGACTGAACAGAATGCTTGCGCTCCGCTGGTACCTGCAACGCCAATTCCAGCAAATCCTTGGCGACTTGTGCGGTGTCATGGCGGGCTACTTCTCCTTCTGCCAGGTAGTCGCCCAGCACAGGGCATACTCCCATCCTCTCAATCGCATCGAGATCGGCCACAATCTGCGCCTGGCCTTCCAGTTCATATTTAGCTTTCATTTCCGGGAACGCAGCTTTGCGATTAATTAGGGCGTAATCGAATAGCTTGCCCTGCGCATGGTCGTCGAGAGCACGGATGTGATCTGCCGCAGTCCTGCCAAGACTCTCGTTTGCCTGCGTCATCAAGTTACATACATAAATCTTTACTGCTGGAGACGCAATGATCGCCTTTGCAATTCCTCGAACAAGCAAATTCGGAATTAGACTGGTAAACAAAGATCCCGGACCAATTGTGATCACGTCAGCTTCGGCAATAGCTTCAAGAGTTTGAGGCAGAGGCTCGGGGTCAGAGGGAATTAGAAATAGCTCTCTAATTCGTCCTTTGCTGGCTGTGATATTGGTTTCGCCTCGAACGTGCGCCCCATCTTCCATGAGAGCGTCAAGTTCGATACTGGAAGCTGTCGCGGGGAAGATGTGGCCTCGCGTCAATAGAATCTCAGACGATAACCTCACCGCTTCCCCGAAATCGCCCGTCAACGAAGTAAGTGCCGCGAGAAATAAGTTACCGAAACTATGGCCTTCGAGCCCTGAACCTTTATCAAAGCGATGCTGAAAAACACGGGAGAGCAGCGCTTCGTCTTCGGAGAGCGCGACTATACAATTGCGAATATCGCCGGGAGGCAGCATGTTAAGCTCCCGACGCAGCCGTCCGCTTGAGCCTCCGTCATCACTGACCGTTACCACGGCACACAGTTGGCGAATCAATGGCTGACTGACAAAGGATCCGTCCGGAGTTGAGGAGCCCATTCTGGGCGTAACGTACCGCTTCAAACCCTTGAGCAGGGTGGAGAGCCCAGTTCCACCACCAATCGCAACCACGCGTAGGCCGGCTCTTGGAGCAGACCTTTCCCTGGAAGCAACCGCAGTGTGGAGATCGGTCATGAGCGCTATCTAGCTTTCTTCTTCAGCGCCACTGATTACAGAAGGCAACTCGCCGGGGTCGGGATAGAGCAGATCGGTAAAACGTGGATCCTCCACAAGATTCTGGAAATCAGAATCATTGCGTGCCTGAAAACGCAGAGCTGGGTTCAGCCGGATTGCCTGATCCAAATTGCGTAAGGAATCTTCTACGTGGCCGGTTAGGCAATTCAACGCTGCCAGTCCGTAAACCACATAGTCCGCCTTTGGCACCTGCTTGGTGAGTGTGTCCAAATGTTCGCGCGCAGTTACATAATCACCCAGGTTCATGAGAGAAACGGCGTAATCGTAATGCTCTTCGGGTGTCTTAAACTGATTGATAGCACGTTCCAGTTGTTGATTACAGGCACTCACGTAAACCGTAGCTCGATCAGCTAATTCCTTGCTGGGGCCGGAAACCACCTTTTGCAGGTGTGATTTCGCCTTATCAAACTTTCGCTCCTGCATGGCGCGCAAACCGGCCTCATAATTTTGCACAGCTTGTGCAAAGCGCGGATCATCTCCAACTGACGCCTTCTGTGTCGACTTCTGAGCCATGTGCAAAACTCTTCCTGTACTCTTCGTAAGCACTCCTTTGATCTTCCGCTTCTTGGGTAAAACCTTAACTTTTGCTACTGGTTTTCGTTTCATCCGGCTGCGAACCCCCGCACCCAGCATTGGTACTTCAATTCCGGAATGTAGAAAACATATTCATCCCGGTGGGAGCAGGTTATACGCGGCTTTTTTACATCCGTCAACTCTAGTATTGTTTAACCCCGGCCAGAGACGCTAATTGATCGACGCAGCGCTTTGCAGGTCGACCTGCCGCCATTCGCCGCTGATGATCCCTTGGCGAATTTGGGCGGCAGTTTTGCCCTTCTGATGCATAGTGTAAGCATAGTACAACTCTTTCAAACATGTGCTGCAACGGGCGCCATGAGTGCCTTCAAAGCAGCTGTGTAAACTATTGTGCCCATCGCGCCGATCGCAATAGCAGTAGCAGGGTTGCTGGTGCAGAACGACCGGAATTTTGGCTGCTAACTCATAAGCATGCGTCTGGTAGGCATTTTGGGCGTCCTCCATAGAAAGCTGGTCTTTTCCCAGGATCGCGGGCAGTTTGGCACCTTTGGCAGGCGGAGCCGCATTGTAAGCAGGAACCTCGTCCTGCTGGGATGTCGCCCAAGGGGCTGAAACCCCAAGAGTAATCGCAAAGAGGAAAGCCAGGATTAACCCGCGCTTCAGCATCGTCAAAACCCTCTACACAGTATTGTAACGCGAATTGCTGGACTGCAAAAGGCAGGCCGGTTGGGGGTGGAAGGTGAAGTTTCTAGGTTTGGCGTGGAGTAGGCAAATGTAGATGCGTTTTCGGTGGCGCCATAGTTTATCGCTGTGATTTCCTGGCACCCAAGTAATAGGCTTCAGTCGCCGAGGAACCTCATCCAGCTTGAATTAAGAGTGGCCGACGTTACGGATCTCATTCATACTACTCGCGAATCTTCTTTTACCGAATTCTCGAGCCAGTCGCATCGTATAGAATTGGAGCTGAGATGCCCGTTTCGGCAGACCCTTCTCAATTCGAGCCTAATCCTTCCACCATCACGCCTGTTCCTACGCGCCGTGCTGTGCCGTTAATTTCGGTTTGGCTAAGGGATTTGATCATTTCGCTGCTGATATCCGCCTTCATCATTATTTTTCTGTATCAGCCAGTGAAGGTTGAAGGCACCAGCATGATGCCCTCTCTCGACGATCAGGAGCGCATCTTCGTTAACAAGTTCGTCTACCGGATCGAATCAATTGAGCGCGGAGACATCGTTGTCTTCCGCTACCCGCGCGATCCGTCGAAGAGCTTCATTAAACGGGTAATAGGAGTCGCTGGTGACCACATCCGTATCGATACCGGGCAGGTCTTCGTTAATGGAAAACCGCTAAACGAAGACTACGTCCCGCACGTTTACAGCGACGAACGTTCTTATTCTGAGGTGGTGGTGCCTCCCAACAGCTATTTCGTCATGGGCGATCATCGCAGTTTATCCAATGACAGCAGGGACTTTGGCCCGGTAAATACGAAATATATATACGGCAAAGCGGTTTTTGGATATTGGCCCATGGACAAGATGGGCATGTTGCGATAAATCTTTTCAGATTTCCACTATTCATTCTTCCGCGTTTGTTCCTCGCCTGTTAAAATTTATAAAATCCACTCCTCGGAGTCAGAATGCAAGCTATCCTTGTCCTCGAAGACGGCAAAGTCTTCCGAGGCAAAGGCTACGGCGCAAAAGGCGAATGTCATGGCGAAGTAGTTTTTAATACTTCCATTACCGGCTATCAGGAAATTTTCACCGACCCTTCTTATGCCGGACAAATCGTAGTTCTTACCAATCCGCAAATCGGAAATTACGGCACCAACATTGACGATAACGAGTCAACCCGCCCTTATATCGAGGGACTGATCGTCCGCGAGTTTTCGAAGGTCAGCTCCAACTGGCGCTCGCAACAGGTTGCCGAAGAATATCTCGAACAATTCAAAGTTCCGGTACTGGCCGACATCGACACCCGAGCGCTGGTGCGCCATCTTCGTGATAACGGAGTTATGCGCGGAGTGATTTCGACCCTTGAGTCGGATGTTGACAAGCTCGTCGCAAAAGCCCGGTCCTTTCCTAAGATGGATGGAACTGACCTCGCAAAAGTAGTCAGTACCAATCACACTTATGTTTGGGAAACGGGCGAACGGTCGCATCTGCCGGATGAAATTGTTGGAGTAAAAGACCTGCCTGAAAAGCATCATGTTGTCGCTTATGACTTCGGCATCAAGCACAATATCCTGCGCAAACTGCGCGGAGAGTGCTGCAAGGTAACCGTTGTTCCGGCACAGACCAAAGCAGAAGACGTCCTCGCCCTCAAGCCGGACGGAGTGTTTCTCTCAAACGGACCGGGAGATCCCGAGCCATGTACCTACGCGGTCGATAACATTCGTCGATTAATGGGTAGACAGCCAATTTTCGGAATCTGCCTGGGGCATCAGCTTACTGGGCTAGCGCTTGGCGGAAAAACATTCAAACTGAAATTCGGCCATCATGGCGGGAATCATCCAGTGAAGCAGTTGCATACGGGAAAGATCGAGATCACGGCACACAATCATAACTTTGCCGTCGATCCAGATTCTTTGCCGACGAGTGAAGTGGATCTGACGCACGTCGATTTAAACGACAATACGCTCGAAGGGATGCGTCATAAGAATTTGCCATTGTTCACGGTACAGTATCACCCGGAGGCATCGCCAGGCCCGCACGATTCACATTATCTATTCAAAGATTTTGTGAAGATGATGGAAGAGTGGAAGGGATAAGTTTTCTGTGTACCGAACCAATACCTGTCATCCCGAGCGCAGCAAATATCGTGCGCAAGCGAACGATATGCGGAGTCGAGAGACCTGCTTTCTCATGACTAGTCACAACTACAGCGTGTACATGATCGCCAGCAAATCGCGTACCTTGTACATAGGTGTAACGAACAACTTGGAACGCCGCATTTGGGAACACAAGCAAGATTTAATCGACGGCTTCAGCAAACAATACCGCTGCCATCGTTTGGTGTACTACGAATCATTCGATGACGTCCACAAAGCGATCGCACGCGAGAAGCAACTCAAGCGCTGGAACAGAACAAAGAAAGACTGGCTGATAGAGCGCAACAACAAAACTTGGGAGGACCTTGCCACCGAATGGTTTGTGCATCATCGCTACGAGCCAGACAAGCAGGTCCCTCCACTCGCCAATTGATTTTACAAATCAACTGGCTTGGTCGGGATGACAATCGATTCAAGAGAAGCAATCAGCAAATAATAATGCCCAAACGTACTGACATCTCGAAAATCCTGATTATCGGCTCTGGCCCTATCATTATTGGCCAGTCGGCGGAGTTCGACTACTCCGGCACGCAAGCTTGCAAAGCTCTCAAGTCCGAAGGCTATGAAGTGGTGTTGGCGAATTCCAACCCCGCCACCATCATGACCGATCCCGAGATCGCGGACCGCACTTACATCGAGCCGCTCACCCGCGAATATCTGGAAGAGATTCTTCGCGTCGAGCGCGAGCTGTCTCCCAGCGCCGGATTTGCGGTTCTTCCGACGGTCGGCGGCCAGACCGCGCTGAACCTCGCGATGGAATTGGCCGACAGCGGCATCCTTGAAAAATATGGCGTCTTTCTAATTGGCGCGCAAATCAACGCAATTAAGAAAGCCGAAGACCGACTCTTCTTCAAAGACGCGATGCAAAAGATCGGCTTGGATGTTCCAAAATCAGCGCTGGTCAACAACCTGAAAGACGGACTCGAATTCGCCGGCAAAATCGGTTTTCCCGTAATCATCCGCCCATCTTTCACCCTGGGCGGAAGTGGTGGCGGCATTGCTTACAACCGCGAAGAGTTGATGGAACTGCTGGCTCGCGGCCTCGACTTCTCTCCCGTCCACGAAGCGCTGATCGAAGAATCGGTTCTCGGATGGAAAGAGTACGAACTCGAAGTGATGCGTGACATGAAGGACAACGTCATCATCATCTGCTCGATCGAAAACTTCGATCCCATGGGCGTGCATACCGGTGATTCCATCACGGTCGCTCCGGCGCAGACGCTCACTGATCGCGAGTACCAGGCCATGCGTGACGCTTCGATTGCCGTGATTCGTGAGATTGGCGTCGAGACCGGCGGATCGAACATTCAGTTCGGAATCCATCCCACGACCGGCCGCATGGTCGTGATCGAAATGAATCCCCGCGTGTCGCGGTCTTCCGCTTTAGCATCAAAGGCTACTGGTTTCCCCATTGCGAAGATCGCCGCGAAACTTGCCGTCGGCTATACCCTCGATGAAATCCCCAACGACATCACGCGAAAGACGCCTGCCTGCTTCGAGCCAACGCTCGATTACGTAGTTGTCAAAATTCCCAAGTGGCAGTTTGAAAAGTTCCCCGGAGCCGACGAGAGTCTTGGCCCACAGATGAAGTCTGTCGGCGAAGTGATGGCCATAGGGCGCACCTTCAAAGAGGCCTTGCTCAAGGGTGTTCGCGCCCTCGACACCGGCAAAAAAGTTGGATCAGAAAAAATCGAGCCCAAGATTCTCACTCAGCGCCTGGTGACGCCGCACCCCGAGCGGCTTTCCTACATCCGCTACGCACTGCGTCAGGGTCACACGGTAAAGCAGTTGGCAAAAATGACTTCGATGGATCCATGGTTCCTCTACCAACTCAAAGAGATTAACGACATGCAGCTCGAGCTCGAAAAGCATCCCATGGAGTCGATTCCAACCGAAGTATTGCGTGATGCCAAGCGCATGGGAATATCCGATGGACGCCTGGCTGGTGTTTGGAGGTTGAACGAAAAAGGCGCAGCAGACAAAGTTCGCCATTTGCGTAAGAAGCATGGGTTGAAGCCGGTATACAAACGCGTGGACACGTGTGCGGCAGAATTTGAAAGCTTCACTCCGTATCTTTATTCAACCTACGAAGAAGAAGACGAAGCAGCTCCCACTCAGAAGAAGAAGGTCATCATCCTCGGCAGCGGGCCGAATCGCATAGGGCAGGGAATTGAATTTGATTACTGCTGCTGCCATGCGGCCTTTGCTCTGCGCGATGACGGCTACGAGACGATCATGATCAATTGCAATCCTGAAACTGTCTCGACTGATTATGACACCAGTGACCGCCTCTACTTCGAGCCGCTGACTTTTGAAGATGTGTACGCCGTGTGCGAGCACGAAGCCTCGTCCGGCGCACCGGTTGGAGTGATCGTGCAGTTCGGCGGACAGACTCCGCTTAACCTATCGCTACCCCTTAAAGCGGCTGGAGTAAACATCATCGGTACCACGCCTGAGTCGATCGACCTTGCTGAAGATCGCAAGCGCTTCGGCAAATTGCTCGACGAGCTCGAAATTCCTCAATCTCCGGGTGCCATGGCCGCCTCGATCGAAGAAGCTGTAGCGGGCGCAAATCGTGTGGGATATCCCGTCCTCGTGCGGCCTTCATACGTGCTCGGCGGACGTGCCATGGTCATCGCTTACGACGAAGAGACTGTCGTTCGCTATATGAAAGAAGCGGTCGAATATTCGCAGGATCGCCCCGTGCTGATTGATCACTTCCTCGAAGATGCCATCGAAGTCGATGTCGATGCCCTTTCTGACGGTGAAGACGTTGTCATCGGCGGAATTATGCAGCACATCGAAGAGGCTGGCATTCACTCCGGCGATTCTTCATGCGTGCTACCCGCAGTCGATATTCCCGAGCACCTTCTTGCTTGCATGCGGGAGTACACTTTCAAACTTGCTCGTGCGCTAAAAGTAATTGGATTGATGAACATCCAATTCGCCATTCCGCGCGCAGGCGGAAATGGATCCAAGCCGGAAAAAGTTTACGTCCTTGAAGTCAATCCGCGCGCTTCGCGTACTGTCCCTTATGTTTCGAAAGCCACTGGTATTCCGATGGCAAAGATTGCTGCGCGTCTAATGACCGGACGCAAGCTGAAAGAATTTTTGCCAGAAAACATCCAGCACAAGACCGACCTCAATACTGGAAGCTGGTTTTACGTAAAGTCGCCGGTATTCCCCTGGAATAAATTCCCCGGAGTCGACACCGTGCTCGGACCGGAGATGAAGTCAACGGGCGAAGTCATGGGAGTTGCCGACAATTTCGGCGAAGCCTTCGCCAAGGCGCAAATTGCCGCCGGGCAGAAACTTCCGACCGAAGGAACAGTTTTCATTAGCGTCACCGATCATGACAAGCCGCAAGTGGCAGAAGTAGCGCGCAAGTTCGTGGACATGGGATTCAAGCTGGTGGCCACGGCAGGCACAGCTGACGTGCTCGAAGCCGCGAACATGACGGTTGAACGAGTCTACAAAGTAAAAGAAGGACGTCCCAACGTAGTCGATCTGATCAAAGGCGAGCGCATTCAGTTGATCGTAAACACGCCGCATGGAGTCGATCCTTTCTTCGATGAGAAAGCAATCCGACGCGCAGCGGTCACAGCAAGAATAACGACAATTACGACACTGTCAGCAGCGCGAGCAGCAGCAGAAGGAATTGCAGCGTTGCAGCGCGGAGAGATTAACGTGCAGGCTCTACAAGCGCTGCATGCCGAACGAACCGTGCGGCGATAATTGGCGGAGGTCTCCTGATTCGCGTATCCTCAATTGTTGACCCTAGCAGCTAGGAGCCAAAAAGCTTGTTACTTTCCGGCATTCTTCCTCCCATCACCACGCCCTTCTATCCCGACGGCAACGTCTATTTCAAGAAGCTTGAGAACAATGTCGAGCACTATTCCCGCACTCCTGTCTCCGGAATCGTTGCTCTCGGCTCCAACGGAGAAGCTATCCTTCTCTCCGATCAAGAGCGTCGCGATGTTCTCAAAAGCGTGCGCAATGCTGCCGCGCCGCACAAAGTTCTTATCGCGGGCACTGGCATCGAGTCGGCCATCGAGACGCTTCGTTTAACCGAATACGCAGCCGAACTCGGATACGACGTGGCCATGATCCGCACCCCGCATTTTTATAAAAGGCAGATGCAACCTGCAAACATCCTGGCTTTCTATCGAACCGTGGCCGATCATTCCCCCATTCCGGTGCTTCTTTACAACTTTCCCGGATGCACAGGCTATGACATCCCTGGCGAAGTCGTAACAGCATTATCCGAGCACCCAAACATCATCGGTATCAAGGAATCCGGCGGAGACGTGGACAAAGTCCGCCGCATGGTCGAGGGCACGCGGCACATAAAGCGCAGCGCCACCGTAACCGCGACATTCGATGCAGTCACACCTCGCATGCTCAAATCGGCAGCACAAGAAAATGGGAACGGAGGACAACTGATTTCCATCGGCGGAAGTACGACCGGCAATGCTCCGTCTTCGGCGTCAGTCGTTGCAGCACCAAGCCTCAAGACCCGCCAAAAAGAAGTCGGATTCCAGGTACTCGTCGGCGCTCCCCACCTGCTCAAGCCATCTCTGGAAGCTGGAGCCGTTGGGGCGATCCTCGGCCTGGCCAATTTTGCTCCCACAGCCTGCTACGAAATCTATGCCGCATGGAAAGAAGGTGACAATGAGCTAGCCGCGCTCAAACAAGAAAAAATCGTCGCTGCGTCAAAGAAAGTAGTCGGAGAATTCGGTGTTGCGGGTGCCAAATACGCGATGGAACTAAACGGATACTACGGCGGTCCAGTGCGACTGCCGCTACTCCCGCTAACCGCTGATTTAAAGGCTGAAGTCGAGCGCCTCATAGCCGACATTCGCAACTGACAGACTAAACCGTGCGTATCCATAAAATCGATAAAAAGGATTACAATTTTAATAGCAGCAAATTTAGGCGAGCTAAAATTTCTAAGCTTTGAGGAGAAGTCTGCACATGGAGACAACCATCCAGCCAGGCGTCAACGAAACCACCAAAACTTTGGTCAATTACCATACGGACGCTGGTGTAGCCGTGATCGAAATGTTCGATCCTCCCGCGAACACCTACACCTACGAGATGAATCGCCAGCTGGACGAAGCCATCCTCAAAGCGCGCATGGACAATAATGTCTATGTCATTGTGCTGACCGGTTCCGGCGACAAGTTTTTCTCCGCTGGAGCCAATATAAAAATGCTGGCCAGCGTCGATCCCACGTTCAAGTATTATTTCTGCCTGCACGCCAACGAAATGCTATTGCGTCTGGAGCATACGCCGAAGCTGGTGATAGCGGCATTGAACGGTCATACCGTCGGAGGCGGACTTGAGATCGCAATGGCTGCCGATATCCGCATAGCTCGTCAGGACGCTGGCAAGATCGGGTTACCTGAAGTAAACCTTGGAGTATTGCCAGGAACTGGGGGAACTCAAAGGCTTTCTCGGATAGTTGGAAAGAGTAAAGCCATCGAATTGATGGTTACGGGAAATACGTTCTCATTCGAAGAAGCGAAAGAGCTGGGAATTATTAATGACATCTTCGACCGCGAAAACTTCATGGAAAATATTATGGAATACGCCCGCCAGTTCTGCCCCCCAAATAAGGCCGCAAAAGCAGTGGGAAGAATAAAGCGAGCCGTGCAGACCGGATGGGAAATTCCAATGGAGTCGGCGCTGGCAGTTGAACGCGAGAACCAGCAGATATTGTTCCAGAGCGACGACGCGAAAGAAGGTTTGGCTGCATACGTAGAAAAGAGGCCGGCAAACTTCACAGCAAAATAATGGTGTGTGGCGCGGGCGCCCTCGCCTGCGGAAGCTTGCGGATGCCATAACACTTTGAAGGATTTCGTTTATGCCCGGAAAAGTCGCAAAAATCGGAACTTTCAGCGATTGGGTTGGACTCTTCGATGACTGGCGCAAAGACATCGGCGTCAACCGCGGCGAGATCGCCGACTTCAAATTCGACACCCTCTTCGGCGCCATCGAGACCGATGAGATTCAGTTCGGATCCTACAAAGGCCGCCCCAAGTGGGAGAACCTGCGCCAGATACCCACGCAGCAAATGCGCGATGCTCTGCTTAACATGATCGTCTATCAAGGTGACACCGAGTTTGCCAGCGTCGAGCAGCAGCGCAATCTTTTCGAAAGTGCGCCTACCGACTGGGACCGCAAAGCCATCACTCGCGTCATGATCGAAGAAATGCGCCACGGCTGGCAGATGTGCGCCCTCCTTGTCGAACACTTCGGATACTCCGGCAAAGTAGAAGCCCAGAAAATGCTCGAACGCCGCGCTTTCGAGAACAAGCGCTTGCTAGGCGCATTCAACGTTGACGTCGATAACTGGATGGACTTCTTCACCTACACCGATTTCGTCGACCGCGACGGAAAATTCCAATTGCAAATGTTGAAGTATTCCGCATTTGCGCCTCTCGGACGTTCCATGTCGTACATGTTGCGCGAAGAAGCCTTCCACATGGGAACCGGCAACGACGGTCTCCGCCGCATTGTGCAGGCGGGAGTCATTCCTCCCTGGCTCATTCAGAAGTATCTCAACAAATGGATCTCAAGCTCCTACGATTTATTCGGTACCGACAATTCTTCGTCTGCTCATTGGGCGTATGTATGGGGAATTAAGGGACGTTACGATGAGCCGAAGAACGATCAAGCCGCAAAACTGGACGAATTAAATGATTACAACCGCCACTTGTACCGCGACGAAGTTACCGGTTTAGTGGAACGATTGAACGGCGTGCTAGGACCGGGGCACGAGAAGCTCTACACTCCTGACATAAAGTTCAACCGCGCCATAGGACGATGGGCAGGCCAAAAGTTTCATGCTCAGAACGGCGAGCCCCTCGATGACCGGGCATATGAAGAACATTTAAAAGACTACATGCCGTCGGCGGAAGATAAGAAGCTGCTTCTGGATATCATCAGCAATGAAAAAAAATGGATTGCCCCTAAAGAAGGCGCTCGCGATCCTTTGTCGACGATTGGCGAACCACGCAAATCAGCAATCAATTTATAGTCCCGAAACTCACATAAGCGACAGCCGCCTCGGCTGTCTACCTGAAAGTGACTGCCATTATTACCAACACCACGAATCGCGACAATCCGCCGCCACTCGCGTACACTCTCGCCGAGCTGATGGTTGTCACCGCTGCCCGCGAGATTAAAGACAAAGAAGTTGTTTTCGTCGGTATGCGCTTGCCTCTGATTGCCTTTGTTGTTGCCAAGAAGACTCACGCTTCTAATGCCATTGGTATTTTCGAAGACGGAGTGATCCGTTCCACACCAGCTTCTGAGCTGATCTACACTATGGCCGATCCGCCGAATATTCTCGGTGCCATTCAATGTTTAGACATGCTGGGCGTGATGAGCCTCTTGCAATCGGGTCGCGTGCACCTGGGATTTCTGGGCGCGGCGGAAGTCGATCGCTTCGGCAATTTAAATTCAACCGAAGTCCGCGGTCAAAAGGGATTGATCCGTCTGCCTGGGTCGGGAGGAGCCTGCGACATCGCTTCATTGGCACATCGATTTGTAGTATTGCTGGAACACAGCAAGGAACGCCTGCCCGAGCGTGTTTCATTTTTGACCAGCCCTGGCAATGGCGACGGCCCCGGATGGCGCAAACGCACCGGGCTTCTGCGGGGAGGTCCCGCGGCCGTAATCACGACCAAAGCCGTGCTTCGATTCGGAGAGGATGGAGAAGCTTATATTTCTTCCGTACATCCAGGCATCGATATCGAAGAAGCTGCCAACAATGTAGGATGGAAAATTAAAGTGACCGCAGACGTGACTACAACCTCAGAACCAACTTCTGAAGAGTTGAAAGCGATTCGTGAGTACGATAAAGAAGGATTCTGGACAACCTAAGCTTCGTGTCGAGCGGGCGCCCTCGCCCGCAAAATTAATATGACACCTGGACAAACCACATTTTCGCGCATAACCCTCGACATTCAGCCACCGATCGCCCGCATCACTCTGCATAATCCGCCTCTCAACATCATTGATCTTCCCATGATGGACGAATTGGCCCAGGCGCTCGCAGATGTAGAGCGCAATCCTGCAATCATCGCGATAATTTTAGCTGGCTCGCAACAAGCTTTTTCCGCAGGAGTCGATGTTGCGGCACACACCCCGGAAAACGTTGCGATCATGCTATCCAAGTTTCACGCTATCTTTCATGCACTTGTTGGTTCCACCAAGGTCAGCATCGCCGCAGTTCGCGGACACTGTCTCGGCGGAGGCGCGGAACTCGCCATGATTTGTGATCTGGTCTATACATCCGAAACAGCGACGTGGGGATTCCCCGAGATCATGCTGGGTTGTTATCCGCCAGTGGCTACTACCGTTCTCTCCGCATTGGTTGGTCACAGACAAGCAGCCGATCTGATTTTGACGGGAAGAAGCATAAGCGGCAGGGAAGCGGCAAACATTGGACTTGCTAATGCTGCAATAGCTGATGCTGAGGTCGAAACGGCCGTACAGGAGTCGATTGATCATTTGGTAAAACTCAGTCCGGCAGCTCTGTCTGTAACCAAAAAAGCGATGTATGGATGGCATGCGATCCACTTTGACAAAGGTTTAGCCCGCTCCGAGAAAATCTACTTGGAAGAGTTGATGAAGACCGAAGACGCCCAGGAGGGGATTGCTGCCTTCATGGAAAAACGCGACCCAAAGTGGAAGGGCAACTGAAGTTTGGCATGTCTAAACTCCTTTCCATGCACGACGCCATTGCTCAGTTCGTTCTCGACGGCTCTTCCGTCGCGCTGGGCCTGCAACTGGAACAGATGATCCCCTTCGCCGCTGGCCACGAACTTATGCGTCAGAAAAAGCGCGGCCTGACTTTGATCGGACCGATCTCCGATATTCTCTTCGATCAACTGATCGGCGCAGGGTGCGCCGAGAAAATCATTGCCGCTTGGGTAGGCAACGTAATGATGGGTTCGGCCTACAACTTTCGCCGCGCAGTCGAAGAAGACGGCATGAAAGTCTTCAATATGACCAACTTCACCATCGCATTGGCCTTGCAAGCAGGAGCCATGGGAGTTCCGTTTCTACCGACTCGCACCGCGCTGGGCAGCGATCTGACCAAAGGCAATCATTTTTTCTATCAAATCATCTCACCGTTTGTGCCGAAAGAAACTCTTTGGGCCGTGCGCGCTCTGATTCCAGACGTGGCCATAGTCCACGTGCAACGCGCGGATCGCGAAGGCAACGCGCATTGCTGGGGTAATTTCGGAGTGATGATTGAAGGCGTTCGTGCTGCCAAGCGAGTAATCGTGATCGCGGAGGAGATCGTCGAGCCGAATGTAATCGCCAGTGATCCAAATAGAACGGTGATTCCGGGATTTCTGGTGAGTGCTGTCGTCGAGTGTCCGCAAGGTGCGCATCCATCACCAGTGCAGGGGTATTACAAACGCGACGATCCATTTTTTCAGGAATACCACCAGCAAACCAAAACCAAAACAGATTCAGACGTCTGGCTACAGCACTGGGTTTACGGCGTGAATGACCACCCTGACTATTTAAAGCAGCTTGGGCAGGCCAAAGTAGAAGGCCTGAAAGTGAAGAAGCACGCTTACGCGGCGCAAACCGACTTCGGATACTAAAATATTGTCAGGAGTGATATTGGACTACGAAATCACGCCCGAAGATGTTAAAGCTCTACCCAATTCCGAATTTACATTGCTTGACGTTCGCGAGCCTTGGGAATTCGAGATTGCAAGCATAGCGGGAAGCAAGTACATCCCCATGGGCGACGTTCCCAGTCGCGCTCATCAGGAGCTGGATCCCGATGAGCACATCGTAGTCGTCTGTCATCATGGAGTGCGCTCGATGTCGGTAACGAACTGGTTGCGCCAGCAAGGATTCGACAAGGCTCAATCCATGCGTGGTGGAATCGACGCCTGGTCGCGTCAAGTTGACGCCAAAATCCCGACTTACTGAGTTCATTGTAGGGCGGACACTCTTGTCCGCCGCTCTTTGGTTTGCCGGAAACAAATGGCAAGAGAATTATGGTCAGCAATCACTTGTATGTTTACTTGATTCAACGCGAAGTGAAAAGGTGTCCCAGCTTTTCTTTCTTGGTCTTTAGATACTCTTCAGCATGAATGTTGGGAGCAGCTTCGCAGGGCACCCGCTCGGCTACTTCAATCCCACCCTGTTCGAGAGCTGCAACCTTATCGGGATTATTCGACAGCAGGCGCGCTTGCGAGATCCCGAGTGATTTTAAAATTTCCGCCGGTAAGCCAAACTGCCGATGATCGGCTTTAAATCCAAGTTTCTCGTTGGCTTCAACCGTGTCCAGTCCGGAGTCTTGCAATTCGTAGGCTTGCAGCTTGGCCATTAAGCCAATTCCGCGTCCCTCTTGCTGTTCATAAATCAGCACTCCAGCACCTTGCTCGGCGATTAATGCGAGGGCCATTTCGAGTTGAGCCCGGCAGTCACAGCGCAGAGATCCGAAAACGTCACCGGTGAGGCATTGCGAATGAATGCGCACCAAGGGGGGCGTAGAACGGACGTCGCCCATTACCAGTGCGACAGCTTCTTCGGTACGTCTGTCACCATCGGTGCCGAACTCACCGCGGAAGCCAAAGATGCGGAAGACACCCCAGCGAGTGGGAAAATCCGCGGAGGCAATTGGTTTAATACTTGAGCTCACAACACCATTATAGCGGCGAGTTGGCCACGTCGTCCGATGCCACCGCAAGAGACATATTAAACAGTAGAGCCTAGTTCACCCGCTATCGCCCCTTGCCTGGCGCTATTGCGCGAGATAAGGCACAAATCCGTGTGCTTTTGTAGGCAAACGGTACACTGACGTTGTGGCAGTAATGTAGAGCGTGCTGTAATCTTTATCTCCCCAGGTCAGATTCGCCGGTTGCTCGGGCACAACGATCGTTCCTAAATGATGGCCTTGTGCGTCCCATACCCAGATTCCTTTGGGGCCGGTCACGTACAGGTTTCCATTCTTATCGACCTTAATACCGTCTGGCACTCCATCACCTTTGCCACCGGGCTCTTCCCCGAAGACGCGTCCGTTTTGTAAGGTACCATCCGATGATACGTCGTATACGCGAATATTTCTTTTATCGTCATCATCGACGTAGAACTTCTTGCCGTCGGGTGAGAATGCGAGGCCATTGGGCTGAGACATATCTTTTGTGAGCAGCCGGAGATTTCCTTTTTCGTCCAAACGATACACGCCTTGGAATGGGATCTCTTGTTTCTCGCCAGCCACCAAATCCAGCGTGGGATCGGTGAAATAGATAGCGCCATCAGGGCCAATGATCACGTCGTTCGGGCTGTTCAGCTTCTTGCCTTCGTAATGATCAGCCAAAATCTTATACTTCCCGTCGGGTGTGACTTCTATGATGGCGCGCAGCACACTGGCGCAATCGATTAAGCGATGATTGCGGTCAAAAGTATTACCATCAGGATCTCCGAGCGCGATCACTTCCGTTTTCTTGCCGCTCACGTTTTTGTTATTCAAATCGACGCGGAAGATCTTGTTTATGGTTTCATCGCTTACATACAAGAAGCCGGCTGGATCCCACATCGGGCCTTCCGTGAATCCGAATCCACCCTCCACCAGGTCGAGCTTGGCGTTCTTGTCAAACAAATTCCAGAACTGTGGCGATTCAGCTTGCAATTCAAATTTGCGCGCTGGCTTATCTTGTGCAACTAAAGAACCGAGAAACCCAAGCAAGCAGAGCACAGAAGCAAATACATTCTTCGTTTTCATCGAGAACCCGTTTCCTTTTCTTTACTGGTGGCGGTTTTAGTGACCCAAAGCTGGAGAGCGACTAGTCTTCGTCTTCCTGACCTCGTATATGTTTCTTACCTGCGCTCACGGTCATCAAGTAACTTATCAAATGATCAATTTCTTCCCGGCTCAAAGTTGAAGCATAGTCAGAAGGCATAATCGGTTTTGATTGATGTTCCAGGCTTCGAAGCTGCAATTTTTGCAAAAAATGGAATTCTCCGTCGGGAGTCTGTAGCTGCACCGAAAAATTGTCTTCATTGCGAGCGATTCCACTGACGCTCTGCCCATCTTGCGTTATCGCAATAAGGTCGGTTTTCCGCCAGTCCGTGTTCTTGACGGGATCGGTTATTGCGGCGCGCAGTTCGTCGATCGAATGGCTCGCGGCATAGCTGGAAAGATCTGCTCCCAGAAACCCGCCTCTACCTTCGGACATATGGCAACTCGAACACCCTGCCTTCCCAAAGAAAAGAGATTTGCCCTTCGCTGGATCTCCCGGCAATGCGACTGCCGCACCTTGACCTTGAAGACTACGCAAGTAAGCGACAACGCTTCTAATACTGGCGGTGCCAAGCGAACGGAAGGGCGGCATGGCGGTTCCACGAACTCCGTTCGCAACGATTGCAGAAATCTGAGTATCAGAAAGCTGCTGCACTTTCGGATTGCTCGCAATGTTGGGAGCCCGTTCCGCGCCACGGCCATCGAGGCCATGACATCCAGCGCAGATCGACACGAATACTTGTTGGCCTTGTGCAGGATCAGCTTTTGATTTGGGACGCGAGGAATGCGTCTGAGTTTGCGACTGCAAAAAAACGCCGCCGCCAAATATCAGCAACGCAGACGCAAACAGCAATATGGAACGCCGATGAATGTAAGTCTCCAATGTGATCAGGATTGTATGCTGAGAGTGCCCGGATTTGCACGATAGCAAATTCCAGGCACTCCCCTCATCTCAATACGTTAATGTGACGCGCTAAAAAACGAACTTTCCCGCAATTTGTAAAATGCGAGCAGGACGTGAGCCACTTACAAACCCAAAAGTGCCAGTATCCGCGATATTCCCATCTGGATTTGTAAACTGCGCGTGGTTGAAGACATTAAAAGCCTCGAAGCGTAACTGCAATTCCTTCGATTCGGTAAACGCAATATTTCTGAGCAATGCCATATCGAAGTTATTCAACCCAGGACCATGAAAGAAACGCCGATTCGAGGTTCCTATCTGTCCCAGCGGTTCAGGCGCGAACGCTGCAGGGTTGAAATAAGCTTGGCCTGATCTTGGATCGGTATTGTTTAATACTTTACCGCCCACGAAGTCGGGTTTGTTCACTCCAATAGCGCCAGTCAAAGAGCGGTCTTGTCCTTGTGTAAGGTTAATAGGCAGACCAGTTGCAAATGTTGTGATACCGGAAAGCTGCCATCCACCTATAATTTTTTGGACAGTTCCATTGCTTGCCAATTTTTCAAAAGGCAGGCTCACTGTATAGCTACCCACAAAATTATGGGTCAGATCGAAAAGAGATAACCCCCTACTTCTTCTAGGATCGAACACATCGGTTGGGTCTTCCAAGCCTGAGGAGTTATCCATGGACTTGCTATATGTATAGCCAAGTAGGAAGGACGCACGGCTGGACTCATGCCTAAGGCTGGCTTGAAGTGAGTTGTAAGCGGAGTTTGCGACTGTCTTCTCGTACGCGCTGCTTTGAAAATTATCAGTCCCCGGTGTGTTCAAGCCAGTAAGCAGACGAGTGGTGGCAAAAGAAGTGCCTGCCGGGTATGGGCCGAAAGCTTTAGCAGAGATGATCGGTGCTCCTGGCCCTGGGTCCTCGCCGTGTCTGCCGCATGTTGGGCTATTAGGTGCAAGATTGGTCGGATCGCTTAAAAACAGACACAACGCCGC
The DNA here is from genome assembly GCA_035651835.1 of Terriglobales bacterium. Classification (GTDB taxonomy): domain Bacteria; phylum Acidobacteriota; class Terriglobia; order Terriglobales; family Acidobacteriaceae; genus JAOAPG01. Next base: position 89,826 of record DASRFC010000019.1, read on the forward strand.
GTTGCCAGGGTTTGACTCCATAAAAGTAAGAAGCTTATGTCCTTGCGTCCCCACATAAGCCACACTAAGCACCGTGTGTGCACTCAGCTCTCGTTGTATCGATAATTCATAGTGTTCGGCGTAAGGTAACCGGTTTTTATAATAAAAAGACGTATCGCCAGAGAGTGGTGTCACCGCATTCCAATTGAAAGCCGTGTCTGGATTTTTGGCGGAGACATTACTGGGAGGCAGTTGGAATGGGAAACGCTGCCCTTCATTGACTCCGCTTGGACGATCAATGAAAGGTGTTTCTAGCAGCGGATTCGTATTGGGAGCCCAGAATAATCCATATGGAGGATCTCCTACTTCTTGAAACTGAGTTAAATCCTCGAGGGCTGTATAAAACATTCCAAAGCCGGTACGAATGCTGGTTTTTCCGGGGCCACCAGTTATTTTGCCCCAGAGTCCTTCGCTCGAATTAGGCGAATAGGCCAAACCTATGCGTGGCGAAAAGGCATTGTGCTTGACAGGCGCAAGTGTCCTGGGAATTCCAGGATCTCCTGGTACAACAAATCCTTTCGGAGCGCCCGGGAAGAGTACTGATTGCAAACCCGGAACAATCGTCTCAGTCTTGTTGCCCGTATCGTAAAAAGGCGTGCTCTCCTCCCACCGCAACCCATAGTTGAATGTTAGGCTCGGTTTTATGCGCCAACTATCCTGAACGTAAAGTCCGATATATCTCGAACGCGAATCTAAAAGCTGTCTGCTGGCTTGAATAAATCCGTCCGTAGCGCCGATCAGAAAATCAGCGAAATCTACCCCCGTTTCAGTGCCGTCAAAGGTGAAATTTCCGTTTTCGCCAAAGAAATTTCGTTCGTTGATCTGGTCATAGTGGAAGCTTCCGCCGAATTTAATACTGTGAGTACCAATGACCTTTGAGTAGTTGTCTTGCCATTGAAACATGTTGTTGAACTGACCGGTCGTTGTAACAGGGGTTCCGAAACTGAACTGGTTAAACACGAACGCCGGTACTCCTGCTAACGCGGGGTCAATAGGGGCTATACCGCCATTAAAGGTACCTCCCGCAGGAGTGACGAAACCCAAAGAGGCTAAAGATACTCCCAATCCCCCTTGTGGTTTATTTAATGTCTGGGCATTTCGAACATAACTAAACTGAAATTGGTTCACCGCGGTCGTGCCAATAGTCTTCGTGTCGCTAAGAGTGAGCAGTTGTGCGCGTCCGGGTGTGACTGCTCCAAAGCCCGGAATATTGATGCTACTGTTTTGAAACGGGCTCAACGAATGAAAATCATCGAACACATAATATGCCGATAGTGTTCCCCATTGAGTGTTGTCATCGATACGCAATCCCCCTTTATCGTCACGTAGTCGGGTGCGGAGGTCCGGGGCAAGGTAGTTGAAGCCGCTACTGCTTGAATTGGGTAGCGGAATGTAGTGCTTGCCGATCACACTGGTTGCGACCGGTGACCAAGCGGTTTGTGGAATTACCGCATTAGGGAAGACGCACGTCGCGCTAGTACATCCTGGAGTGTAATAGGCTTCCCCATCCGTTACTGCATAACCTAAACGCCCCGATAAAAGTTGCGCGAAATATGATCCGTTCACAGAGCCAGTTAGATTATCAACTTGATCGGAAAAATCACCGCTTTGATTTAATGCAGATGGCACCGTAGCCGTGGTGGGAGAAGATGTAATTTGCCGCGTTCCTTGATAATCAATAAAGAAAAACATTTTGTCTTTCTTGATCGGGCCTCCCACTGTTCCACCGAATTGGTTCTGAATAAATACAGGAACTGTAGTAGCAAAATACTGTGTCGCGTCCATGGCGGTATTACGGAAAAACTCAAATATGTCGCCATGAATTTTATTCGTTCCCGATTTGGTGGCAACATTGATCTGACCGCCGCTATAATTTCCATACTCTGCGTCAAAGTTGTTGGTAATAATGCGGAACTCTGCAATAGAATCGAGGTTCGGAATAACAGCGGCACCGTTGTTCTTGCCTTCTTCGACGTTTGATCCATTCACCATAAAGCCATTCGACTGCTCACGTTGGCCGTTTACCGATTGGTTGCCAGGATTCAAAGCTCCTGATGGAGAGTGGTCAGTTGTGTCAGGAGCCTGCCCGCCATATGCGGACGGAACTACTCCCGGTTGAAGTGACAACAAATCAGTGTAAGAGCGGCCGTTTAGCGGGACCGAAGTGATTTTCTTTCCGTCGATAACTTCGCCCAACTGTGTACTCTGAGTTTCCACTTGTACAGCATTGCTTTGTACTTCAACTTTTTCCGAGACAGTTCCCACTGGCAATGTTGCATCCGCACGAAGAGCCGAATTGGCATCGAGGATCAAACCGGTTTTCGTAAAACTCTTGAAGCCTGCCTCCTGAATTTCTACGTCGTATGTCCCGATTGGCAAGGAAGGAAAGCTGTAAAAGCCCTTCGTGTCTGTTTGCGAAGTGCTCTTAATGCCTGTTTGGACATTGACGGCTGTGACTGTTGCGCCAGTCACTACAGCGCCACTGGAATCCGTGACTATTCCCGAGATACTGCCATTGATACTGGCGAAAGCGGCGGCGGCAAATAATGCAACCAAACATAAGGCTCGAACAACAGTACGCATTGATCCCCCTGGGCGAATTCGTCGGATTACCGAATCTAAGTCTTTAACTTTCACTATGTGAAAGAAGTCATGCAGTTAATGAAATAAAGTTACTAAAACGATTAAATAGAGTTGATCGAGGGTTTATATCAATTCGATAACAAGTGTCAACACTTTCTTGAGAAATGGGGAATAAAACTGATGGCAACCCGTGCTCCACGAGCTAACCGTGGAACACGGTTGACAGCAAATCGTTCTTCCAGTTACTTCTTACTTCCCTTGACGGCAATCGCAGAGATTTCAACCCGCGCATTATTTACAAGGGCTGCCGCCTGAATGGTGGTGCGGGTTGGTTTGGGATCGGGTAAGAATGCTTTATAGACTTTGTTCATATCTCCGAATTCGTGCATGTCCGCCAGATAAACATTTACAGCGACTATGTCCTTCAGCTGAAAGCCAGCTGCTTTTATCACTTTTTCTAGATTTTGCAGCGTCGCCTGAGTTTCAGGGCCGATACCACCAGTGGGCAGCTTGCCCTTATCATCATTGCCCTGCTGTCCCGAGAGATAAAGTGTGTTGCCCACGACCACGCCATCGCTAAACGGAAGCCCATTCGTACCGGAAAGGTTGACAACATGACGTTCCTGGGCAGAGGATGCAATCGAAATAACAAGCAACGTGAGGCTAAACACCGCTAGTATTAATTGGGAAGTTCTTTTCTTCATTTTTGTAATCTCCTTGTATCTGACGTTAGTTTTCTCAAAAATAACCGAACCATGTTAGAGTCCGCGCACATATATACAACCTGGAGGGCGAAATGGCCAAATTTCATTTTTCATCATGTCGGTTTACAAATGTGTTTCTATATACAGTTTTATTGATGATTGCAATTGTCACCGGTACATCCTTGCTCAAGGCACAGAAGGCGGGCACTGCCGCTAATGCAAGCGATGACACATCCCTGATTGACGCGTTCAAACATGTGGAAGTCGCTTCAGTTTCCGATGCCATGGAACAGGTTTTAGGTAAAAAAATGTACATGACTCATCGCATGCAGCCCATATTTACGAGTAAGTTCGCTGGATTTGCTTTGACTGTTCGATTGAAAAAAGATGAAGGCAACAATGATCCTACTGCTCTCAGCGGCATGCTTGCGGCCATAGACGGTGGCGCGGCCAACTCCGTTTATGTAATGTCGGTGGAAGATGGCGCAGACATCGCCGGAATGGGCGGATTGATGGGCACAGCCATGGCAGCGCGTGGTTTCTCTGGAGCTGTAATTGACGGGGGAGTGAGGGACGTGGGCTATTTGCGAAAGATCGGATTCCCGGTCTTTGCAGTAGGGATTGTTCCTTCAACTTCCGTTAATCATTACCGTTTTGCAGGCTCTCAAGTCCCGATTGTTTGTGATGGAGTCACTGTGAGCGCAGGTGACATTGTGGTGGCGGATGCGGACGGCGTTGCGGTCGTTCCGCGTGCAAAAGCGGATGAAGTTCTTGCACTGGCGCAGCAGATGGATTTTAAGGAGCACTCCATGTATCCCTACATCGAAAAAATGAAATCCATCGAAGAAGCGGTTAAGAAATTCGGACGTTTATAGAAAAATTAATCAAAGGTCTTGCGTAAAATAAATTTTCATCAGATAATCCGCACTTTCACATTGTGAAGCAGTGAGCGCCAACATCTGACATGTCTGGGACCGCTAAAAGAACTTATAACATCACCTCGCTCCAGCGGGCGTTGCGGCTTCTGCAACTGTTTGCAAGCACGGAGCGGGGCCTCGCAGCCGCCCAAGTTGCTAGACTCTCAGGCTTACCAGTAAGCACGATTCATCGTTTCCTGGTCAATCTCGAGACTGCTGGATATTTAAATTGCAATGAGTCTGGTATCTATCATTTGGGGATTGCGTGTTTTTCGCTTGGACAGGCGGCATTGGGACAACTCGATATCCGGCGCTTGAGCTTGCCTCACCTGCAAGAACTCAATCAGCATACTCGCGAGACAATTCATCTGACGGTTCGCAACGGATTGTCTGCTGTCTATGTTGAGAAATTGGATTCTCTGGAACCTCTACGAATTCATTCGCGCATTGGCGCGTCAGTTCCACTGTACTGCACCGCGGTTGGAAAAGTAATGTTGGCCTATCTTTCGTTGGAAGAGCAGTTAAAAATGTTGCCACAGTTCGAAATGAGGCGATTAACTCCCCATACCGTGGGCAGCCAGCAAGAGCTGCAAACACAGTTGCAAAAAGTCCGCAAGCAGGGATACGCGTATGACTTGGAAGAACATGAGCTGCACATTCGCTGCATCGCGGCTCCGATTTGGGATCATACGGCAGCCGTAAACGCCAGTCTTAGCGTTACCGCGCCGGTGGTGCGGATGTCGATGACTCGGCTCCGGCAACTAGCACCGTTAATTCAAGAAGCTGGCCTGAAAATTTCGAGAGAGCTGGGATATCGGGTTCCATCTGGAATTGCCAATCAAGGCGTTCCGTCCAGAAAAAGCTTGGAACGGCCGCAGGCGAACGGAGACAACAGAGCAACGGTGACTGTCAAAAGCACCCTCAATAATGTCTCAATGCAAGCCTCGGCAGGACCATTCAGTAAGCACTGAATCTAATGCGATCACTGCTCATCTGCGCGAGTTTAATGAGTTGCCTGCTTTCGGCTGGTTCGGCCCTGGCGGGGGAATCATCTCATCCGCACTGCCAATTGCAGTCCGTTGAGTTCGAAGGGTGGCAAGCGGAACAGATCTCAAATACCTGGGTGCGGCTCACCGTTGTTCCGCAACTGGGTGGGCGTTTGATGCAGGTCCGCTTTGGAGATCACGATTATTTGTTCGTAAACCCAGAGTACAAAGGAAAATATTTTCCTCCATCAGAGGGCGACGGAAAAGGAAAGTGGTTCAATTACGGTGGCGACAAAATCTGGCCAATGCCAGAAGGCTTGAACGATGATCACCACTGGCCTGGTCCGCTGGCCGACGTTTTGGACGATGGCGCTTATAAGTTAACGGTGGTTTCGCAAGATCCAACTTGCACGGTGAAGCTTGACGGCCCGCCTGATCCAAAAACTGGATTGCAGTATTCCAGGGAAATAACGTTGACGCGGGACTCTCCGGAAATTTCTTTTCGCGCCTCGATGAAAAATATCGTTGGACACGCGATCGATTGGTCCATGCAGTCGGTATCGCAGTACGATACTTCAGATCGGCACAATGACGGCAATTACAATCGTGATTTCTGGGCGTTCACACCGGTTAACGCTCAGAGCGCATATTTCAATTCCTATCAGGTTCGCGATGGTTTGGCCGATGATCCTTCGTTTGAAGTAGACGATCATCTTTTTAAACTGCACTGGTTATATCTGGAAAACGAAGTTTGGCTAGATAGCAATGCCGGTTGGCTCGCGGTCGTGGACGGTTCGTCTCGCTATGCGATGGTTGAACGTTTTCAGTACGACAAGAGCGCAGAGTATCCCGGTAAGGCCACTCTGATTTTTTATAAAAACGGTGCCGCTTTGGCGCTTGATCCGAACGGTATGCCTGCTTTGCGATCTTCGATTCCGAGCAACACTCCGTTCTACATGGAGGCGGAAATTAATAGTCCCATCGTTCATCTACAACCAGGCGAGAGTTACTCGATGACTACCCATTGGTTTCCCACGAGCGCAGACCACGACTTTGAAACAGTAACGGATGTCGCCTTGATTGATAGACCGCTTGTAGCTATGTCAAACGCAGATGGTCTTCTGCTTTCTGGTTCATTCGGCGTATTTTTCCCCGGAGAGTTGATTGCCCACAGTTTCAATCGTCGAGGTGTTGAGATAGGTGCAATTTCACTACTCTCTGTCGATCCATCAAATTCAGTCGAACTCCATCAGCAGATCAAATTATCGCCGAGTGCTGTTCGCGTCGCGATTCATCTTGTCGACGACGATGGAATCGATCGAGGATCTGTTGGAGAAGTTTCAATTAGCAAAGCGGAGAGGGGCTCATAAGAATGAATTTGCTCCGCAAAATTCAACTCAGTGGGTTAATTTGCGCCTGCTTGTTAGTTTCTGCGACCGCGAAAGATGAGTCGAGTTCATCCGCTTTTGATGTTTCTCCTGCCGAACTTGCAGTCAAAACAGTTGGCGCGAATTGGACTTCATACAACGGCGACTATTCCGGGCGCCGCTACAGCAGCCTTTCTGAAGTTAACACCAACAACGTAGAGAAGCTCTCGGCGCGATGGGTGTTTCATGTACAGAATTCGAACCGGTTGGAAGTTACTCCCGTAGTTGTGAATGGAATGATGCTCGTTACCTCCGCGAATGACGCCTTCGCGCTGGACGCCAAAACTGGCCGATTAGTATGGCATCACACGCGCAAAACCAGCGAAGGCCTTATAGATGACGCCTCGCAGCATATGAACCGGGGAGTTGGAGTATGGCATTCGCGCGTGTACATGGAAACTGACAACGCTCACTTGATTTGTCTTGATGCGCGGTCGGGTAACATGCTCTGGGATGTCCCCTACGCAGATTGGAACAAGAATTACGGCGCAACCAGCGCGCCTCTGGTAGTGAAAGATAAGGTTATTGTCGGAACTTCTGGTGGAGACGATGGTGTCCGCGGTTTTGTCGCTGCCTACGATGCAATGACCGGAAAACTTGCCTGGCGCTTCTGGACAATTCCCGCGCCCGGTGAACTTGGCAGCTCGAGTTGGCCCGGAGAAGAGTACCAGCACGGTGGCGGCACGACGTGGATGCCAGGCACGTACGATCCGGAACTGAACACAATTTACTGGGGGACAAGCAATCCATCGCCTGATTTTGATGGGAGCGGAAGACCTGGCGACGATCTTTACACAGACTGCGTCCTGGCATTGGACCCTGACACTGGAAAACTGAAGTGGTATTACCAATTCACTCCGCATGACTTGTTCGACTACGATGCTACCGAAACACCCATGCTGGTTGACCTTTCCTACAAGGGCGAACCTCGCAAATTGCTCGTGCAAGCAGATCGAAATGGCTTCCTCTATGTGCTGGATCGTACCGACGGTAAATATTTGTCGGCGGTTCCTTTTGTAGAGAAGTTGAACTGGGCTAAAGGAATTGACGCAAGTGGCAAGCCAATTCGCACTGGTGTCCAACCGACCGTGCAGGGTTCCCGGGTTTGTCCTGGCTATTCAGGAGCAACCAACTGGTATGCGCCTTCGTACAACGAAGACACGCATACCGTGTATTTCCTGGCTTTGGAACAGTGCCAAACCTATTTCTCCGCTGCTAAGTTAGAACATTTCACCGAGACAAAGACCTACTACTCCACTGGTGTCAAACATATCCCAGGAGAAGATTCCCAGAAGCTTCTTCTTGCCTACAACCTTGATAGCGGATCATTCTCATGGAAATACCTTCAAGCCAATCGCGGGCATTCTTCTGGTGGAACTATGACCACAGCTGGGGGGCTCTTATTCTTTGGGGATGATGCAGAATCTTTTGAAGCACTGGATGCGAAAAGCGGTAAACCGCTATGGCACTTCAATACGGGGCAGAACTTTGCCGCTTCTCCCATGACCTATGCCGTTGATGGGAAACAGTACGTCGCAGTTGCGGCAGGCAGCGATATTTTTAGCTTTGCATTGCCTTAGTTCGGTTTCGCGTGAGACTGTTCGTTGGCGGGAGTCTCCGGATCTTTCGCTTTTCGAAATCGGCAACAATATCAAGTTTGACAGTGAAGTCTGCAGGTAAAGCGCGAAGGAGCGCGAATATGGAACTCAGCTCAAAGTGGAATCGCCGAAGTTTCCTCGGAACTCTGGGTGCAATTGTGGGCGCTGTGATCGCACCAACCAGGTTGTTTGCAGGGAAGAAAGTAGCTGCAACCGTCGCTGCTGGAAGCGCGAAGTTAAGCGGATTAGGAGAAACCGGCAATCCTTACGAAGAGTTGGGGGTTCCAACCGTTATCAATGCAGAAGGGACTATGACAGTATTGGGCGGATCTTTGCCACGACCAGAAATTGAAATCGTGATGGCTCAGGCAGGGAAACATTTTGTCAGTATTGCTGAGCTGGAAGTTGCGGCAGGGAAGCGCATTGTAGAAATGCTGAAACTTCCCGACGGCTACTCAGCAATTGTTACTTCCGGAGCGGCAGCAGCGATTCAGTCAGGACTCGCGGGCATTCTCACCGGGAATAATGAAACCTTCATCAAACAATTGCCGGATCTCACAGACCTGAAATCTGAAGTTATCATTCAAAAGTCTCATCGTAATCCTTTCGATCACCAGCTTCGTGCTACCGGAATTAAGCTCGTAGTCATTGAAACTCGGGATGAATTGCAAGCCGCCATAAACGATCGTACGGCGATGATGCATTTTTCTTACTTCGCTAATAATGTGGGACAGATTAAAGATGAAGAGTGGTTGAAAATTGCTCAGGAAAACAAAATTCCCACGCTGATCGATGCGGCGGCAGATACGCCTCCAGTCTCTAATCTCTCTAAGCATGCGCAAATGGGCTACGACCTGATCACCTTCAGCGGGGGCAAAGCGATTCGCGGCCCTCAATGTGCTGGAATGCTGCTTGGGAAGAAAGATATGGTCGCCAATGCGCTGCTCAATAACAGTCCGCATGAAGATACGCTTGGACGAAGCCAGAAAGTCGGTAAAGAAGAAATCCTCGGCATGGTGAAAGCGTTGGAGCTTTATTTGAACGAAGATCACGACGCTCTGTGGAAGGAATGGCAAGGTCGCTTGGAAACCATCTCCGGGCAAGTCACCAAGATTCCTGGAGTCTCGACTGAGTACTTTGTCCCCGATATTGCAAATCATGTGCCGCACATGGAAATTAAATGGGAGAGCAAGATATCTCTCACACCCCAGGAAGCGTCGGAACTTCTCAGGAAAGGGAATCCATCAATTTCAATGAGCCCCGGAGAGGGCAAGCCCGGTCTGGAGATGAACTCATTTATGCTGCAACCCGGCGAAGACAAAATCATTGCTCAGCAGCTAGTGAAGCTTTTTCGTGAGCATTCGGCGTGAAGCCGTGGTAAGCGATTCAGTTCGTTCGTGTATGAAGAAACATTTTCAAACCCGAGCTTCTTGGTTGTGGCTATTGCACAGGCATGCGTCGCTTGGACCCCTTTTGTTCGAGCCATGTGTTGAACTGCTGGATCATTTCTTTTGTCCATTTTGCATCGATCTGTCCGGGCGTGTATTTGCCCTCGCGCAACATCGTGTGTCCCCACTCATCGATCAAATGATCCATCTCCGTTTCATCGGCGAGTTTTTCTGCAAGCTGAGGGGGGACAAAGGTTACGCCCTCGGGATCACCCAATGCGATGTCGCCGGGCATCACAGCAACATCGCCAATACGAATGGGAACATTGATTCCGGTCAGCATCACATTTTGAAGATCCGTGGGATCGACACCGCGCACATAGCATTGGAAACCAGGAATCTCCTGAATCCCTGTCACGTCGCGAATGGCTCCATTGACAATCAACCCATTGTGGCTTTTGGTATAAATGGCGGTTGCGAGATTGTCTCCGATAATTGTTCCGTAGCGAATTTTTCCAAAAAGATCGACCACCAGAACGTCGCCCGGTTGAAGAATGTCAATAATCCAGGAGTTCTCGTCGCCGATTCTTCCTTCCTTTTTTCCATTGGCCTTAATCGTGGAATCGACATCCGGCCGATAGGGCATGAACACCGCAGTGACCACGCGCCCGACCAGGCGCTGGCCAGGATTGATTACTTTCCATCCGCCTTCGAATTGATTACGAAATTTAGCCTCCTGCAGAACGTCCCAAGCCTCATCTGCTGTAACCGTCTTCAAGCGAGAGAGCACAGAGTCGGGAACTTTCGGTCGTCCATCCGCGAAGCGCTCACCGTGCCATTCCGGCGTAAATTCAATCCGCTGTTGCTGGGAAAACAGATCAAGTTGCGCGTGTGCGGAACCAGTCAGACAGGAAACAGCAAAAGTAAGAAGCAGGGCAGTAGAGATCGCTTTCATAGATTGGCCACGGAAAGATTGGTCATAGGAATTAAATTGTATTTTGAATCGTCGCGGAAGATATCACAACTTTTCTGCCGCGACAAATTTATGCCTGCAAATCTAATCCCGACCTGGAGTTTTGCTGGAGGAGTGCAATGACGAATGCACGCCTGAATCATGGTCCGAGTCGTGTGCGCTGGTTCCTAATCTTCTGGCTTTTCATGCTGAGCGCTGTTGCCTTTCTCGACCGCGTGAATATTTCGATCGCAGGAAGTTCTCTGGCTGCCGACTACAACCTCAGTAAAGTGCAGCTTGGTTCGATTTTCAGTTCGATTCTGTGGGGATATGCTCTCTTCCAAACGCTTGGTGGACGGCTGGCAGATCGCTTAGGCCCTCGCCTGGTGCTGGCTGCCGGGGTTGTTTGGTGGGGAATCTTCACTGCATTAACGGCAGCCGTTCCCACTCATATGGCTCGCGGGCTTCTCGCTTTCATCGCGGTGCGCTTTTTGCTTGGGGCTGGCGAAGCTGTTGTCTATCCAGCTTCAAACATCTTTGTAGCGCGATGGATTCCGTTGCAGGAGCGTGGTCTCGCTAATGGATTGATCTTTGCAGGCGTAGGCGCGGGAGCTGGGCTCTCCCCGCCTTTGATCAGTTACATCATGCTGCATTATGGCTGGAGATCATCATTCTGGGTATGCGCCGCCATTGGCCTAATTGCGGGACTGGTGTGGTTCATTGCAGCACGAGACACTCCCAAAGAACACTCGCGCGTCTCCGCATCAGAAATGGCATTGATTCAGTCGGGTCTTTCTACAGAAACCCGCAAGGAGATAAATTCGGAAAATCCCCGCCAGCTCATCTCGTGGGGAACCATTCTTAAGAGCAGGGAAGTATTGGCCGTCACTATCAGCTATTTTTCTTTTGGTTATGTTGCCTGGATATTTTTCAGTTGGTTTTACATCTACCTGGCCCAGGTTCGCGGCCTAAATCTGAAGGCAAGCGCATTCTATGCCATGCTGCCTTTCCTATCGATGGCAGTAACTTGTCCATTAGGCGGACTCATCAGTGATCGTCTAACCAAATCGAGTGGCTTGCGACTCGGACGTTGCGGGGTGGCTGCATTCGCGATGGCGTTAGCCGCTGTATTTATAGCACTGGGTTCGCAAGTCCAAAACGCGCAGTTAGCCAGCCTAGTGCTCGCCGGCGGTGCTGGAGCCTTGTATCTGTCCCAAAGTTCGTTCTGGTCAGTAACTGCTGATATCGCCGGTACTTCCTGTGGCTCTGTCTCTGGTTTCATGAACATGGGAGCGCAGATTGGCGGTGCCGTTACAGCTCAAATTACACCAATCATTGCGAAGCATTTCGGCTGGACTGCTTCATTTCTGGTAGCGGCGACTTTATGTTTGCTAGGCGCCGTAGCTTGGGTATTCGTCGATCCGAAGCGAACCCTTACAATGCGGTCCTCGGAAGTGGCTTTGACACACGGAATCCCCTCCGCTGCAAATGCGATTACTACCCAGGCACACTAAATTTTTTCTTCTTAACCATACAAAATTCTGAGTTCAACAGTTTTGTGGTAAGTAACGCAGCGGCAAAGTATTTGTTTAACTTATTGGGCATCGACAACGCAGCGAAAGCCGATTGTTCCCGTGCGGTCGTGGCCCGGCGACATTAATAAATATTTCTGGTGCTCATCTAATCTGTAGGTTTGCGGAAAATACCAGATGGATCCTCGCGGTTGATAAGAAGCTCCGCCGCGAACGATTGCAGCGCGTGTGTACGGGTCATGGTATTCATCGGTCCACTGCGAGACATTGCCTACGAGATCAAGAACACCGAATGGACTTGCGCCTTGCGGGAAGGAGTCTACGTTAGCGGCTGGTCGCGTGATTCGTCCGTGATCTGTTTCTGGCAGTGTGTCAGGTTTCCAGTTATTGCCCCAGGGATATAACCGGCCATCGGACGACTGCGCGGCGTACTGCCACTCCCATTCATGAGGTAAGCGCTTGCCGGCCCAGGCAGCAAAGACTCTCGCATCTTCAATGGAAACCCAAGTTACCGGCTTGCTTTCCCAACCGGGGGGATAGTTTCCATTTTTCCAGTCGCGTAAGAAATTGTGATCGTCTTTGGGGTGATAATTTGTTGTATCCACAAATTTCTTAAATTCGGCATTTGTCACTGGTGTGCGATCTATATAGAAGCTTTTCAGATGTATTGCATGATTGTGAAATCGACGCGGAGTATCTTCCCATGGATATTGCACATCGACACCCGGATCATTACCACCTTCAATTTCAATGCCTCGTACCTGAAAATCGAAGTCACCTTCTGGAACCTGCACCATGCCTACAGGAGTGGTTGAGGCAGTCTTAGTTGGCTTGATTTCAACGATAGCCTGCGGCACAGCTTTCCATTCGCGGGA
>DASRFC010000020.1:0-138399 GCA_035651835.1 Terriglobales bacterium
TGAATCGGTACATTCCTTTACCTAATAACCCGGACGGAACTTTCCAGACGGCAGCTGTTATTCACAAAGACCGAACCGACCAATTTACGGGAAAATTCGACCACCGTCTTAACGACAAACAGAACTTGTCCGTTTATTACTACTTTACGGACAGCACACTATTCGATCCCTATGCCCGCTTTCAGGCTGGGGGAGCCGACGTGCCCGGTTTTGGCGCGGATACCGCGGATCGCTATCAACAGTGGAACGTAAGCCATAACTGGACCCTTAGCAATACGAAGGTGAACGAATTTCACTTCACATATTTCCGCGAGGCTCAAGGAACGTTCTTGCATCCTCAGAACACGTTCTCAGTGCAAGATTCGTGCGGCGCGGCGCTTTCGCCTGATCAGTGTTTTAGCGATGGCACTCCGGGCAACCCAACTGGAATTCATCCTGGATTAGGGGCAAGTCGTGAAGGTGTTCCCTTCATCTCGGTTTCAGGTGGCGTTGCTTTCGGCAACAATTTTGAAGGTGAAATCCCCCAGCGCGGAAACACCTTTGAGTGGTCAGATAATTTGAGCTACGTCAAAGGAAACCATACGACAAAGTTCGGTGCCGATATTCGCCGAATGGAGTTCAACCAAACTCTTTTCTACAACGTGAACGGAGAATTTAGCTATTACGGCGGCGGTGCGAACAGCACCGGCTACTCCAATGACCTCTATCCTGACTACTTGTTGGGACTGCCTGACAGCTACAGCCAGGGTTCGGCTCAAAAAGAAGAAGTGCGCAGCACAATATACGGACTTTTTGCCCAAGACAGCTGGAAGATAAAGAAAAATTTAACCTTGAACTACGGTCTGCGTTGGGAGCTGTTCACCCCGCTCACCGATATCAGCCAGCACGTGCAGACGTTCCGTCCCGGTCAGTTGACGACCGTTTATCCCTGCAAACTTGATGCATCGCTAGATTCATCATTGGTTTCGCAATACGGGAGCACGGACTGTACTCCGACCGGTCCGGCGGCTGCCCTGAACCCTGTCGGGCTTGTCTTCCCCGGCGACAAAGGTGTTCCAGCAGGCTTAACGAGTACCTACTATAAAACTTTTGCTCCAAGAATTGGCTTGGCGTGGAGTCCAGGCGGTTCTGGCAAGACAAGTATTCGCGCCGGATGGGGGATGTTCTACAATCCGATTGAGCAATTAGTACTCGAGCAGTTTAGTGCTGAGCCGCCATTCGGAGGCAGCAACATTATCGCCTCACCATTATTTAATACGCCCTTCGAGACGCAAGGCGGCGATACCAAGCCAAATCCCTTCAACGGCATTTTGAATCCGACTCCGGGACAACCGGTGGACTGGGCTCTCTTTAGGCCAATTCTTCTGTACGGGCAGTTCCAACCACATCTACGTACGCAATATTCTGATCAGTACAACTTGAATATCCAGCGTGAACTTGCCAAGGATTTAGTGTTGCAAGTCGGTTATGTAGGATCGCAAGCGCATCGCTTGCTGGCTTCGCACGATCTGAATTATGGCAATGCGCAGTCGTGTATCGACCTGCAAACGATGTCGAACACCTACGGGGATTCGAACCTCACCTGTGGGCAGTTTTACGCCGATAGCTCCTTCTTCATTCCCACAACCGAAGGCGGAACTCCGACAGTAGCACCTGCGGGCGGCCTGCATCTGCCATATGGAGGCCCGAATGGTGGCCCGATGGTTATCCCGGCCGGTACTCCGATTTCTTCAGTCGCTCCGAACGGGATTTCATTGGTTGGCTTGCGCCGCTATTCTTCACCGTTATGCCAACCCCTGACAGGCATTAATTGCCCTGTTGATGGCACTCCGGTTTTTTCCAGCATCTTTGCTGAAGATACGATTGCCAACTCGAATTACAATTCGGCGCAGGTTTCACTTGAAAAGCGTTTTTCTCGTGGCCTTCAGCTGAACTTGGCTTATACCTTCAGCAAATCATTTGATCAGGCTTCGAGTTTTGAAGGCGAACTGAATCCGTTGGACTATCGCAGCACCTACGCGCTTTCACAGTTTGACGCGCGTCATCGGATCGTTGTGAGCTATGTCTACGAGTTACCAATTCCGAAATATGATGGGCTCACAGGCAAAGTTCTTGATGGCTGGGATATCTCTGGGATCTATAGTTACCAGACCGGATTTCCCATCAGGATTACGTCGTCTGCTGACAACGAATTGATGTACAGCGCATTCTTTGAGTATCCGGGAGAGCCCGATCAATTGAAGGCTTTCAAAAGCAACAATCCTCATGCGACCGGGTGTGCTTATGAAACGGGTCCAACTGATCCGAGTGGCAGCGGCCAGGCTTGTCAACCGGTTCAGAACCAGTACTTCGATCCGAACACTTTTACTGAAGATACGTCCGTTGCCCCCTCGCTCTTTGGACAGATTGGTAACGCAAAGAGAACTTATTGCTGCGGGCCGCCGATCAACAACTTCGATTTCGCACTTCACAAAGTATTGCCAGCTGGAGAGAGCAAGCGCTTTGAGTTCCGCGCTGAGTTCTTCAACATGTTCAATCACACACAGTTCAACAACCCAGATGGCAACAGCACGGATGGATCGGATTTTGGCCGTATAAAACGAGCCAAAGAGCCTCGCGAAGTTCAGATGGCTCTGAAATACTACTTCTAGTTTCAAAGCCCGAGTGGCTTCGGTTGCTCGGGCATTCTAATGGCCGTCTATCGGCTTGAGATCCCTGGAGATTCTCGATGTACCCCGAACTGCAAAAAGAAATTTCAACGTTTGAAAAACGCACGCCCAAGTCGGCGGAGGCCCACAAGAAAAACCTAAAACGCATTCCGCTCGGTGTCGCCAGCAACTACCGCGCTTATGATCCGTATCCGATTTTTGTGAAGGATGCGAGTGGCAGCAAGTTCCGCGATCTCGACGGAAACGAATATATCGACCACAATCTGACTTTCGGCGCGCTCATGGCGGGACACTGCCATCCGGCAGTGATGAAGGCCGTTGAAAAGCGGCTTACCACTGGAACCATGTACGGTATGCCACATGACATGGAATGGGAACTCGCAGAAGAGATTTGCCAACGGTTCCCGATCGAGATGGTTCGCTTCGGAAATAGCGGCACGGAAGCTACGATGCATGCAGTTCGTTTAGCTCGCGCTGCCACTGGGCGCGATAAGATTCTGAAGTTCGAAGGCGCTTATCACGGATTGCACGATGCCGCTCTGGTCAGCGTCAAGCCGCACGCTCCGGACTACGGCGATATCAACGCTCCGACTTCGGTTTCTGGCGGACTCGGTGTGCCTAAGGCTAGTCTCGAAAACGTAACCATCGCGACCTTCAACGATTTGGCGAGCGTTGAGAATCGCTTCAAACAATTTCCTGGACAGATCGCCGCCATCATTCTTGAACCGATTTTGATGAACGTCGGCCTGTGCATGCCGAAGCCAGGCTTCTTGCAAGGATTGCGAGAGATCGCTACCAAGAATGGCGCATTGCTGATTTTCGACGAAGTGAAGACTGGCGCGAAACTTGGCTGGGGTGGCGCTTCGGAATATTTCAACGTGAAGCCGGACATGATCTGCCTGGCAAAATCCATCGGCGGTGGCTTACCCCTTGCTGCCTTTGGAACGAGCAAGGCTGTGATGAGTCTCATCTCGGATCATAAAGTGTTCCACGGCGGAACCTACAACACGAATCCAGTGTCGATGGCGGCTGGGCTTGCAACTTTTCGCGAGGTTCTCACGCGTGAAAATTATGCGCACGTCGAAAAACTGAGCAGCCGGCTTACGGAAGGCTATCGCAAAACGGTTGCCAAGGCTGGTCTCGAAGCTTACATCGTGAGCGCCGGAGTGAATGGCGCGCTGATGCTTTATCCGAAAGAGATCGTTAATTACCGCGATTGGGAAAAGATCGATGTCGATCTCTGGCGGCTCTATTGGTTCGGCATGGTGAATCGCGGAGTAATGGCGCAACCCTACTGGTGGGATGAGCAGTGGACGATTTCTGTCCAACACACCGAGGCTGATATCGATAAGCATCTCGCTGCATTCGAAGACGTCGCGCCAATACTTGCGAAGGTCCAGCAGCAGGAGCGCACTGAGCCGGTCGGAGTGGCGACACACTAGATTGTGCGAAGCATCGTTACTATTCTTCGGTCGTCGGAATGCTTTTGGGTGGGGCACAGCTTTAGCTGTGTCATAAATTTCACACTTGGCTTTTTTGCGCACGGCCCAAGCAGTGCCCTACTCATTTAAAACGAGATATTTGATGAAAACAACCGAGGAATCGGTTTCGCACACTTACGAATCGCAGGCGACCCAGCCTCACCTGAAGCGCGTTCTCGGTCGTTGGGATCTGGTCTTGCTGTTCGTGGTAGCGGTGTTCAATCTGAACGTGGTGCCGTCGATTGCGGCCAATGGTGGCGTCACGGTCTGGCTGTGGATTGTCTCTCTCCTCTTATTTTTTTGGCCGCAGGGAATTGCGGTGATCGAACTGGCCCATCGCTATCCCGGAGAAGGTGGCGTTTATTTATGGGCGAAGGAAGTCTTCGGCGATTTCCACGGCTTTCTTTCCGGTTGGTGTTATTGGACGAACAACATGCTGTACGTCCCGACGGTCATGCTGTATTTCGTCGGCGTTTCGGTGTTCGTGCTTGGACCGGGGCATGCGTCGCTCGCGGACAATAAAGCATTTGCCTTGGGAGCGTCGTTTGTACTGCTTACGTCGCTGACGATCCTGAACATCGTAGGACTCAGCGTGGGGAAGTGGCTGAACAATCTGGGCGCGATTGGAACGGGAATAGCAGCCGCCGTTTTGATTGGACTTGGAGTGATCGTGTGGTTGCGTTTCGGAACTACAGTCACGGGAGCTGATTTCAGAATTCCGGCGAATCCGCGCTTCGTGCTGAATTCATTCGGGGTGATTTGTTTTGGATTGGTGGGATTGGAACTGGCATCAGTGATGGGCGACGAGATTCGCGATCCACAGCGCACTTTACCGGGAGCGGTGGCGTGGGGCGGAGTGCTTTCAGGATTTCTGTACATCGGAACGACGCTAACCCTGTTGATCGCAGTGGGGAAGAATGACATCAGCGTGTTGCAGGGAATCGTGCAGGCGGTAAGTCACATGGCAAGTCGCGTCGGAGTTGCGTGGATTGCCGCGCCATTCGCGCTCATGCTGAGTCTTTCTATCGCGGGAATCGGCTCGGCATGGATGGGCGGTTCGGCGCGAATTCCCTTTGTCGCGGGTCTCGATTCGTATATGCCATCATGGCTAGGGAAGGTGCATCCTAAGTATGCCACTCCGCATGCTGCATTGATTGTGCAAGCGATTGTTTCGCTGGTGTTGGTAATTATCAATTTTGCCACGACGGGAAATGTTCAAGCGGCCTTTCAGACCATGCTTTCGCTTGCAGTGGTACTGCAACTCGTGCCGTTCCTCTATGTGTTTGCGGCACTGCTGAGATTTTCAATGCAGAGAGCAGATGGCAAGGGACGCTACAGTAGAGGCACGCTGGCTTTGTCCGGCGCGAGCGGTTTGCTGACTACGATTCTTGGAATTGTGCTTGCATTCTTTCCAGCCAGACAGATCACATCGATTTGGCGGTATGAAGCAACCATGATCGGGCTGACCGCATTTTTTGTAGGACTGGCAGCATTCTTCTTCTTCGTTTATGGACGAAGAAAAGTCGTGCAGCCATTAATTGGTCGTGCTTGACATGGTATGAAAAACGTAGGGACAGCCGCCCACGGCTGTCCAGTCGAGCAATGCTCGACAGATTTCAAGGGGATTCAAAATGGCAGGCGGAGTAAAAACCGACATTCGCACTTACCAGCTGTTCATCAATGGCGAATGGGTCGACAGCAAGTCGAATAAAACATTTCCCGTTTACGATCCGGCCAGCGAAGAAATCATCGCGCAGGTTCCTGATGCAAATGCTGAAGACGTGAACCGCGCGGTATCGGCTGCGAGAGCCGCATTTGAGAATGGCTGGGGCACAACCACGGCGCAAGAACGCGGACGGATTCTGTTTCGTCTTGCTGAAAAAATTCGCCAGAATACGGCGATGCTGGCCGAACTCGAATCCCGCAACTCTGGCAAACCGATTGTAGAAGCAGAGTTCGACATTGCCGATGTTGCAACGTGCTTCGAATATTATGGCGGCCTCGCGACGAAAATTCTCGGTTATGTAAATCCTGTTCCTGATAACGCAGTCAGTCTTACGCTGAAAGAACCCATCGGCGTTGCCGGACAAATCATTCCCTGGAACTATCCGCTGCTTATGGCAGCATGGAAACTGGCTCCCGCACTGGCCGCGGGCTGTGCCTGCATTTTAAAACCGGCTGAGCAGACTCCGGTCACAGCTCTTGAAATGGCGAATTGGTTCGCTGATGTAGGGCTTCCGCCGGGAGTTGTAAATATCATTACGGGCTTCGGCGAAACTTGCGGCGCGCCGCTCGTGCAACATCCCGACGTGAATAAGATTGCATTTACCGGCAGCGCATCCGTCGGAAAGATTATCGTTAAACAAGCCGCCGACACGGTCAAGCGCGTAACACTTGAACTCGGGGGAAAATCTCCTAACATTTTCTTCGCCGATGCCGACTTCGAAGCCGCAATCGACGGCGCTTTATTTGGAGTGTTCATCAACCAGGGTGAAGTCTGTTCTGCGGGAAGCCGCATTCTAGTCCAAAAATCGATCTACAAGAACTTCGTAGATGCCATGGCCGAGAAGGCGAAGAAGATCAAGCTTGGCGCGCCTCTCGACCGGGATACAAAGATGGGTCCGGTGGTCAGCAAAGATCAGTACGACCGGGTGCGTGAATATCAGGAGATCGGCAAAAAAGAAGCGAAGACTGCGTCCGGTGGCGGGCGTGCCACGAAATTTCCCAAGGGATACTACGTCGAACCTACGATTTTCTACGATGTCGACAATAGCGCGCGCATAGCTCGCGAAGAAATTTTCGGGCCGGTCGCCACCGTCATTCCTTTTGAAGACGAAAAAGATGCGGTGAAAATTGCCAATGACTCGCCATACGGTCTTGCCGCGGCAGTGTGGACGCGCGACATCTTCAAGGCATTTCGCGCAGTGAAGGCGATCCGCGCCGGCATTGTGTGGGTGAATCACATGCAACCAACGTACGTCGAAGCGCCCTGGGGTGGATACAAGCAGTCTGGCTTCGGCCGCGAACTGGGACCTTGGGGCATTGAAGAGTATTTAGAGACCAAGCAGGTGCACATCAATCTGAACGAGCAACCGATCGGCTGGTACTAGAAACAACGACTAAGAAGAGGTAGTACTGCGATGGGAACGATTCAACGTAGGACCGAAATTCCCGGGCCTAAATCGAAAGCGCTAGTGGAGCGCCGGAACGCGGCGGTGCCTCGCGGATTATCTCACGGCACGCCGATCTACATAGCGAAAGCCGAAGACGCAGTTCTTGAAGATGTAGACGGAAACCGCTACATCGACTTCGCTGGCGGAATCGGTTGCCTAAACGTTGGGCATCGGCAGGAGCCGGTTCTCGCTGCCGTTCGTGATCAGCTGGATAAATTTCTTCACACGTGTGTGCAGGTCACGCCATACGAAAATTATGTACATCTTGCCGAGCGGATGAATGAGGTCACTCCCGGCAAATATCCAAAGAAGACTTTGTTTGTAAACAGCGGGGCCGAGGCGGTTGAAAACGCGGTAAAGATAGCGCGCGCTCACACTGGACGATCCGGGATTATTGCCTTTGAAGATGCTTTTCATGGCCGCACCATGATGACGCTTGCGCTGACCAGCAAGACTCATCCGTATAAGGCTGGCTTCGCGCCTTTTCCCAGCGACGTTTACCGAATTCCTTACGCGTATTGTTATCGCTGTTCCTATAATCTGACTTATCCGTCTTGCAATGTATTTTGTGCGCGGCATCTGGAGGACACGTTCAAACGCGTGGTCGCATCGGAGGATGTTGCTGCGGTCATTGCTGAGCCCGTGCTTGGTGAAGGAGGTTTTGTCGCCCCTCCGCCGGAGTTTTTCAAAATCCTGATCGACATTTGCCATAAGCACGGAGTTCTGTTCATTGCCGACGAAGTGCAGAGTGGTTTCGGGCGTACTGGCAAACTTTTTGCGAGTGAGCATTACGGAATCGAGCCCGATCTTTTAGTCACGGCAAAATCGCTTAGTGGCGGCTTGCCATTAGCGGCAGTGACAGGGCGAGCCGAGATCATGGACGCGCCCGGCCCTGGCGGTCTAGGCGGGACATTCGCGGGCAATCCGTTGTCTTGTGCCGCGGCGCTCGCTGTTCTGGACATCTTCCAACGTAAGAATCTTTTCGATCGCGCCAATGAGCTTGGCGCACAGTTCCAGAAGCGTGCACGTGAGTGGCAGAAGAAATTTTCAATCGTCGGCGATGTGCGTGGTCTGGGCGGAATGCGAGCGATCGAACTTGTAAAATCTGCTCAAACTCGCGAGCCCGCGCCCGATGAGACCAAGCAGGTCGGAAAATATTGCTACGAGCATGGCCTGATCACTTTGTCCGCCGGATCTTATGGCAATGTGATCCGCGTTCTGGTGCCGCTCGTAGCCACTACTGAGCAGATGAATGAAGGCCTCGACGTACTTGAGGCCGCGCTGCAAGCGGTGTGTGAAAAAACCGGAAGTGTGGCTCAGCTCGTATAATCAGTTCAGATAATTACGTTTTATTATTCTTCGCGACAGCAGAGGCGTTATCTCATGGCGGTGCTCGCACCAGTTCTCACCAAGGTTTCTAATTACATCAACGGAAAATGGGTTGAATCAACAGCTTCAGAGTGGCTGGATGTCGTCAATCCCGCGACTGGCGAGACTATTGCGCAAACTCCGTCTTCGAGCGCAATGGAAGTCAATGCCGCCATTGAAGCTGCCGCTGCCGCTTACGTGGAGTGGCGCCGAACTCCGCCGGAAGACCGCATTCAGCCGCTGTTCAAGCTAAAGGTGCTTCTCGAAGAACATGTTGACGACCTTGCCCGCATTATCACGCAAGAAAATGGCAAGACTTTCGCAGAGGCTAGAGCTGAGTTGCGTCGTGCCATTGAGAATGTCGAAGTAGCCTGCGGCATTCCAATGATGATGCAGGGTTACAACCTGGAAGATGTTGCGCGAGGCATCGACGAGACCATGATCCGTCAGCCGTTGGGAGTAGTGGCGGCGATCACTCCCTTCAACTTTCCGGGGATGATTCCTTTCTGGTTCCTGCCTTACGCAATTGCTACGGGAAACACATTCGTTTTGAAGCCGTCCGAGCGCGTGCCGCTCACCATGCGGCTTGCTTTCGAATTGATTGAGAAAACGGGATTGCCGAAAGGCGTTGTGAACCTCGTGAATGGCGGCAAGACCGCAGTCGATGCGTTGCTCGATCATCCCAAGGTGCGGGCAATTAGTTTCGTGGGTTCAACTCCGATTGCGAAGTATGTGTACTCGCGTGCTGCCGCAAACGGAAAACGCGCACAATGCCAGGGCGGAGCCAAGAATCACGTCATCGTTCTCCCCGATGCAGATATGAAGATGGCAACGCAGATCATCAGCGATAGCGCGTTTGGTTGCGCGGGCCAGCGCTGCCTCGCAGTTTCCGTCGCCGTCACCATTGGAGAAGCACAAAAGACTTTTCGCGATTCCATCGCTGAGGCCGCCGCAGCGTTGAAAGTCGGTAATGGCCTTGAAGAAGGTATTCAAATGGGGCCAGTGATCACGCCACAAAGCAAGTCGAGAATAGAATCTTTGATCGGCCAAGGGGAAAAACAGGGCGCGAAGGTTCTAGTTGATGGAAGAAATTCCAAAATGTCAGGAAACTTCGTGAAGCCTACGATTCTGGATGGCGTCCCGGCCACCAGCGATCTCGCGGATACGGAAATCTTCGGCCCGGTACTGAGCCTGATTCATGCCACAGATATGGATGAGGCGCTAGCCTTTCTCGAACGCAGTGCCTATGGCAACCAGGCATCTTTATTCACGTCGAGCGGTTCGGCGGCGCGGCGCTTCCGTTACGAAGCTCCTGCGGGAAATATCGGTATCAACATTGGAGTTGCCGCGCCCATGGCATATTTTCCATTCACGGGATGGAAGGATAGCTTTTTTGGCGATCTGCATGCCCAAGGCCGTGACGGCGTCGAATTTTATACCGATAAAAAAGTTGTGGTCGAACGCTGGGCAAAAGAACATTCACGCAAATTCTAGAATTTGTAAACCGTGACTCGGTGTGTCTCTGTGGTTACGGAATTTTTCTTACCACAGGGAACACAGAGGAGCACTGAGGAATTCATGTCCGATACGATTCAAAAATACAAAGATTATGTAATGACCGGCTTTATGAAGTCGGTTGTGCCTATCGTGGTCGATAAAGCGAGTGGTGCTGTCGTGACCGACGAGAACGGCCGTGAATATCTTGACTGCTTCGCGGGCATCTCCGTCGTCAATGCTGGGCATAACAATCCTCAGGTCATCGCCGCCGCTAAGGCGCAGATGGACAAGCTGGTCCATTGCGCCTCTTACATCTATCATGCAAAGCCAGTTGCGGATCTCGCCGAGAAGATCGCCCACATTGCGCCCCGCGGCTTGACGAAGACTTTTTTCGGAAATGGCGGTGCCGAAGCTATAGAAGGCGCTATGAAGCTCGCGCGCCTGTATAGCGGCAAACACGAATTTATCTCATTGCACGCCAGCTTTCACGGACGCAGTTGGGGCACGTTAAGCATCACTGGTAACGTGGGCCGTAAAAAACGTGGTGGTCCATATGCGGCAGGCGTGAGCTTTGCTCCTGCTCCTTACGCGTATAGATCGCAGTGGAGAAACGATCCAGAAGAATGCGGACGCCAGTGCGCCAAAGCTATCGATGACGTGATCCGTTTCACTACCGCAGGCGATGTGGCGGCGTTCATCGCGGAACCGGTTATGGGCGAGGGCGGAATCATTGTTCCTCCGCCGAATTATTTCAAAGAGGTCAAGAAAGTTCTCGATCAGCACGGCATCTTGTTCATCGCCGACGAAGTGCAATCCGGATTTGCCCGCACCGGAAAAATGTTTGCCATCGAGCATTACGGAGTAGTCCCAGATATTCTGGTCACCGCAAAAGGAATTGCCGACGGCTTTCCACTAAGCGCATTCACTACCCGCCCCGAGATTGCCGACGCCTACAAACCCGGCGACCATCTTTCGACATTCGGCGGCAATCCCGTTTCCTGCGCTGCCTCACTCGCAAATATTCAATTTATAGAAAATGAAAACCTTCCAGAGCGTGCCACCGAAACCGGCAAATATGCAATAGCCAAGCTGAAAGCTCTACAGAAAGAAAATCCAATCATCGGTGATGTGCGCGGCTTAGGATTAATGATCGGTGTTGAACTGGTGAAGGACGAAAAGCTCACACCGGGAACATCGGAAGCAGAAGCCATTCGCGCTTCGTTACTCCGTCAAGGCGTATTAGTCGGTGTCGGTGGCGTCTACGGGAACGTGATCCGCTTCCAGCCACCGCTTGTAATCACAAAACAGCAGATAGATCGTGCCCTAGACGCATTCGCTACCGCGTTGCAGGAAGTGGCGCAGCCAGCAGCGGTTTAGCTGGACTAGATCTCATCGTCATCATCGCGGTCATCATCGTCCCGATTGCCGCGATTGAGATCCTTCGCCGAGCTCAAACTGCGTCCGTCATTTGCATGCCGGATTTCAATCCTGCCATTCACATCGCTAAGTTTGATTCTTGTTCCACCACCACCCAGTTCTCCTCGTAAACTGTGACCAACAAACTGATGATTATTTACATGCAGTCCAAAGTCGTTGTTGATTCCTCCAGATACAGTGGAAGCTTCGATCTGGGCCTTGGCATCGGAAGGCAGGGTGAGCTCGACACTACCGTTCACCGAGGAGATCTCCACGGGAGAATTTCCAATGGCATCGAATGCAGCTTCCATTCGGCCATTCACCGTAGATAATTCCGCGCGGCCTCCGAGGTTGTGAGCCAAAAGACGCCCATTAACACACGAAGCGCGTACTTCAGCGCTAACTCCTTGAATATCTAACGAGCCGTTCACAAGTTTAATCTCCTCAAGGCGGGCATTCCGTGGCACACTGAGAGTGTATTCAACACCAGCGGGATTGTTGTGGCCTCCAAAGTTGAAGTTTAGATCGTGATCCGGATAGCGCGTGCGAATTGAAATGGACTCACCGCTGGCGTTGACTTCAATCTTTGCTTCATCAAGACGCTCTTTACTGTTGGCATATTTGATCGCGTCGACCTTGACTTCGTTGTGATCCCATCCCGTGATATGAACCGCGCCGTTAATATTGTCGAGTTCAACTCGTCCTCCGGCGGAAAACGGATAAGTCTGATGAAATTCCTCGGTGAATTGCCCGGAGTGGTCAGACGCCAGTGCAGCTGTACTAAAGAATAGAAGACAAAAAGTTAATGCGAAAGCAGATACGAGAGATTCTGAACGTGACGCGGCACTGCGTATATTGAGCTGTCGTTGACTTTCCATGCGATCCTCCAGTGCGACCCAATTTAGACGGGCTTGTCTCGAAGTTGTGAGCGTACAAAATGGTTTGCTAGAGTTACGACGGCGAAAGGGTATTAGGTTCCAACGAACTAAGAATCTTCGAACAGGGGTTGGTTTTTCTTCTGAGCTTCGGAAATGAGATAAATAATCAAAATCCCCAGCTCCGGTTCAATCGGATGCCGGTAACGCGGATGGGGAAAGACGAAGTAGTAAATCGTAGGATACGAAAGGATCAGCCATAAGAACAGCCATGCTCCCGGCTGACGCTTGCGCAATGCGCGCCCCAATCCCCAGAAGGAGAGAACCGTTGAAGCGAGGAATACCGAATTTTTGAAAGGCGCCAGGGCGGGAATTTCCGCAAGGCGGGGAAGGCCTCCCCAATAGTAGATAAAGCGTCTCATACTCAGATCAGCAAAACGGGCGTAGTCCTCACGGATAAACTGAATTGCCTGCCTTCTCCGCTCGGCTACATAATCGAGCTCTCCCATCCTCTTGTACTGCTGCATGGCCAAAACATTTTGGCTAGGATGCAAGTATTCCATCCATGTACCGTTTGCACCGGGGCCGTTGCCGAGCCGCAACTCCGCGCCGAAGTTGGATCGAATAAATACAAGCCGTCCGAAGACTCGATGGTTCCGGACAATCCAAGGGGTAATGCACGCCACGCAGACCAGCGACGCTAGAACAATGCCCGCGAAAGAAGATTTTCCACGCTTCCATCGCCGGCACCAAACCCATAGCCCTGAAGCTGGAAGAAATGAAAGCAGGGAAGTGTTGGTCAACGCGGAAATGCCCCACAGCAGTCCAAATTCCAGCCATGGCTTCCATCCGTCTCTCTCTTCCAAATCCAGCGTGAGCCAAAAAATTACTGCAAGAAGAAGAGCGGCGAGGCTGGTTTCCCACACCCAGCGGGTGCACCAGTACATAACTGAGGGGAGCAACGCCCACGTCCATGACGTCCAGACTGCAACTTTCTCGCTGAAACATCTTTTCGCAATGAGAAAAATCGGAATACAAGTAAGCGCGGAAAAAAAGCTGTTAATCGAAAGCAAAACCAATGCCGACGTATGGCTGTAAATTCCAAATAGCTTAAAAACGCCGCCAATCAAATATGGATAGAGCGGTGGCTCCCAGGCCGTGGGCCCGCTTATTTCATTGAACGGATTCGCAAAGCCCTGGCCAGAGGCAATGGATCGTCCGATACGTCCCATCTCCCAACCAAAACTAAAGTTGTCATCTATGGTTTTAAATTTGTAGGTGTGGACGACAAAGATCCAGACAAACCGCAAAGCGAAAGCAATGAACACCATCCAAAAAAAGGAAGTGCGGGCTTCTCCCCACCAACCCCGGTAGCTCTGCAATATCCTTGAAGTTAGATTAGCGGGAGGATTTCGATGAATGACTGTGTTGTCATCGGCCATCAGAGGATGTGTTATTTGTAGTCCAAAAGTTGTGCATTCGGCAAGGAGAGCAACTACTACCAACTAGTAAGTGCACATTGTACGTATGATTCCAGGGTCGCTATTGGTAAGTAAAAAAGCTATAAGCATGTACTTGCAAAGAATAATGATTCACCTTGCCAAGTAAAAGCTTGGGCAAATTGGTTCCAAATGGTGGCAACATCTAGAGTATTCTTAAGATATGCAAATCGATGAGGTTCGAAAACGAGTTTCCGAGTTACTTGCAGAGATACGCGACATTAAAAGCGAGAACGAACAGCAGATGCTGAAGGAAAGAGTTAGCACCTTCACAAAATTTCAAAGCGACAGCAGGCGGGACCGGCTACAACAGATCAAACAGGAACTTGAACAACTTGCGCCAAAGAATCCTTCGTTAGAAAGACGTTGAGTTAATTCGCGCAGAACTGCTTCGGGCGTTAACGTTCCCGCGCTCCGAACTTCTTTGGTGAACAGATTGTCCCCGGCTGCATCCTACGTAAACTTCTTGAAACACCTCGATGGACTTTCGCTCGATAGACTTACGAAGTGCAAGGTACTACTTCTGCATCCCTGCCAGTACCGGTTCACTTAGTCCTTTTATGATTTCGCCGAATTAATGATCTCGCCGAACAACCGGCGATCAACCTCCAAGGTCTCATACATCGTCGGGTGTGTATCTGGCCAGTTTTGTCCTACGAAAGCGTCCAAGGTGTACTTCGCTACGCAAGTTATTGGCAACCAGCGCCGGACAGTTTACGTCTCAACTCCGTTCGATTCCCGATCACGGAGGATTTATGAGAATCAAGCTGATTTCGACTTGTAGTACCTTGGCGGTATTAATTGGGTTATCTCTTTACTCGATGAACGGACCGGCACAAAACGCCGAGATGGCGAGACATGAACCGCATATGAGTGCAGCTTTAGGGCACCTCCGGGAGGCCAGAGCTGAATTGGATAAGGCTACTCCGAATAAGGGCGGGCACCGCGAGAAGGCAATGGAACTCGTCGATCAGGCTATTCAGCAGGTGCAACAGGGAGAGGTGTACGACGAGCGCCACTAACCGCGAAGCTTGAGCCTTTTGACAACAATCCGAAGAATGTTTCTATCATGCGAGGCGTCTTCGGAGACGATTATTCGAGAAGAAGCAATGGCTGCTGGTTGACTACTTTGCCCGCAGCCATACTTTTCAATGAATTGTTACTGTATTACGATTTCATGTGGCGGTGATGCCAGGAGCAGTCGCTCCATTATGATGGAGTCGGAATGTCATTTCCCATTAAGATTTGTGTTATCTGTTCGGAAGAATTCGAACTAAAGCCCAATAAACCGGGTTTTGCCAATCGGTGTCCAGAGTGCAGTGTTGACGAATCGGTGCATCCGGTAACCAAACGCCCCATGGATGCGGTGGAACGCAAAACTGAAAGCGAGGCAAACCAGGCCAGGAGGCAAGCGATACGCGAACTCCTCTATCGCAAGGACAGCTGACGTGTCCACTTAATCCGGTAATGCTCTAAAAAATAAGCCGATCTTTGTTGCTCTCAATTTTTTTCGGTTCCAGACCCGGAACATTAGTTAAGTCGTGCCACTCCTTAAATGCGCCGTTTTGCTCGCGGTAAGTAACTATCGCGCTGGCTTCTTTGCCAGAAAGATCAAGTACTTCAGCCAACTCGGTTGCACTGGCCTTGTTAACGTTAACAGTTTTTTTCTGCTCGTCATTCCTGGCGTCCGCAGGCGGTTCGGTATTTGCCCCAAAATTCGTCGACAAATAATTGATTACAGTTTCGATGTCTTCGTCCGGAACATCGGCACCGCGAGAGACCATTTGATCAACCAGCGCGGACCATTGCTCCTTGGAAGCTCGCTTGGAAGTGACCACCTTCAACGCGTGGCAACCTACACACTTTTGCTGAACAATTTCCTGACCTTTCCCCGGTGGTAAGGTCTGTGCATCCGCGAATAAGGGGAGATAAATCAAGATCGCGAGCAACATGGCTAAATTTAAATATCGCTTCATCATCAAAAATTCACCTAATACTTGCTGGGTTGACAGGATAAACCAAGCATCGCGCGTGCTTGCGCCGGGGTTGCGACTTCCCGATTGAGTTCCTTGGCAATTCGCACGGTCCGTTCCACTAACTCCGCGTTGCTCTTAGCTTTCTGGCCTCTCGAGTAATAGACGTTATCCTCCAGACCAACTCGGACATGTCCGCCCATCAAGGTTGCGAGGGTTGTCAATGGAAGCTGAAATGGGCCGATCGCCGAACAGAGCCACAAAGCTCCTTCAGGGAATTCTTTCAAAAGATCAAGAATATTTCCTACCGTCGGAAAGCTGCCGGTCTGGTATCCCATTACTGTTTGCATCCAGTAAGGCTTTTTTATCAAATCATTTTCGATCAGATAGTTTACAACCCAGGCGCAGCCCGGATGGTAGAGCTCCAGTTCAGGTTTAATTCCGCGCTGTTTCATCTCCGCGGCGAATTGATGAATTTGACCATACGTAAAGGGAATGCACTCATCTATTTCGAGGGCTGGCCGGGGATAAGGCAAAGGCGCAAGCCGCTCCTTCAGCTTAAACTTGCTCATGTCTGGTGCGAGGTTTAGAGATGCAACTTCCGGGCCCGCTGGGAGACAGGCTGAACGCTCCTCCATGCTCATACCCGGGCCAGCTCCCGTGGTTGCATTGATAATGATCTCCGGGCAACGTTGGCGAACTTTCCGCAAAACCTCGTACCATGCCTCAGTCTCTCTCGCGCCTTCGGTCAATTGCTTGGGGTTACGCGCGTGGATGTGAACCATTGCCGCGCCGGCTTCGTAAGCGCCTTGAACTGACTCAGCTATTTCGTCAGCCGTCTCCGGAATAACCTCGTTGGCTTCTTTGCCCTGAATGCCGCCATTGCAAGCGACGCAAATGATAAGCGGCGGCATTCCGGTGCGTACTCTCTCCATGAAATCGTGACTATTCGCATAGTTAAACCAGGCTGGTTGTGAGTTCGATGTAATTTTTTCAGGCACGGGCATCCTTCGCTGGGACTATAAATTGCGATCTCGATCACCTATAAGAAAACAAGACTTTCGCGGCGAACAAGCGAAATAGTACGAAACACTTGGTTAGACACGGCAGAGGCGGTACCAAGTTAAATTCGGCAATTACGGAGAATGCGCTAAGAAAACTTGCGTGAACCCAGGGCAACGGTGTAGCCTTCGCCCCTAGGGCCATGATTAAAAATCTCTCGCTGGTAGGATCAGGTTTTCCCCAACCCACTACGTTATGGCGGAACTCCGAACGATTGGACTCCTGGAAAGAGATCGCCAGCTACCTGCGGCGGGAAGTGCGTACCGTCCAGCTTTGGGAAAAAAAAGAAGGCTTGCCAGTTCATCGTCATTTTCATAAACGACTGGGCAGCGTCTATGCTCTGCGTTCAGAGATTGAGAATTGGAAACGTAAAGTCTCAAGAGAGGAAGAATCGCAGACTTCATCGATTGCCCCAAAGAACGTCGAACCTCGCACCGCGATCTACGTATTGCCGCTGAACAATACAGTCCCTAACTTTAAGCGCGTATCAAATGCCGATGCAATCATTGAGAAGACAATATCGGGTTTAGAGCAGTTCAATCCCGGGCAGTTGACTGTCATACGCCCGAAATCCCCAATACAGCAGGAAGATCGCGAATCAACTTGCAGGAATACAGGCGGCGAACCCATCAATTATCTGCTGCGCTGGAACCTTCAGGATGAAGGGAAGATATTCCTCCTGAATGTAGCTCTCCTGTCTGCTGATACGGACATGGTCACTTGGACCCAGACTTATCGATGTGCTTCGAACGATTTCACGAAAGTGCAAGATGTAGCAGATCAAATTGTCCAGTGCCTTTGGTTAAAGATATTTTCTTCCACACGATCTTATTCAGTCGGCAAACATCGTGAAAAGCCAGCCTCGCGTGAAGCTTACTTGAAAGGTAGATACTTCTGGAATCAGCGGGATGAAGGAAGTCTGCGCAAAGCTATCCACTTTTTTGAGTCAGCGATACAGGAAGATCCGCAATTTGCTCTCGCTTATTCCGGACTGGCGGATTCTCTGACTCTATTATCTTTTTATGAAATTGTTTCTCCATTCGAAGCGATGCCGTCAGCTCGCCGCGCCGCGTTGAAATCGATTGAGCTTGATCCGAATTTGGCTGAGGCCCATGTCTCCTTAGCGGATGTTCTTTTGCACTTCGACCGCAACTTGCAAGCGGCCGATCACGAGTATCGGCGCGCCATTCAGTGCAATCCGGATTATGCTCTCGGTTATCATTGGTATGCGAATTTGCTCTCAGCCAAGGGGCAGCATGAAGCTGCTCACATGGCTATTATGCACGCTCTCGAAATTGATCCAGTTTCGATCATCACCCTCGTTTGGGCGGGTGTGACCGCTCACCTGGCACATCGGTTCGACGAAGCCATCAAACATTATCAAAGCGCGTTGGAATTAGATCCTCACTTTATTTGGGCCCATATGTATATGGCGCAAGCTCTCGAACAGAAGGGTAACTTCAAGGATGCGCTAAGAGAATTTGAAACCACAATCCATCTGGCGGGAGGAAGCAATTGTGTGAAGGCCATGAAGGCCCACGCCCATGCTGTTGCCGGGGATAAATCCACCGCTCGCGCCATTCTGCATGA
Source organism: Terriglobales bacterium (assembly GCA_035651835.1). Taxonomy (GTDB): domain Bacteria; phylum Acidobacteriota; class Terriglobia; order Terriglobales; family Acidobacteriaceae; genus JAOAPG01. Next base: position 18,604 of record DASRFC010000020.1, read on the forward strand.
ACTCAAGGCGGCAGCGTCCTACAAATGCATGCCGTCTTATGATATTGCCGCAACTTATACCGCGTTAGGCGAGCCTCATCATGCCATCCTGTGGCTCAACCGGGCTTGTGAAGACAGGAACATGAAACTGTTCACGTTGACTCAGGATCCGCGATTCGATTCCCTCCGCCTGGATTCTGAATTCAAGGAGATTGTTGGGCAAGTGGGACTAACGCGGTAGCCTCGGCCCAATAATCTTTGAAGATCTGGTACAACGCCTTCCGCCAATCTCGTGCTTTTACGCTACCTTGTGGTTGGCGAATTCCTTATAGTAGCCGTTTCCGTACCTTCAAGATCCTTTTTGATATTTCCATGGAAGGAATGATGTGACGCAAACCGTAAACGACCCAGAGGTCCGCGAAGTCACCGCTCCGCATCGCGAACTGAATCGAAGTCTCGGACTCTTTGACTCGACCATGATTGTGGCGGGATCAATGATAGGTTCTGGGATCTTCATCGTGGCTGGCGAAATGGCACGAGAGGTGGGCAGCAGCGGTTGGATGCTCCTGGCATGGGTCATCGCTGGCGTACTCACAATGGCGGCTGCAATGTCCTATGGAGAATTAGCCGCCATGATGCCGCGTGCTGGCGGTCAGTACGTTTATCTTCGCGAAGCATATTCGCCACTCTGGGGATTTTTATACGGCTGGACACTATTTCTTGTAATTCAAACTGGCACCATTGCGGCATCTTCGGTGGGATTTTCTCGCTACCTGGGTGTGCTGTGGCCGCAAATCTCGGAAGCGAATTACATCATCCGGCCCATTCATATTTTGCCGACCTATGCCTTATCTCTTTCTACCGCTCAACTGACCGCATTGATCGTAATAACTTTTCTGACTTGGACCAATATGAAAGGCCTCAAGTATGGAAAGGGGATTCAGAACGTTTTTACTTCCATGAAAATCGGTTCACTTCTGGCCGTAATAGGCATTGGAGTGCTGATTGGTTGGAAAGCTTCTGTCGTAAAAGCAAACTTTGCTCACGCGTGGACTCCACAAGGGTTCACGTTGCCGACACATGGACCTTCACCGGCGACAGCGTTCGGATTGTTAATCGCGCTGTGCAGTGCACAAATTGGGGCCTTGTATGCGGCGGACGCCTGGAACAACGTCACATTCACCGCCGGCGAAGTTAAAAATCCTACACGAAACGTTCCATTGTCCCTCGCGCTCGGAACCATCCTTGTAATCGGTCTCTACGTGTTGGCCAACTTCGCTTATGTCGTAGTCTTACCCTTTGGTGAAATCCAGCACGCGCCTTCGGATCGAGTGGCAGCCACGATGTTGCAGGCTATCTTCCCGAGAATTGGCCCTACGCTGATCGCTGTCGCCATTATGATTGCGGCCTTCGGCTGCATGAATGCGCTGATCTTATCGGGAGCACGGGCTTACTACGCGATGTCACTGGACGGATTATTTTTCAAACGGGCCGGAACACTGAACCGGGCCAATGTTCCGAGCGCGGCGTTAATTATGCAGGCAGGATGGGCGGCTTTCCTGCTGATGATACGGACGTACCAACCTGCCACCGGGACGTACGGAAATCTTTACAGCAATCTGCTGGATTACATTATTTCGGCTGCGCTGATTTTCTATATTTTGACCATTGCCGCGGTGTTTCGATTACGAAAAACGCGACCCGACGCTGAGCGCCCTTATAAGGCTTTTGGATATCCTTTGATTCCCATGCTCTACCTGATTTGTGCCGGAGTTATTCTGGCAGTCTTATTCCTGTACCGATCCGCGACGACCATTCCGGGAGTCGTGATTGTCCTGATCGGAGTTCCGGTTTACTTCGCGTTCAGGCGCAATACCGAACACCATTAATCGTCATTTCTCCCCATTTCAGCGGGGCAGGGAATCGCTGTTCATAGAAGCGGATTGAAATGCCGATAGATTAGGCAAAATCCCATCTTTAGCTTGACAAGCTCAATAACATTCTATTATATGACAATTAAGCGATTCACAGCTTGATGAGACGTTGGTGTTTCGACTCGTGCCGTTTCCGGGTCTAAAAGTGTTTTATGAACATTATTGGCGGAGAATTCATGCATTCCTGTTCTCTGTAGCTCGGGTCAGACAAATACCGTTTCGCACTATTTCGCTTGTTCGTCGCTGGAAAAGTGATATTGTCGCACAAATTTAAAAAACTTCTTCTCTCGTGGGGGATAGTATGCAATTTCGGGCTTTCCGCTGCTTATGTTTGGCTTTATTTGTTGTGATCAGTACTTCCGTCCTCTGGGCAGATGTGACCGGGTCGATTGTCGGTTACGTTCGCGACAAATCCGGTGCAGCGCTTCCGAACGCATCCGTAACTGCTATTCAATCGGCCACCGGCTATTCCCGTACAGTTGCCAGTGATGCGGCGGGTCAGTTCAGCATTCTTGCCCTGCCCCCTGGACACTATCGCCTGACCGCAGTGGTTCCCAGTTTCGAGAAGGGAGTCATCGACAACGTCGATCTCAATGTCAATGACGCGCTGCACTTTGATTTTCTTCTTCAAGTTGGAAGCGTGAGTGAGTCCATTTCGGTTGATGCCAACGCTGTGCAGGTCGAGACTGTGAGTACGGCCACAGGCACAACAATCGAGTCGCCTCAGATTCTCGCTATGCCGCTCAACGGTCGTTCATACCTCGACCTGCTTTCACTTCAGGCTGGCGTATCTCCTGCAAACACAAACGGTGGTTACTCCGACCGTGCACCCGCGTCCGGGCTGTACTCATCCTCAGGAAACGTATCCACCGACGGTCAGCCGGAGTGGGCGAATGCTTTCCTCGTGAATGGCGCCGAGGTCAACGAGACTAAGAATATGGGCGCCGGTCTGATTCCGAACGCCGATTCGATCGCTGAGTTTCGCCTGCTCACCAACAGCTTCAGCGCTGAGTATGGCAAATTCACCGGCGCGGTCATGAACACTGTGACCAAATCCGGAACCAATGGCTTGCATGGAACTCTCTTCGAGTTCTACCGAAATCAGGGGATGGACGCGACCAGATACTTCGACAGCACCAAGGCCGAGCTAAAACAACATCAGTTCGGCGGTGTACTTGGCGGTCCGATCTGGAAGGACAAGATTTTTTTCTTCACCGATTTTCAGCAAACCCGTCAGGTAGCGGGAGCCAGCACCGGAAATGTGCAGGTCATCAGCGATGACGAACGCAACGGTATTTTTCCGGACACCGCACTCGCCAATACTGTTCAGGGGAGCGCATGGGCTGCAACCCTCATGAGTCGTGGTGGTGGAACCATCATTCCTGGAGTGACCACGTACAGCCAGCTCGGAACAGCCGTAACAACCAATGGTGTACCTGGCCGCGATCTCTCTGCCTACATGGACCCTGTTACTAGACTAACCCTGCCCCTGATTCCTGCTGCAAATCAGCCCGGCGGGTCCATCTATTCTGACTCCAGTCATAACGGCTCTATCATCGATACCAACATGGCCCAACGTATCGATTTCATTAATCACATGACCGGCGACTGGTCGTTCTACTATCACTACGACGACGCAACCGCGGTCCAACCCATCTACCAGCAGTCATACCAGGGCGTCGAGAACTTGCCAGGTTTTCCGGTGACCGTACCGTCACGCAATCAGCTGTTCTCAATGAGCAACACCAAAACTTTCGGCGCAACCGAGGTCAATGTTGTGCGCATCCAGTTTTTCCGCACGGCGGAGCGCACCGCGCAACCTTCTTCTGGTTCCACAATATCCGGCTACGATAAATTCGGCTTCAATACCGATCCCGCCACCGGTGGTTTGGTCAATACTGGAACCCCTGGGTACCCATCAGCAATGCCCGCATTGTTGTTTAAAAATTTTGCGGTAGGCAATAATTGGTTGAATCTCTATCAACCTGATACTACCTATGGGATTAGCGACACCTTCAGCAAGGCGATGGGCGCTCACTCTCTCAGTTTTGGCGGTGAGCTAAAGTACTATCGCCTGAATGCTCGGAATGAATGCGGACCGAATGGATATTTCCAATTTACGGGTAGCGAGACCGGTACTGACATTTCGGATTATTATATCGGCGCTCCAAATACTTTCGTGCAATGCTCGGTCCAGCTCCTCGACAACCGCACCCGCTACGGCGGGCTCTTCGTTGCGGATACGTGGAAGGCGAGGCCCAACCTCACCGTTAACCTTGGCCTCCGTTGGGATGTCCCCAGGCCATGGAGCGATGTTTATGGCCGGCTGACTACGCCAGTTCCGGGAGTGCAGTCCACCAAGTTCCCCAACTCCCCGGAAGGCAACCTGGTTCCGGGCGATCCGGGGGTTCCGAGCACGATCTCCCCAACCCGCTGGAACAACTTTGGACCTCGTATTGGTATCGCCTACGCGCCTTCGGGCGGTATCTGGGGTGAAAACAAGACCAGTATTCGTGCAGCCTATGGTGTCTACTACTTAGGTGCCGCGGATAACGGTAACTTCGGCATTATCGGTGACGCTCCCTGGGGGCTCTACTGGCAATCGTCACAACCCACGGAGTTCGGAAGCCCGTATATAACTAGAGCAAGCGGAGTATCGCAAGGACAGCACTTCCCCTTCACCTTCCCGTCAGGCAGCGGACCCTTTCCGAACTTTCAGTTTGGATCGCTCATGCCGCTTTACGTGCCGGGCTATTACAACAAAAATAAGACTCAAATGGCCGAGCACTACAATCTCTCCATCCAGCGGCAGCTCGACAAAGCGACCGTCCTGACTGTGGGTTACGTCGGAACCCAGGCACATCACATTCAGCGTGGCGAGGACTTGCTCTGGGGCAACGGGGCGTTGTGTGAATCGCTTGCGGCCGCAGGCTGCGCGCCAGGAGGCGAAGGTGGAGTCTACCAACAAGGTGGCCAAACCTACTATGGCACCTTTACCGGTCTGATCAACAATCAGGCCATCAGCCAGAATTATCACAATTCTAGTGGCGGTCCGGTGGTGGCCTTCGCCTCGGCGACTTGGCTACAAAACTCAGGAAATTCAAACTACAACTCCTTGCAGGTTTCGGCAGAACGGCGGGCTCGCGATTTGACTTTCCTGGTCAGCTACACTTACGCCAAATCGCTGGATGACTATTCCGCCAAGTATGATCCTCGCGATCCCTCTCGAGCCTATGGACTCTCGACATTCGACATGCGGCATAACCTGGTGATGAGCTACAACTGGGATCTTCCTTTTGATCGGCTGCTTGGTTCCCGCCGGATCACCACGGGATGGCACCTCACTGGCATCAGCCGCTTCTACACCGGTACTCCCATAAACTTGCAGAGCGGCGGCGACTATGCCCTGACCAATATCCATCTGGACTATCCCACTCAAGTCGGCTCAATCCAGAGGCTAAATGCGCGTAGCGGGGGACACGACTATTTCAACCCCTCAGCTTTCGCTTTCGATTTCGCGACGTGCAACCAAGCGCCCAACACCCCGCTCAAAAACTACGAAGCTTGTGGTGTAACCGGCAGTGCGAAGCAATACGGTTTCAACGGGCCAGGAGCGATCACTACAGATGCCGGTCTGGAGAAAGATACAAAACTCACGGAGTCAACTGCGCTCAACGTGCGCTTCGAGATGTTTAATGTCTTCAACCATACAAACTTCCTTTCCAGTGGCATCATCGGGGATGCTAGCAGCAGCCAGTTCGGTCAGGCCACTCAGGCCGCTCCGGGCCGGATCGGTCAGATAAGCGCCAAGTTCATCTTCTGATGAACCTCGCGTGATGAACCCGGGGCCGCGTAAGCGCCTCGGCTAACCTTATCAGGGGATGCGAGCAATCGCATCCCTTGTTTACTATTAGGTCTTCATTAACGCGTTGAACTGAGTTAGCATTTCTCACTTGGCTAGCACCACTGCATACAATCCACCGGCATAGATTTTTGCGAATGACCAGGACCAGAAATGCGATTACGATGAAGCGAATACTTTCGATCCTCCTTCTGCAACTGTGTATGGCAACGTTTGCCTTTGCCCAAATGCCAGGCATGGCGAGTCATCCAACCCAGCCAGCGGACGACCCGGCCACATCGAGCCCGGCCACAAATTCTTCCCCTGTGACGTTCTCCAAAGATGTTGCGCCAATCGTGCAGCAGCATTGTCAAACCTGTCACCGTCCCGGAGAAGGCGCCCCGTTCTCAATGTTGACCTACGAAGAGGCAAGGCCATGGGCAACCCTCATGAAACGGATGGTGCAGCAGCGACAGATGCCCCCGTGGTTCGAGGACGGTCATACCGAAAAGTTTGCGAACAACCGCTCGTTGACCCAAGGCGAGATCGATACGATTGTCGCTTGGGCGAACGCAGGTGCACCGAAAGGCGATCCAAAGGATCTCCCGCCACCTCGGCAATGGATTCAAGGATGGTCCATTCCCAAACCAGACGTTATCTTTCAGCTTCCCAAACCGTTTTCAGTCCCAGAAAGCGGAGTTCTTGAGTACCAGTACGTCATCCTGCCCACTGGTTTCACGGAAGATAAATGGGTTCAGTTTGTAGAAGCCGCCCCGTCGGATCGTTCAGTCGTGCATCACATTGTTGCGTATGTCCGTCGTCCTGGTTCGAACTACTTCAAAAATCAACCTAAAGGCGTCTTCTTCGAAGCGCCGCCTTCGAAGACTGATACGAAAGCAGATCCGGATGACGTGCCTAGTGATTGGCTGGTCGGTTACGCGCCCGGTCAATCTCCTGACATTTTCGAACACGGACAGGCAAAGCTGGTTCCGGCTGGTTCAGATATTGTTCTCGAAGTGCACTACATGCCGGAAGGCAAAGCGACGACGGACCAGTCGAGCGTGGGCCTGGTTTTTGCCAAAGAGCCTCCCAAGCAACGCGTCATGACGCTGTCAGCCGTCAACGAAACTTTTAAAATTCCTCCTGGAGATCCCAACTACGAGGTGGGCTCATCATTCACGGTGCGTCATGAGGTAACTTTGCTGGGTATGCATCCGCATATGCACACGCGCGGAAAAGACATGAAATATCGCTTGGTATTTCCCAATGGAGAAACCCGCACCATCTTGAACGTTCCGCACTACAACTGGCACTGGCAGCTTTGGTACAACCTGGCAGAGCCGATCACGCTGCCCACTGGGACCAGGATCGAATGTACGGCACACTTCGACAATTCGGCCAACAACCCTGAGAATCCGGACCCAACGAAAACGGTAATCTGGGGACAACAAAGCTTCGATGAGATGATGGTCTGCTTCTTCAACTTCGCATTTCCCGCCGACCTGTCAGCAAAAGAAATACTGCCGCTCCCAGAAGCGAAGACCGATGCGGCCATCACCGAAAAAGGTAAAGACGGGGAAAAGAGCCCCTAATCGGTCTTATGAATAATCCGCCACAATAACGCACCGACCGCAACCGCAGCTCCAACCGCAACGGCGGCCCGGATCATAGACCTATGTTGGGCTTGAATGCGGGGCTTCACTATTTCTTCCTCGGGGTACAATTTTTTTCCTTCATCGTTGCCGTGTCGCAATGCTATCTGCATGATTTCAGCAAGGTGTAATGCGTGACGCGGTGTCTCTTGCTGTATCTGTTCTTTGCAGCTGAAGCCGTCAGCCATGATCAGCGTGGAGAGCCCAGCATTGCGCACGGCGGGAAGCAATGCGCGTTCGCCACACTTGATGGAAGTATCATACTTCTCGGCTTCGTAACCGAACGACCCGGCCATCCCACAGCAGCCCGAATTGAGCAGCTGGAAATCCAGATCCATTTTCTTCATCACGGCTTCTTCTTCATGCATGCGCATGATGGCTTTGTGATGGCAATGACCCTGAACAACCGCTTTGCGTGCGAACTTCGGCGCGTCATAGTCTTTGACTTTATTTTCCAGGAATTCAGACAGAAGGAAGGTGTTTTCCTTCAGCTTATGTGCCATCGTGGACTCAGGCATAAGGTTGTTGAGCTCATCGCGAAACACGGAGCAGCAACTCGGCTCCAGCACGATCACTGGAGTACTGGAAGCGATATCAGAGTCAAGCGTGTCTAGAACCTTGTTCAGGTATTTCTTCGCGCGGTCGAGAAAGCCGTAATCGTAGAGCGGGCGTCCGCAGCACAGATGCTGCATCGGGACCTCGACTTGATAGCCGAAATGTTCCAGGACTTCCACAGCAGCTTGCGCGGTTTCGGGAAAGAAATAGTTGTTAAAAGTGTCCGCCCAAAGAATTACTTTTGGTTTGCCTGAATTTTGGATGCCGCGTTTACGAAACCATGCTTTGAAAGTTTCAGGTGCGAACGCGGGAATCTTGCGTTCGCTTGGCATACCCGCTGCTTTCTTTGCGATTGCACTCAGAATTGGCAGTTGTGTGAAAAGGTTCAGGAATCCCGGAGCATTAGAAGCCAGCCGTGCCCATTGATCAATTAAGCCGAATGCATATGCGTAGCGCGGGCGCAGCCGTCCTTCCCAGTAGTGGGAGAGAAACTCAGCCTTGTAGGTCGCCATATCTACGCTGACCGGACAATCGCCTTTACAGCCTTTGCACGCCAGGCAAAGGTCGAGAGCTTCCTTCACGTTCTCGTCTCGCCAGCCATCGGCGATTACATCGCCATGCAACATCTCCCAGAGATGATGAGCGCGTCCACGCGTTGTATGCCGCTCTTCGTGGGTCACCATGAAGCTCGGACACATGGTGTCGTCTTCGCCTTTTGCACCTTCTTTGCGGCGGCACTTGCCAATACCTACACAGCGGAGCGCAGCATGCGCGAAGCTACCGTGATCTTCAGGCCATTTGAAATGCGTCTCAGGTTCCCACGGATGATAGTCGGCGCCCAGCCGCAAACTCTCGTCCATGCGTTCGGGATCGACAATTTTTCCCGGATTCATCTTCCATTGCGGATCCCAAATGGACTTGAATTCGCGGAATGCACGGATCAGTTCATCACCGAACATTTTATTGAGAAACTCCGCGCGTGCCTGCCCATCACCATGTTCGCCGCTGAGGCTGCCTCCGTACTTCACGCATAGATCGGTTGCCTCTTCCATGAAGAAGCGCCACTTCTTAATGCCAGGTTCGCTCGTAAGATCGAAATCGACGCGGCAATGGACGCAGGCTTGTCCAAAGTGGCCGTAGAGCGCGGGATTGTATTCATACTTGTTGTAGAGAGCGCGCAACTCGCGAAGATATCCGCCAAGTTTCTCGGGCGCGACAGCGGAGTCCTCCCATCCGGGCCAGGTGTCAGGCTCGCCGGGAACAAATGCTGTGGCTCCCAAGCCCGATTCGCGTACATCCCATATGTGTTGCATATCTACCTGGTCTGAGAACAGCTTCATGCTAGGTGCATCTGGTTTGGTCTTAAGAGACTCCATAACTTGATGAGCGAGGTCCAATGCGTCTTGCTTTTTGTCAGCGCCAAATTCAGCCATCAGCCATCCCTTGCCCTCGGGAAGAAGCTTGAGATACTTAGTGTGCGTACCCCCTTTCTTTTCGATATTTTCGTATAGGCGATAATCAATTCCCTCCAGTGCAGTGGGTCCACAGTGATCGATATCCATGACGTGGTCTGCGGCCTCGTACACATCGGGATAGCCCAACATGAGGAGTACACGCTCGGCCTTGGCATCGATCAAGCGGCACTTTGCCTCAAGAATTGTGACCAGTGTTCCTTCGCTCCCGACTAGCGCGCGCGCGACATTAAATTGTCCATCCTTTCCAGGAATTAATTGGTCCAGGTTGTAACCAGAAACACGGCGGGGAATGGGAGGATATTTTTCGCGAATGAGATCGGTGTAATGCTCTCGCAAAGATTTCAGGTTGCGGTAAATATCGCCAATTCGGCCACCTTGATTAATCTGCTGGTTCATTTCGAGGTCGGTCATCCAGCCGACCTTCATAACCGTGCCGTCGTAAAGCAGAATTTCAAGTTCCTCAATATTATTGTCAGTTTTGCCCGACATCTGTGCATGCGAGCCACAGGAGTTGTTACCGATCATGCCGCCAAAGCAGCAGTGTGTGTGGGTTGCAGGGTCGGGTCCCCAGGTAAGGAGATTGTTGCTCTTGCGTAAGGCCTCGTTGCGCAACTCATCACAGACTGTGCCGGGTAGCACTCGCGCCCATCGTTCGGATGTATTTACCTCCAAAACGCCATGCATGTATTTCGACCAATCGATCACAATGGCCACATTGCAACACTGGCCGGCAAGGCTGGTGCCGCCACCCCGGGAGAGCACGGGCGCGCCAAACTTGCGGCACGCGGCGACTGTCTGAATAACATCTTCTTTCGATTTCGGAACTACGACACCGATTGGCACATGCCGGTAGTTAGATCCGTCGACCGCATACATCGCCTTGCTTCCAGCGTCAAAACGAACCTCGCCTGCGATGTTTTTCCTTAGTTCAGATTCTAGGCCGTCGGAATCGATATTCTTAGTAGAGCGCCAATCACCGGGGCGCAATTCGATTGGCTTTTTCAACTCTTCGGGTGAAATAAGAGGAGTTCGATTCGCGGACATTATTCTCCTTTCGTTTATGCGGCAAACTGCTGCGCGTCTGCTGTTTTGAGCTCAAGGCCAAGGCCGGGACGCGAAAGATCAGGGCGGAGCTCGCCATCTACAAGTTGTGGGAGGCCATCGAAGAACATGCGCTCGATGCGCACGTGATCGTGGAAATATTCCAGGTTTTTAAATGGAGTCACTGCGCAGGCGACATGCGTATGCAAGGCGGGTGCAGTATGGCCGGAAAGAGGTATGTTGTGAGCTTGGCAAAGCGCAGCGACCTGGAAAAATCCAGTTATGCCGCCGCAGCGAGTCACGTCGGCTTGTTGCACATCGATTGCACCGCTGGCCAGCATCCGTCGAAAATAGAAGATGTCATAACCGTATTCACCGGCGGCAATATTCATCCTTGCCGGTGCGTGTTCACGAATAAGACGCATGCTGTCGAGGTCGTCTGAGGAAACTGGCTCCTCAAACCAACGGACATCGAAACCGGCGAAGAGCTCTGCCTGGGCCAGAGCTTGCCTGTAGTGATACGCACCGTTTGCATCCACGTACAATTCTGCATCCGAACCGATTGCCTCCCGCGCCACTCGAACTCGCTCGATATCTTGTTTCGAATTGCGTCCGATCTTCATCTTGACGCGAGGAATTCCTTGCTCTACCCACCCTCCCAGTTGCTTTGCGAGTTGCTGATTGGAGTAGGAAGTAAACCCACCACTGCCGTAGATTGGCGCACCCGCTCGAACTTGTCCGAGCAATGTGACGAGAGGAAGATCAAGTAAGCGGGCTTTGAGATCCCAGAGAGCACAATCCACCGCAGAGATGGCCATGGAACAAATGCCAGGCCGTCCTAAATTGCGAATATGCCGCCACATGATCATGTATGAGGCAGCGGGCGACATGGCATCTGCGCCTTTTATCACGGTGGCGAGTTGGTTATGAATTACTGCTGCGGTTGCGCTATCAGCGTAGGTGTAACCGAGACCTATTTTGCCTGCGGCACACGCCCGAACCAGAACCAGTGTGGTTTCATTCCATTCAATCGTGCCGTCGGATTCTGGAAAATCGGTGGGGATGGTGTAATGCGAAACGAGAATGTGATCGATAGGAACGAAACTTGAAACAGTATTCATGGAAGCAGCGGGATTCCACAAGGAACGCAGCGGCTATCGTCAGCGGGCCTTCAATACGCGATATGGAACCGGGCAACAGATATTCTGATGTCGCGTCAGTCGTAGCGGTTACCTGAAGGTCTGGAATCGTTTTTATATGTTTTTTTAGCAAACAGGAGTTTGCTTCTAACGCATCGAACCTGTGGTATCAGTTTGAATAATCCAATAATGTGGGGGAACTCGTGGCAAAACGTGAAGTGGTTGTGATCACGGGCGCATCGGCGGGTGTTGGCCGTGCAGCTGTTCGGGAGTTTGCGCGTCATGGAGCATCGATCGGTCTGGTTGCGCGTGGGCGCGATGGTCTTGAAGGTGCGCGGCGCGAGGTGGAAGCGGCAGGCGGTAAAGCTTTAGTGCTGCCCGCCGATGTGGCCGACGCAGCGCAAGTGGAAGCGGCTGCCGAAAAAACCGAGAGGGAACTCGGTCCCATTGACGTATGGGTGAATGATGCAATGGCATCCGTCTTTTCTCCAATCAAAGAAATGACTGCGGCGGAGTTCAAGCGCGTGACTGAGGTCACCTATCTCGGATATGTATATGGGACACTCGCAGCCTTAAAACACATGTTGCCGCGGGATCGCGGTACGATCGTACACGTAGGTTCTGCTCTCGCTTATCGGAGTATTCCTTTGCAGGCGGCCTATTGTGCTGCGAAACATGCGATCCTTGGCTTTCATACTTCTTTGCGCACTGAACTTCTACACGACAAGAGCAATGTGCACACCGTGATGGTGCAGATGCCCGCGCTGAACACGCCGCAGTTTGGATGGGTGAAAAGTAGGCTCCCGCGAAAGGCCCAGCCTGTTCCCCCAATTTATCAACCCGAAGTCGCAGCCCGGGCAATCTATTATGCTGCTCATCATCCGCGCCGCCGCGAGTACTATGCCGCATGGTCCGCGGTGGTAGCGATTATGGGCAACAAAGTGGCTCCATCGTTCGCGGATCATTATTTGGCGCGTACCGGTTACGAGTCGCAGCAGTACGATGGATCCGAGAATCCCAATCGCCCTAACAATCTTTGGGAACCGGTTCCTGGCGATCACGGAGCGCATGGGACCTTTGGCAAGCGATCTCGTTCGCACAGTTTTGAACTTCAGGCAGAGACTCATCCCTTGCAGTTTGCGTTCGCAATTCTGGGTGGTGTTGCCGGCCTTTATGGAGTGATCAGGAAGGCGGAGAACTCGCACGGGATTCATCTCAAAAGAGCAGCTTAGTAAAACAGCTGTCGGAACACAGTGAGCATAATTCGGCTGGCAATGAAATGCAGAGTTCGAATATCTAAACTTTCGAATATCTAGAAGAGCGACAGCTGGTGAGCGGATTGTTTGACGGCTAGCTTTTGCGCCGGGCCGAATACAGTCCTGCCGCCTAACGAAGCGGAGATAGCTTTCTCGCGTGAGATAGTGACATCGAAGTCAGCTTGAGGGGCCTTCGATTTTTCCACCGCTCTCACGAATCCATCGAGTTTTCGGAATCCGTCGATTTTTTCTGTGCGGCCGAGCTTGGCGCTACCCAGCGAGCGGCGTAACATGCTTATAGTTTCATCATAAGTTTTAAGTGGAACTGGAAATGGATGACCATCTTTTCCACCATGAGCAAAAGAAAAGCGAGCCGGATCAGAAAACCTTGCAGGTGTCCCATGCACGACCTCGGCAACGAGAGCCAAGGATTGAAGAGTCCTCGGTCCTAGTTTTTCGAGCAGCAACAAGTCTGCAAAATCCCTAAACTCGCGCTGATAGGCTACGGCCAATACCGCTCCCAACCGTCTTAGGTCTACGTCCGAAGCTCGCACGTCGTGATGTGCCGGCATGACCAATTTGCGCACATTTTCAAGAGTCGCTTCTGGACGCTCCCGTACTGTTTCGAGCAATGCACGTTGAGCCGGTTTCGATTGGGCATCGACGAGATTCATGATTGTGCCTTGATGCTCTCCAACAATGCCGGTATGAGGTTCGGTTATAAAATCTCGTACCGATGCAGAATGCCAGTGATAGCGACGAGCAAGAGCATTATTGGCATTCATGCCTTGCTGCACTATCGTCCATTCGCCGGTGGCGGTCACGATAAAGCCGTGAAGATAGAGTTGGAATCCATCCGCGATTGCATTGTTGTCCACACGCGCCGCAAGCCGGCTGCTGCGCACTAGCGAATCACCATCAAGATCGGTACGCTCTGCGTAGCCACGCAACTCGTCCGGTGTTCTGCGAGAATGACGGCCGCGACCGCCACAAACATAGACTCCGAGTTCGTGCGCTCGCGGATTCAAGCCTCGCTTTAGAGCGCCTAATACCGATGTAGTGATGCCAGAAGAGTGCCAATCCATGCCCATCACGGTCCCTAGAGCCTGAAACCAAAACGGATCGGCAAGGCGAGATAGAAGCTCCGTCCTGCCGTAGTGATGGACAACGTTCTCAGCGATAGCAGTACCGAGCACAGTCATTCGGTCGGCTAACCATTTAGGTACACTCCCGCCATGCAGCGGAAGATCGGCAACGCCAGACCGGTTCATATAAGTATTGTAATTGTTAGAGAGCGATGCGGATGTTCCAAGGAACGCCTTCGCCAACTAGGCGGCAAGGTTTCGCGACTTTAAACAGCGACCTGCCATTGCAGGTTTTCTGTCGTCACCGGGAACTGTATCTCGAGCATTTGATCTAGATACATCTCGCGTTTCGGTCCTGCGAGTTCATAGCCCCGGATCCTCGTCCATTTTCGGAGAGCTTCATAGGCCTGCTCAGCACTGGTGTCGTCCAGCCCGGAGTACGCACAGGCGAGAGTTGCGGGAGCAAGCGGCTTCAAGTCATAAAAACTTCGGCTGGGCACTTGCTGCTTGAGCATGACAAACGGCTCTCCTTCGAGGGAACCCGAATCCGCGCAACTGTGCCAGAGTACACCGCGCATCGTGCCAATACATTCCGGAGGCAATGCGCTCAGCAATTCCTGCTCGAATTGAAGAATGTCAGCATAAGTCTGGACTTTCGCACGCAGGGAAGCGATGGAAATGGCCGGTCGATGCTTCATGACTATAGGAATCGGGCGCTTGGAAGTTTGTACGTCATCGAGGGCTGCATTGATCCAGCGCAAAGACTGTGTAGCCGTTTGGATTGATTGCTCTACCGTTTCTTTGAGCTCGCTCAAGAGCTCCCGCAGATTCTTCTCGGATCCTGTCTTCCTGCTGAGATTGCGAATATCTGCGAGTGAAACCCCGAGGTTTTTCAAGGCGAGGATAGTGGCCAATTGTTCAAATTGTTGAGGGAGATAATGACGGTAGCGGGTGCGGGAGTCTACGCTGGCGGGACGCAACAGGCCAATCTCGTCGTAGAAGCGGAGGGTTTTGGCGGAAACCCCACTCAGATCCGCGAACTCACCTATACGATAGCGCATGGCCGCACTCCTCCCCACAAAGGGGATGCAATTACGATAGCACTGTTCTCAAGCCCATAACCCTGATTTCTCGTGCTTGAACCTTCCGCCCGGCTGGAATGTTTTACTAAATAAAGTCGGAGGAAAACCAATGCATTATTTACTGAAAAACAATATGCGATCGGGCTACACGAGATACTCGCTGTTTGCGCTGCCTCTAATGTTTGCAGGCGCGGCTTTTGGACAACAGGGCGGCGCACCAGTCAATGCGAGTGATGGTCCGAGAATGGCGATTGAGCGTTATTTCCAGGCTCATGTATTTGGAAATGGGGACTTTATCAGGCAGGCATTCACGCCAGACGCGAAAATCACATTCATAGAGGGAGGAGAGCAAAAACAGTGGACCCGCGAGGAGTTCGCACAACGGTTCCAACAACCGGCTGACGATGAATACCGCAGAGTTCGCCGTGTCGAGAGGCTGGATATCAGCGGAACAGCGGCGAGCGCAGTACTCACACTGAACTACCCGCAGGTATTGTTTACGGATCATGTGGCGCTGCTGAAAATTGGGAACGAGTGGAAAATTGTGAACAAAGTATTTTCAGCAGACCGGCGGGACGCAGGACAGGAAGCGATGAAGGAGACACTAAAGGACTGGTCACTTCCATTTGAGCCACGGAAGATTATCGGGAATATCTACTACGTCGGTAGCAACCTGATCAGTTCATTCCTGATTGTGACTCCTGCGGGCAACATTCTTCTTGATACCGGGCACGTTGAGATGTTGCCCCAAGTAACGGCAAATATCGAGAAGCTTGGCTTCCAAATGAAGGACGTAAAAGTTCTGTTAAACAGTCACGCCCATTTCGATCATTGTGGCGGGTTTGCAGAACTCAAGCGCCGCACTGGGGCAACAGTGGTTGCAAGTAAGCTTGATGGTGAGCTTATGCAGAACGGAGGCAAGGGAGATTTCTTTTGGGGTGACGAACTGTCGTACGAGCCCGTGAAGCCGGATCGTATCATTGCGGATGGCGATCACGTCGAACTTGGAGGTGTCACTCTGACTGCTCATCTGACACCGGGCCACACCAAAGGATGCACAAGTTGGTCGATGCAGGTTAACGAAGCTAACAAAAACTACAACGTGTTGTTCTTGTGCGGCCTGACGACATCGCTTTACAAGCTGACCAACAATCCTAAATATCCGAACATCGTAGACGACGCACGCAGTACGCTGGAACGGCTACGCGGCATGCACCCAGACGTGCTGCTCGCGCCTCATGGATTCTATTTCGATTTAGAAGAGAAGGCCGCGCGGCAAAAAACCGGGGCTCCAAATCCCTTTGTAGACCCGGGTGAACTCGATCGGCATCTAGCAGAAATGCAAAAAGATTTTGAAGACGCGTTGCAGGCGCAGGAAAGGCAGCGATGATGCCGGGTGAGCCTGCTGCATTTATCCACCACCACGTCCCATTGATCTACGAAATTAGCGAGTTAGCGGTGAAATTTATCTTCTAATGTTTATTAGAGAGCGGCTGCTGGGATACCCCGTAGCCGCGATCCAAAAATGTGTGATTTCTGGGGACCACAATGCAGTTGCGCGTTTCTCACCTAAAGGGAATTCATCGGGACCCTGACGGCGGTGCTTGAACGTGTGGCAAACAATAAGGGCTACAAAAGGGCGTTCATCCGGATTACAGAAACATCCCAATGGGAGCCGACCGAAAGGCGATCAAGACAAAACCTAATTCGGAAAGATCTACTTCGGTTTCTTTTTGCCGAACAAGCCTCCGATTGCGTTCTGAATATTATTACTGTTATTTCCATTGTTGCCAGTGAGGTTCCCGAGCTGACTTGCCACGCCAGATTTCAACTGACTGTTTAGCATTCCTTTCACATCCGGCATGACCTTCGGATTGGAGGTTGTCCCTTCAATGGTGAAGGGAAGGCTGGCGCCTCCCTTGCCGCCAATTCCCGCCATTTGTGTAAGTCCGGAAACGGCGGTCCCTGACAGAGCTGCATTCATCTTGTAGTCGAGAGCATTGGTTGGACTAATGGTCCCGTTGCCAGTAACAACCCCCAGGGAAGGAATCGTTAAATTTACGTTATCAGTGGTAGTTCCGGTTGGCGCAATGTGAGCGTTCGCGCTGAAGTTTTGAATCACCGTATCGGAACCGGTCGATTGTCCTCCTCCGGTGAACTTCGAAACCTCAGCCAACTTAGATCCCAGGCTGAATCCCGCAAGCTTGGAGTCGGTTAGTTTCACTGGTCCATCGATCACCAATTTATCAGCCGGACCGACAAGCGTAAGGTCTGCCGTCAATGTTCCGCCTTGCAGCGATGACCCAGAAGGCAAAGTAATGCCCAATGCCGGTAGCATGGCTTCCAAATCGTTGACCGGCATTCCATCTGCGTTCAACTTCAGGTTCAAAACCGCCGTCCCCTGGGGAGTTAACCGGTATCCGCCAGTGAGCTTGGCGAGTGCCTTGCCGACAATCACATCACCTTGGCGAAGTTGCCCTGATTGATTTTGGAGATCGTGAACCACAACGTATTTCACTTGAACAGGAATCGAGGCTGGAGACCCTTTGGGGGAAAGTTTAAGTTTTGTTGCATTGGCGGTACCTTTGCTTTCCGCCTCTTTGCCATTCGAATTTATTGTGCCGGCGAAGTCGACCAAACCAGAAAACCCGGTCGATGGTTCAACAAATCCCGAAGCTCCGATGTCGAGTTGTTTAACATTCACTTTGGCATCGAGCGGGGTAAGGGAGGCATCGCTCGCATCGATTGGACCAGCTTTTCCTTCAACACCTGCATTCCCGCCGCCGGGTAAATTCGCGGTAAGCGTAAAAGGGAACTGCGAAGTGAAAGAAAAATTCCGCATGCCAATATCGACGTTGTCATAAACACGTGGCTTGGACAAAGAGCCCACGTTGCTCACGGTCACGCGTCCGTTCTTTACGTTTAGCTTGGCAATCGAAAGATTCGGATTGGAGGTTGGTTCGGATGAAGACGGTTTAGCCGATGACGACGATTCAGCCGCAGAAGGTTTCGCTGACGATGTTGGCTGGGATTGTTTCGCCGCATTGTTATTCTTCGCGGTATTTGCCTTGGCATCCGAAGTACCCAGACTTGAATAATTCCACTTGCCATTTGCCGCGCGCAACAAAGAAACCTGCGGCTGATCAATCGTGATATCCGTGACGTGCAATGCTTTCGAAGTAATCAGCGGAATCATCTCCACGCCAACCTTCAGCGCTTTCGCCTTGATAAACGGTTGCTGGCTGAAAGCTGGATCATCGGCAATAGAAAGATCGTCGGCGCCAACGCTTTGCGACAGAATCGATAAACGAAGATTGCCGACCTTCACTTGACGGCCAAGAGCGTTCGAGAGTTCGGCTTCAATGCGAGGACGGAAATCATTAACATTGATCAGGAATGGCGCGGCAATCACCACCAAAATAAGAATGCCGATAATAATTCCAATAATTTTCAATGCACGCATAATCAATCCTCCCCGAAAAAGTACCTACTTTCTCCTCCCGGCAAAGTACCGGGCTTCTTGGATGTTGACTGTAGTCTAAAAGTAGATCTAAACGGGCGCAAATCTCACAAATTATTGCGGTTCGGTGGAAATTTCAGGATTTGGCGTTGGCCCAGGCACGGAATTCGGATCAAGCTCGTTTCTCCGCTTCGCCAAAGCGCTGCTTGAAATCCGTGTAAAAGCTGCCATTTCGGTTTGCGCCTCTTGTGTGCGGCCTAGACTTTTCAGCACCTGTCCGCGCACGTAATGAACACTCGCATTCTCTGGATCTGCCTTAGCGGCTGAGTCGATTTCAGCGAGAGCCAACGCGTGCTTGCCTTCGCGCTGGTAAACCCGGGCCAACTGAAACTGGGAACTCACCAAATGCGGATCAAGCTGCAACGCTTTTTTTAGATTTTTTTCGGCTTCTTCATCATGCTGCTGTTGGTAGGCAATCATTCCGAGTTGGTCATAGTCAAAAGAGACGTCAGGCTCGATGGCGATATCTTTCAGGAATTCGGTTTTGGCGCGGTCGAAATCCTGCTTCTTCATATAAGCGATACCCAGATTAAAATGCACAAAAGCCAGCTTCGGATTCACCTTGGCCGCCAGTTCCAATTCCGCGATGGCGTCGTCGTATTCTTCGCGATTGAGATGAGCTTTCCCCATCAGTAAATGGAATTCGGCCGAATTTTGTCCTATCCCCACTAATTTTCCCAACGCGCGTTCTTCTAATTGCGGATTTTGAGACTTATTAGCCGCAATACCTAGAACATACAGATAATTAAGCTGGTTGGATTCCTGTGGCCATAGCGGTTCGAGCGTCGTCGCGGCATTTTTGTATTGGTCGGTAAAGAAGTAACAAAGGCCAAGCAAATAGCGTGCCTGCACCGAATCCGGAGCATCGCGAACCACCGATTCGAATGGCGCGATCGCGGATCGGAATTCGTTTTGCCGGTAATAAACCAGGCCGATATTAAGCCGGATTCCAGGAACTTGCGGCGCGAGCTTTTCGGCCTTTTGCAGCATCTCCAGCGCATGCGGCCACTGTTTGCGCCGCATATAGATCACGCCCAGGTTGGCGTAAACCCCTGCCACTTGGGGATTGATCGCAAGTACGGCTCGAAAAGAGCGCTCTGCCAGGGCAAGGTTTCCGGCACGCAAAGCCTTCTCTCCTTGCTCGAAGAGCTGTTGGGAATCTTCCTGCGTCATGGACTTCGGGGTACTGGCTGCCTTCGAGTTAGCCGAGGCACCAGCCTGCGGGAGGGCAATTGCTTGCAGTTGCAAACAATGGCAAACGCTCCCCAGGACCAAAAAATACGCAATTATTAGCGGTAATCGTTGCATGAATCTAATTGTCTAACTTGACACTTCTTCAACTCTCTGCTGTAGTGTCCGCCAGCATACCTCGGATTTCCAATGCGCATTGAAACAGATTAGCCTGTATCAATGTAAGCTGCTGATTAATAGCTTGCGACAGCGCAACCCTTATAATTCGAGTACTTAGAAAGAATAAAGAATTTCGATGGTCACTATTCGCGAAGTGGCAAAAGAGAGTGGATTCTCCTCGACCACGGTGTCGATTGTTCTGAATAACGCTCCGCTTGCCCGCTACATTCCTGCGCCTACCAAGAAGCGTATCGAAAAAGCCGCCAAGAAGCTGGGCTATCGTCCCAATCTTTTTGCTCGTTCTCTGCGCAGCAAACGCAGCCATACGGTGGGCGTCATGGTCTTCGACATGACTGACCCCTTCTGTACTCCGGTTCTTCGGGGAATTGAGAACTCGCTTTATCAGTCCTCTTTCTTGCCGATTCTCACCGATGTGCATAACGAGCGCAGCCGTTTCGAACGCTATCTGGAGATGCTGCTGGATCGCAGAGTAGAAGCGCTCATCGTAGTGGCCAATTGGCTGTTCGTGAACATTGACGTACTCGCCGATCTGGAAAAGAGCAACATTCCTACCGTAATGATCGCACAAGAGCTACAAACCGATTCCGTCAGCTCTGTAATTGTCGACAATGAATTTGGAGGCCACGGGGCTGTCGAACATCTGCATGCTCTTGGACATCGTCACATAGCGTTCATGCGGGGCCCAAAAACTCTCGCAGACAGTGCCCCCCGCTGGAAAGGGGTGAAGACCTTTGCAAAAACGAACGGTCTCGACCTCGATCCAGAGTTGATTGTTGACCTGCCGGAATCGCGCAATCCGATTTCAAGTTTTGAAGCTGGCTACCAATTAACGGAGGATTTGATTCAGCGAAAGCGCCCATTCACTGCATTGATGGCCTTTGACGATATGACGGCATTTGGAGCCATACGTGCTCTAAACAAGGCGGGACTAAGTGTTCCTGAGGATTGCTCAGTTATCGGTTTTGATGATGTAGCGACTTCCGCTTTGTACACTCCTTCCCTGACAACGATTCGTCAGCCGATGGAGGCAATGGGCAACTTGGCTGTCAGTATTGTGGCGGAAGGCATCAACTCGGTAATCGAGAAGTGCCCGGTTTTGGCCGCTCATCGAAAAATGGCTCCCGATCTCGTAGTAAGAGAATCGACCAAGAGTCTCCTGTAAAAACGTTATTGTGATGTTTTTTGTGCGATTCGCTTACCGGCGTAAGTCAGGTACACTCTTTTCTGCTTGACAGTGGAATTAGTATTAAAGCACTATTCATACGTTTTAATAAAACGTTTTGTAATCGCTGCGAAGATGGCTGCGAAGATGGAAGATGAGGGTGCACCATCCTGCGCGCTCTTTGCGTAGGGTGGGTCGCGAAAATGACATTGGCAAGAAAATGCGGGTGCGCATTCTTCCGGCATGTTTTCCAGACGTGGGCTGGAAAGATGAGGGTGGGTCGCGAAAAGTCTGGCTAAGCAGTGTTGATTTAGCAAATTGGTTCACAGGATTTTGATTTACCCGTTTCAAAGAAATCTACGTTCAGCAAGCAAGGGGTGTGTGAAATGAAATTCCGTCACGCGTGGCTTTGTACTCTGGCCTTTGTCTTTGTTATTCCCGCGATGTTCGCGCAGGATACCGCCTCCATCACCGGTACCGTAACCGATAGCAGCGGCGCCGCGATTGCGAATGCGCAAGTGATCGTGAGTAGTTCTGAGCACGGCATCAATCGCGAAGCGACAACAAATGGAAGTGGAGACTACCTGTTCGCTGCGCTCCCTATTGCTTCCTACAACGTGACAGTTAGCGCGCCCGGTTTCAAGAAATACGAAGCCAGAGGCATTATCTTGCGCGTCGGCGAAAAGGCGCGTGCCGATGTGGCGATGCAAGTCGGAGCCGAGAGTACGCAGGTGACTGTTGAAGGGACCAGCGTAGCTCAGGTGGAAACGCAGTCCTCAGAATTAGCCGGAACAGTCAGCGGTAAAGAAATCAGCCAATTGGAATTAAACGGACGGAATTTTACCCAACTTGTGACTCTTGTGCCCGGTGTTAGTAACCAGACGGGCCAAGATGAGGGGGCTGTGGGAGTCGCTGGCAATGTCAGCTACAGCATCAATGGCGGCCGCACTGAATACAACAACTGGGAATTGGACGGCGGCGACAATATGGACAACGGCAGTAATACCACGCTAAACGTCTATCCGAGTTTGGACGCCATTGGCGAATTCAAAGTTTTGACATCCAATTATGGCGCGCAATATGGCCGTAGCGGGTCCGGTACGGTTGAAGTAGAAACCAAGTCTGGCACCAGCAGCTTCCATGGTGATGTATACGAATTCAACCGCAACGACGCTTACAACGCCAATAACTACTTTGCTGATCCAACACAGCCAAAACCGGCCTACAAGAAAAATGACTTCGGTTATACCATCGGCGGCCCCGTTTTTATCCCTGGTGTTTACAACAAAGATAAACAGAAAACATTTTTCTTCTGGTCACAAGAATGGCGTAGAGACCGTGTCCCTGGCCAGACATTTAACGTAGCTGTGCCGTCGGCGGCTGAGCGCACCGGCGATTTCAGCGATCAATGTCCCGGGCCCAATTGCCCGGTTATTAACGGAGTAGTAACTCCAAATCTAAATACTGTGCCCGGGTTTAATGCAAATGATCCTAACGTTCAAGCATTATTGGCATTGATCCCTGCACCGAATGCTGGCTCCGGAGCCAATTCGTTTTACAATGCTTCTCCAATCCAGCCGACAAACTGGCGGGAAGAACTGATTCGCGTCGATCACAATATCAGTTCCAAGGAGCGCGTCACTTTTCGCTATATTCACGATTCGTGGGACACGATCAATGCAGTTCCCCTCTGGACGAATGCAGGAAGCTTTCCTACGATTCAGACGAATTTTAAGGGTCCCAGTGTCGGTGCAGTCGCGCGTTTGACATCGACTTTTTCTCCAACCCTTCTGAATGAATTCGTCTTCAGCTACACCACCGATCACATAATTTTGAATGATGTAGGCGCTTGGCAGCGTCCTGCCAATACCACTTTCGGAGATCTTTTCGGTGGCAATGGCGGTGGCATTATTCCCGGTATTAACCTAATCTCCAACGGTGCTTACAATGGTGGGTTTGGTGAGGATCCAGGCTATATTCCAAACGGTGTCTACAACTCGAACCCGACGTACACATATCGAGACAATGTCAGCAAGATCCTGGGTAAGCACAACCTTCAGTTCGGCGCTTACGTAGTAACCGCGCAGAAGAATGAATTCGGTGGGGAATTGGCAGCTGGTTCTACTCCAGGCTATCTCACTTTCGATTCAACGCTGAATCCAAACACTACCGGTAATCCATTTGCAGATCTTCTGACCGGTACCATCTATAGCTTTGGGCAACAAGACCAAAAGGTAAAGTACTATAACCGTTACAAGATCGTAGAACCCTACTTTCAGGATGATTTCCACGTTAGTAATCGTCTTACCCTTAACTTAGGGCTGCGTGTAAGCATGTTCGGTACATATCGAGAGCGCTATCATCAGGCATTTAACTTTGATCCCGCACACTATGTACCCGGGCAGACGGTTGTAAACGCAGATGGGACAGTGACAGGTTTGACGGCTAATGGTCAGGCTCCCTCGGTCACCAACTTACCCAACGGCATTGTCCAATGCGGGGTTACACCAGGTGTTCCTGATAGCTGCATGAAGGGCCACTTATTCAATCCGGCGCCCCGCATCGGTTTTGCCTTTGATCCGAAGGGAGATGGGAAAACAGCAATTCGTGGTGGTTACGGGGTTTTCTTTGAACACACAAACGGTAATGAAGCTAATTCAGAATCTTTGGAAAACTCACCTCCTTTGGCAACTACAGTTCAACAGCTCTTCATTAATGGCTACACCCAGATTGGCCAATCAAGCGGAAGTACTTCGCCTCAATTCCCCCTGGGAGTTGTTTCGATTCCCACGAAGGCGGTCTGGCCCTATATGCAGCAGTGGCACTTTGATATCCAGCGCGAGGTCCTCAAGAATACAGTAATGACGATCTCGTACGTCGGGAGCAAAGGAACGCATCTGACAAGGAACAGCGATCTTAACCAGTTGTATCCGTTCTCGGGTGTAAATCCTTATGCGCCAGGAGAGGCCATTGATACTACCGTCACAGATCCGACTTTCAACACTGATTGTACAAATGCCGCACAGCCAATAGTAAACGGGGTGTCACTCACAGGTAGCGCGGCCACTCATGTCGGCGTTGCCGCCTGCGGAGTCAATCCCGATCCGCTACGTCCATATCCTGGCTATGGCAACATATCCCATCTGCAAGATGCAGCTTCTTCCACCTATCACGGTTTGCAATTTGGGGCGCGCCGGAGCGTAGGCGGTTTGGAATTGAATTTTGCCTACACTTACAGCCATTCCATCGACGATTCTTCCAGTCGCGGAGATGGCAATTTGGTTAATGCCTACAATCCTCAGGCTAATCGCGCCAGTTCTTCATTTGACCAGCGCCATAACCTGAACTTCGGGTATGTATGGGATCTCCCATTCTTCAAGAACCCAGGGCTTACCAATAAGGTTTTGGGTGGATGGCAATATTCGGGCATTATGACGTTCAGCACCGGATCGCCATTTACTGTAACTTATGCCGGTGACAACGCAGGCGTTGCGAACGGTACCTCCACCACATCCGCTTACCCGGATATTATCGGCGATCCGAATTCTTCGACAACATTTATTCAGGGCGGAGGATTTCAGATCTATAACCCCAATGCGTTTACTGCGCCTCGTGGTTTGACCTTCGGTGATGCAGGTAGGAACTCACTGCGTAATCCGAACCGGCTCAACTTCGATATGGCAGTATTCAAGCATTTCGCAATCACAGAACATGTAGGATTTGAGTTCCGGGCAGAAGCCTACAACATCTTTAACCACACTGAACTCGGATATATAAACGGTGATGGCGGTTCAGGCGCTTCGAATAGCGCAAATCTGAACTCGGGAACCTCGGAATTGACGGGGGGCAATTTCCTTCAGGTCTTGACGGCTCACAATCCACGCATTCTGCAACTGGGTGCGAAGTTTATTTTCTAACCTAAGAACACTTCACACTTAGAATCCCGGCCATAAACAGGCCGGGATTTTTTTTGGTTTAAAGCGCACCTGCTTGCGAGGGCCGTTCTTGAAAAATCCAAAATGGGACGGGAACTCATCGCGCTTGCGTTAATGACTTCGCTCCTGAAACTTTACGATGATCATTGCTGGGCCAGAAAAAAAGGCTTTTGATTTTGTTGCGACATTTTTCGCGAAGCAGCCACTAGAATCCAACGCTGAATCGACTGTGGGTGCCGAATCAAATTCGGCTTAAAGTTCTTTGACAACTGATCGGTATAGCCGCCTCAACATTTGTCTTTCCGAGCGCATTCTACGAGGAATCCCTATGATTGGCATGTAGGTGAGAGTAGGGGTGCTCCGGCTTCGCTCAGCATGACACTTGAAAGTCAGTTCGGTTTTTATGTAAACACGCGCTATTTTAAGTCTCACAATCTCTATATTTTTCCTGCAAACCCTTTCCCCCTTAATGTTTTGCAGCATTTTTGCGCGCGATCTATATGTAAGTGCAAGAATCTAAAAGATTGACATGGATTAACTGGAGGGGGAGGGAGTAGGCTTATTTATTGATCTTCACCCAGCGTCGTTCTCGGTTGCTGGTGGCAATGGCATCGCACAGGATCATCTCTTGATGGCCAGTTTCAAAATTTGGGAAGGTTCTTGGTGCAGTTATATCTCCTGCTGCAATGTAGGCATAGAAATCTTTAAATAACTGCGCGAACGTATCTGGATAGCCTTCTGTATGTCCGCCTGGGTAAGCGGCATATCCGCGAGCCGCCGGGCTCATCAGCGCTGGATCTTTTCCCATCTCTTCATTCGGTTCGTTGCGATGGCCGATCCAGAGTGTATTCGGCGACTCTGAGTTCCATGCGAGCGATCCTTGCGATCCATTGATCTCGAACCATAGTCGCGCTTTGCGGCCAGCACTCACTTGCGAAACCGTCATCACGCCGCGCACTGCGTTTTCAAAATGCAGTAGCACTGAGCCATAGTCGTCCGTCGTAATCTTGATCTCGTCGAACTCTGCCGTGGTGCTCTTTTGGAAGCTCTCGACGCGTCCACGAGGACGCTGCCGCTCTGGATTTATCGTCGCTAAGTCGGCGCAAATGTCCGTGACCTTACATCCAGTTACCCACTGCATGAGATCAAGCCAGTGAGTTCCGATATCGGAGATGGCACGAAGTTCGCCACCAAGTTGTGGCTCCAAACGCCAATTCCAGTCTGACGGATAAAGCAGCCAATCCTGTAGAAAGCTTCCATGGACAAGCCGAGGCGCCCCGATTATCCCGCGCTCAACTAACGATCGCGCTTCTTGGCATAGAGGGTAGTAGCGCAGGTTATAGGCGACCCCGCCAACTCGTTGTTGTTGGCGGGCAAGTTCGATCAATGCAGCGCTTTGCACTGTGTCCATGGCGAGAGGCTTTTCGCACAAGATATGCTTACCGTTTTTCAGGAGAGTCGAAGCTTGCTCAAAATGAAGGTGATTTGGCGTGCAGATATGGACAACGTCGACGCTGGCGTCCTGAGCAAGATCATCTAAAGAAGCGTACGCGCGGTCAAGCCCAAGAGTAGAACAAGCTTCTTTAGTCCTCTCCGGCGAACTCCCCAGCAAGCCCGCAACTGGAATGCCACGACGGCGGAGCGCTTCGAGATGAGCGCGTCCTACGAATCCTAATCCGATAATGGCGGCTTGTAACTTTGTCATTTTTTAATGGAGGCAAATCATCCAACGCTGACATGCTGAGACACCGATCCTACAATGGCGAGCGCTTGCTCTATATCGGCAATCAGATCGTCAACATGTTCGATTCCCACCGAAAGCCGAACCAATTGTTCCGTCACACCCATTTTTTGGCGCTGCTCGGCAGAAATCATGGCGTGAGACGTTATGACAGGAATAGTCACAAGAGAATCAACTCCACCGAGACTCGGCGCAAGCGTGAACAGATTCAGCGATTCTGCAAACCGTCGCGCATCTTCTCCCGTGCCATCTACTTCAAAGCTGAGCATCCCGCCGCCGCCATGCATCGTTTCCATGGCCAGCGCACGTTGCGGATTACTTTTTGCGAACGGATGATAAACCCGCCGGACCTTCGAATGTCCTGCCAGGAATTCCGCAATTCGTAATGCGTTTTCGTTTTGCCGCTGCACTCGCACCGCAAGAGTCTTGATTCCCCGAAGCAGTAGCCATGCCGCATGCGGATCCATGTTCCCACCTAGCGTCGTACGCGTGTGGTGAATGGTTTCGATCAGATCGTGTCGTCCGGCAATAATGCCGCATATTAAATCAGAATGTCCCGAAAAGTATTTCGTGCCCGAGTGCATGATCAAGTCGATGCCGAACTCGGCGGGACGCTGATTGATGGGAGTCGCAAAAGTGCTATCAACCATGGTGGGAATACCATGCTGCTTCGCCAGAGCAACAACCTTGGAAAGATCAACAATCCGCAGAGTAGGGTTTGTCGGTGACTCAAGATAGATTAGTTTCGTGTTGGGCTTGATAGCCCGCGCATGTTGATCGTATTCCGTCGTATCCACAAATGTGGTTTCAATGCCCAGCTTCGGCAAATATTGACTGAAGAACTTGGTCGATCCGCCATAGATGTCGCGCTGCGCAACAATATGATCGCCGCTTTTCAGAAGAGCAAAGACAGTTGTAGTAATCGCATTCATGCCGGAAGCGAAGAGGAGCGCCGCGTCCGTGCCTTCGAGTTGTGCAATAGAGTTCTCGGCAACAGTATGGGTAGGATTGCCGTAACGCGTATAAAACATGTCCGTCGAGGTCGCCCGAAGTTGCTCGTCCATGTCGACCGCTTCGAAGGTAGCGGTCTGATAGATCGGTGTGGAGAGAGGGCCATTTTTCTTCGCGAGATCAGTTCCTCCGCGCACAGCCTTCGTTTCCGAGCGAAAATGTTCCATGGGAAAGCCTTCTTCAGGCGATTTATGACGCTGGGATTTATTCATGACTTCTCCTTCCGCAGTGAGATGCTCATCAGGCTTTGGCAAGGTCCGCATCGAATGCTGGAACATGCGATAGCCACTCTGCTGATCGCGGGTGCCGTCCGGTCGTAAGCCGGTCGAAGGCATCCTGCATTGTTCTTGTCACTGGACCAGATTTTCCTGTACCAATGACGCGAAAATCAATTTCGCGCAAGCCGATTACCTCCGCGGCAGTGCCGCAGACGAAAACTTCATCGGCAATATAAAGTTGATCGCGCGAGATCGGCTCTTCGATCACCGCATAGCCTAAGTCTCCAGCGATAGTAATCAGCGCATCGCGAGTAATGCCTTCGAGAATTGCCGCTCGTGGCACCGTATAGATTATGTCTTTGCGAACAACAAAAATGTTTTCTCCGGTACACTCTGCAACATAACCTTGGGGATCGAGCATGATGGCTTCATCAAACCCTGCACGCTGCGATTCGGTTTTCGCCAGGATCGATCCCACATAATTTCCAGAAACTTTCGCCTTAGTCATCATGATGTTGGGATGGAGCCGGGTAAAAGACGAAATGTTGGCGCGAATGCCGCGTTCCCTTGCGTCAGCGCCAAGAAATCCTGACCACTCCCAAACTGCAATTAGCAGGCGCGGCTTGCCACTGTCTACTACCATGTTCATCGCGCCGTCGAGATAGATCAGCGGACGAATGTAGCACGATGAAAACTGGTTTGCTGCAATCGTCTTGTGAATTGCGTCGATCAATCCATCGCGAGTAAAGGGGAGGTCGCGAAATCCAACTACGCGAGCTGAGTCGAGCAAACGGTCAACATGTTCTTCGAGCCGGAAAACTGCCGGACCTTGTTCTGTGGAATAACAACGGATGCCTTCGAACACGCTGAATCCGTAGTGTAATCCAGCATTGACAAAGGGAACGACGCCCTCCGCTGCATTTTTCAGTTCGTTGTCGATCCAAATATATTGCG
Organism: Terriglobales bacterium; assembly: GCA_035651835.1. Classification (GTDB taxonomy): domain Bacteria; phylum Acidobacteriota; class Terriglobia; order Terriglobales; family Acidobacteriaceae; genus JAOAPG01. Next base: position 47,555 of record DASRFC010000020.1, read on the forward strand.
CAGTTTTTGACATGGGCCCTCAATTCACTGTGGGACGAAATTAAGATATGTTCAAGAGTAACTTTACGCAGCCAACTGAGCAAGGGCGCAAGCTTTCTCTATCTTCGTGCCTTATAATTCCATCTCTATGAATCTTGGGTTAAAAAATAAGGTAGCCATCGTAGCTGCATCCAGCCAGGGAATCGGAAGAGCCACGGCAGAGTCATTTGCGGCTGAGGGTTGCCGGGTCGCCATGTGCGCACGTAATGCTCAAGCCTTGCAAGCCGCTGCTGATCAAATTAAAAAACAGCATAATGTGGAAGTTTTCGCGAAACTGTTCGATGTGACCGACGGAAACGCCGTTCATGATTTCGTCAAAACAGTTGTTGAGAAATTCGGGAGCGCAGATATTTGCGTCACCAACGCGGGTGGTCCTCCAGCGAAGGGATTTCTGGCTGCTAGTGTTGACGACTGGCGCAAAGCTGTCGATCTTAATCTTCTCAGCACTGTGTACTTTGCGCGTGAAGTGATTCCTTACATGCAGCGCAATCGCTGGGGAAGGATTGTGACGATCACGTCCATCACTACCAAGCAGCCGGTCGCAGATCTAGTGCTGTCGAATGCGGTGCGTGCCGGAGTTGTGGGACTGGTCAAGAGTTTAGCCAACGAATTTGGCAAGGATGGAATTTTGGTGAACAATGTTGGGCCGGGATTTACCGCAACGGATCGCTTAAAAGAGTTGGCAAAAAGCCGTTCAGCAGCTCAGGGTACGGGCGAAAAAGAAGTTTTTGAAGGATGGGCAGTAGAGTCAGCGGTGAAGCGCCTGGGAGAGCCAAGAGAGGTCGCAGACACCATTGTCTGGCTGGCCTCGGAGCGGGCTTCTTACATTACAGGGCAAACCATTCTGGTAGATGGTGGAGCTTACAAAGGCCTATGATCGAGGGTCACCATCATTAAGTTCTCCAAAATACCTTAGTAATCCACTTAGGTATTGAAAAACTCCGCTACTTTCCAGTAGCCTACAGCAACTCCAAAAACTAAGGGGTTTTATCGCAGGCAGAGGTGTTTGCTATGGCTCATCGAATGAACCATTCTGCTGGTTATCGAACAAACGTGGACGTGTCGCAATACCGGCGCACACTCTTCTGTTGATCTATCTATTGACGCCGGCTCGATGCAGTTACTGCCTGGTATACAAAAACGTTTTGCTGAACAAGGGGCGTAAAGGGGGAAGGTGTATGCGGAAGTCGTTTAGTGGGTGGTTGTGGTTCATTCTCGTAATTGCGGCGTTGGTCGGCGAAGCGCTGGCCCAGGGCGGTGCCACTGGAGCAATTGAAGGCACAGTGCAGGACCAGAGCGGAGCTGTTGTAGCGAATGCCGAAGTCCGCATTGTGGATCAGGGCACAGGTGTTCTCGCTCGTACAGTAAAAACCGATGAGACAGGCTCGTTCAATGCTCCGCTACTTACGGTAGGAACCTATTCCGTTTCCGTGAAGGGCGCCGGTTTTGGTGAGGCGACTTACAAAAACGTTGCAGTACGCATCACTGAAACCACCCGCATGAGCGCCAAGTTGTCTCCTCAAGCGGTGCAGCAGGCGATTGAAGTCGAAGCCCAAGTGCAGACGGTTGAGACTTCTACTGCCGCGACTGGGCAAGCCATTGAAGCGAATACCATCCGTAATCTGCCATTGGCGACGCAAAACTTTCAGCAACTGCTTACGTTGTCCGCTGGGGCGCAGAGTGAACTGAACGCATCGGCCCAATTGGGCCGCGGGAACGTACGCATTGAAGTCAACGGACAACGCGAAGATAACAATAACTACTTGATCGAAGGAATCAGTGCTACCGACTACAACGTTGCGGAACTTACAACGACACCCTTGCCCAACGCAGACGTGATTCAGGAATTTAAAGTTCAGACATCCCTCTATGATGCAAGCCAAGGCCGCAATGGTGGCGGAAATATCAATGCCATTCTGAAGTCCGGTACGCGGAACTTTCACGGCGATCTTTATGAATTTTTTCGTAATACAGTTTTCGATGCCAATGACTACTTCCTAAAGGAAGGCGAGCTCAAAAATGGCGGGACCAACCAGCGTCCAGTTATTCAGCAAAACATATTTGGTGGGAGTTTTGGCGGACCAATTGGCAAACAGGCTAAGCTGGGATTCTTCTTTGTAAATTATCAGGGAACGAGGCAGCGCAGCGGCGATTCCCCGGGCACCTTCATCAGTAACAACTTTCCAATCCTGCCTCAGGACCGCTCGGCGGCGAACTTGATATCTACATTCAACCTCACCAGTGTTGATCCCGTGGCACTTGCGCTTCTGAACTTCAAGAGCAACCAATTTGGAAACACACCTGGCGGTTATCTCTATCCAACTATTGCGGGCACACCTGGGCTGACCAATGTCGGTGGGGTTCCGACCGTGAATACAGGGTTGTTTACGGTGAGTAAACCAGGAACATTCACGGATGATCAATTCACCGCTAACTGGGATCGTGAATTCCGCAATTCCAATGACAAAGTTTCAGCGCGTTTCTTTTTCACGAATTTCGAATCGGTATTGCCATTCGGCGCGGGAGGACTGCAGGCTTCGCTGGGAGCCGCTGCAAGCCAAACTGATCTTAACTTCCCCTACGATCAACCGGTGCATGATCGGTTCTTCAGTGTTTCGGAGACTCATCTTTTCTCGCCAAACTTGATCAATGATTTCCGTTTCGGCTACGTACGGATTAACAACAGTGCTGTGAATGTAAACCCGGTAACAGCTTCTGATTTAGGCATTGATCGACCGACGAATAATTTAACCAACAGCATTTATAAGTTCACACTGGAGAGTTCGAATTTCCAACTAGGCCCTACTCCACAGGCTAACCAGTATCAAGTCCAAAACAATTTTGACTTCGTAGAAACCTTGAGTTGGGTTAAAGGAGCGCACACTTTTAGATTTGGGGGAGAGTTCGCGCCAGTTAGCCTCGATAAGCAATTCCCACAAGTATTTAATGGTCAACTCTTCTTCACCAACACTGGCGCCGGGGCGTCAACCGTGACTGACTTTCAGAATTTGCTGGAAGGTACTCCTGAGTTCAGCTTTGGTGGTGGAGGAGTATACAACCATCAATATCGCGAGAAGAATTATGCGGTCTTTGCCCAGGACGACTGGAAGGTTCGTCCTGATTTTACGGTGAACATCGGACTGCGGACAGAATTTCTCGGTGCCTGGAAGGACAACGATTGCCACATCGGAAATGTTGACGTTAATTTAACGAACTCTGGAACTTTCCCTTACATATACCCAAGCTGTGTAAATAAATTGGGGGTTTCTGGTCTTACCGGCAATTCGGCAGGCTCAACTTTTGGGAACAGCGTGTCAACTGGATTAGGCCCGCGAGTCGGCTTTGCGTGGGATATTCTGGGCCATCACAATACGACTTTGCGTGGTGGTTACGGTATCTATTATGTTCGTGAAGATGTCGGGGCTGTCGATCAATTGAGTTTCAATGCCCCCTTCATCCCGATAGTCTTTTACCCGTTGACAACTGGTTTCACAATGTCAAATTTCTTTACGGGTACCCCGGCTACGAATATCAATGCTGTGCCTCCAGCCGGTTCGCTTTCGCCTGCTTACCTTCCATGCCTTGCTCAGTTAACAAGTTTTTCTAACACCGATGGAGCGGCGACATATAACGGCTGCACCGGACCGGGCACGGACAGCACACAGAATCTTTTCGTACTGCAAGTTCCACATCATTTTGTTGTTCCCAATACGCAGCAGTGGAATTTGACTCTCCAGCGTGAACTCGGCAGACAATGGGTACTTGAAGTCGGCTATATAGGGACGAAGGGAACGCACCTTCGTGAAACTCGGGATGCGATTCAGTCACAGGATGCCAGCCCTTCTCATCCTGTAGTGGTGAAAGACGTAAATGGCAACAGCTATAGCATCACAACGAACACGTTTGCCAATGCTATTGCGCGAACGCCTGCTCCGGGTTTGAATGGGTATTCAGGCTATCAGCTATTCGCGAATGACGCTTACTCGATTTATCACTCTCTCCAAACCACGCTTTCCCGCCGCTGGGGACAGGGTTATTTTCAGGCAGCCTATACCTTCTCGAAAAACATCGACGCAACATCAACTGGCAATACCGCGTTCAACACCGCTTATAACAGCGAGGCAACGATTGATTCATCTCGCGGATTGTCAGATTTCGATCGACCACATCGGTTGAGCGTGAGTTATGTCTACGATTTGCCTATGTTCCAGCACGCAACCGGAGCAGTTCACACCGCGCTTGGTGGTTGGAGTGTAAGCGGAGTGACTACACTTCAGAGTGGGACCCCGTTCTCGGTTTTTGATTCGAGCGCTGGTACCGCGTTCTTAGGTGCAGGAAGCGCACCTTTCGTGGGAGCCAGCCTTGCTCCCGGAGCAACCGTGGCTGATGGTTTGAGTCACGGCAGCATTCATCAAAGGATCAATGGCTACCTTAATGCTTCGGCATTTACGGGAGCCCCTTTGCTGTACCCTGCTCAATGTGCGAATGATCCTAATTTCTGCACTACCGGTTTCGGTGACCTCGGACGCAATATCTATCGTGGCCCGTTTCAGCAGAATTGGGATATTTCTCTGATCAAGAACTTCAAATTGACTGAGAGACAGGATCTGCGATTCACGGCTGATTTCTTTAACGTTTGGAACCATACAAACTTTGCGAATCCCGCCAATACTTATATTGAGGGGGGAAGTTCCTTCGGACAAATCGTCAATACTGTCGGTACGCCGCGGCTCATTCAGTTCTCGCTGCGTTGGGCTTTCTAGCGGAGGCCCTGCGAATGACTGAAAGAGAAGCCCAAAGCGAAGTTCGTATTCCGCTGGTCGAGCGGGACATGCTCTCGGATGCCCCGCCCGAACTGGCCACTTTATACGACGCCTTGCTCGCACAGCGTGGCGTCGTGCCCAACATGTTTAAGACGCTGGCCCACGTTCCGAATATTGCGATCGGATTCGCGGCGCTACTCAAACCGCTATTGAGTGATGGAGCACTGCCCGGCTGGTATAAAGAACTCGTGGCTACCCGGCTTTCGGTCTTGCTCAAATCCAGCTACGCGGTTACCGCACACTCACTTTCGGCAAAGCAAAAAGGCGCGACCGAGCAGCAAATCGCGGCGGCACGCGGTGATTTTGAATCTGGTCCATTCACAGACCAGCAGAAACTGGGGTTCCGGTGCGCCGAACGTCTTCATCGTTCTGCGGCTGAAATCAATGACACTTTTTATACAGAGCTAAAGAGCTTGTTCGACGACCGGCAGATCATAGAATTGATTGCCACCGCTTCCGCCTTTGAATTATTTCCGCGCTTTGTTGATGCCTTGCGTATTCCGACAACTCCAGCTCCACAGATTCAAAGGCAGACGTAATGCGACCTATAGCGTCCCGTATTTCGGTGATGAGTGGCGAAGGCGCGCTTTCGGTTTTTGCGCACGCCAAGGAACTCGAACGGCAAGGGCGATCCATTATTCACTTGGAACTGGGAGAGCCCGACTTCCATCCCGCAGCTCCGGTTAATGCGGCGTTGAAAAAAGCCGTTGATGAAGGCAAAGACCGTTATTGTCCGGTGAATGGAGTACCCGCTCTTAAAGATGCGATTGCGGAATATCTTGGACGAACCCGCAATCTGAAGGTCTCGCCTAACAACATCGTCATTGCACCGGGCTGCAAGATTGCCCTGTTCATGGCCATGATGGCGTTAATCGATCCTGGCGATGAAGTTTTATATCCCGATCCCGGCTTTCCCGGCTACTCTTCGATGACGCCTGCATTCGGCGGCGTGGGCGTGCCATTCAGCCTCTCCGAGAAAAATAAGCTTCAGCCCGATCCAGACGAGATCGAATCGAAGATCATGCCGAAGACGAAAATTGTTATCACGAATTCACCGGGGAATCCGACCGGAACCGTTTATACAGATGAAGTTCAGCGGAGGATTGCGGAACTCGCTGTCAAACACGACCTGCTTGTGGTGTCGGATGAAATTTACGCCCGCATTATTTATGGAGAAAACTATATCTCGTTCATGAGCTACCCTGGCATGGAGGAGCGCACGTTGATCATCGACGGATTCTCCAAAAGCTTTGCCATGACCGGCTGGCGGCTCGGATACACCGTCGCTCCCGAGCGTTTCATTCCTGCATTAAATATGCTGGTGGTGAACAGTTATACGTGCGTAGCCGAGTTCTCACAATACGCGGCGATTGAAGCTCTTCGCGACCGCGAAGGAGCCACGTCGAAGATGGTTTCTGAGTTTGCGAAACGCCGCGAACAATTCGTGCGTGAACTGAATAGGGTTCCAGGGTTCCGTTGTTACGCTCCCGAAGGCGCCTTTTACGCGTGGGTGAATATCGAAGAAACAGGGACGACTGCGGAAGAAGTTTGCCGCATTATGTTGGACGAAGCGGGAGTAGCAGCCATTCCCGGTGCGGCGTTTGGTCCGAGTGGCAAGGACTTTGTCCGTTTCTCATTCGCATCATCGACAGCCACGCTGCATGAAGCGGTGGAAAGAATTCTAAAAGTTGCTGGGGCCTGGCGGGCTGTATCAACAGTTCGATAATTCGGCGTAGTCTAATTCGGCATTGTCCACGTTACGTTCCAAGACTTTACGTTGCGAAGCCAAAAACTATGACTCTAGTTCAGCGATTACGAATTCTATTGCTCATGAGTATTCTTCCTACGCTTGCTCTTTCCCAGGCGCGGCCGTTCCCCGGGTCAGACGTTCAGCAAATCTATCAACGTCTGCTCCCGCAAATTGAAAAAATCCCAATCTTCGATCACCATGCTCATCCGGGTTTTCCCGACGATCCTGATGTAGATGCAATGGCATCACCGCCTGGGAGTGCGGCGCTACGCGAACGTGACACGAACCCAGAACTTGTGGCTGCTGCAAAGGCTCTTTTTGGATATCCCTATAACGATCTCTCGCCCGAGCACGCCAAGTGGCTTGTGCAGAAAAAGGCTGAGCTCAAGAAGACTGAAGGCAATCAATATTTTTCGCACATCCTCGATAAGCTCAATATTGAACAAGGCGTAGCCAATCGTGCCATGATGGCCGATTACCTCGACCGCAATCGTTTCGTCTGGGTGTTCTTTGCCGATTCGTTTATGTGGCCATTCGATAATCAGCGCGAGACTGCGCGGAATCCCGACGAGCAAGTCTATATTCCATTGCAAGAAAAGATGCTGCACCGTTTTATGCAACAGGAGAATGTCAGCAAACTACCCGCAAGCTTCGCTGAATATTTGGCCTTTGTTACGCATACTCTTGAAGACAATCAGAAGAATGGAGGCATCGGCGAAAAGTTCGAAGTAGCGTATTTCCGTTCGATGAAATTTGGTGATCCTACGCGCGAGCAGGCTGAAGATGTTTATGAGCGGTTCGTAAGCGGAGGCATTCCCAGTGAGCAGGAATACCGGACCTTTCAGGATTATATTTTTCGCTACCTGGTTCGTGAGGGAGGGCGCTTGCACCTAGCCGTACACATCCACACCGCTGTGGGCATCGGGGATTACTTCAACATAAGTGAAGGCAACGTTCTCAATCTCGAGAACATTCTTCGTGATCCTCGATATTCGGAGACAACTTTCGTGCTGCTGCACGGCGGGTATCCTTATGAGCGCCAGGCCAGCTGGCTTGCGGCGAGGAAAAACGTGTATCTCGATTCGTCGTTCATGGAGATTGCAACCTATCCATCAGAGTTCAAGGAATCGCTTAAGCAGTGGCTGGAAACGTTCCCTGATAAAATTACTTTCGGTAGCGATGCGTTTCCTTACAATGAGGTACTAGGGGCCGAAGAAAGTTATTGGCTTGGCGTGCAGTCGGCTCGCAGTGCATTGGCGGCGGCATTGGCTGAGATGATTTCCGAGGGTGAAGTGAGCGAAGCCCAGGCGCTCCAGCTTGCTCACGGATATCTGCACGACAATGCAGTGGCACTTTATCCGGGGAAGGTTCACTAAGTATGTCCGGACACGATAGCGAAACCAACACGGTAGCGCAGAAAAATACCATTGCTCCTCGACCGGAGAAGGCTGAGTTGAAGCATATTCCATGGAACTCTATTCCATTGGAAGATTTGAACCCTCTGATCCAGAGACAATTTGTAGTGGGGCAGGACATAATGGTCGCGCGTGTCCTCATTAAAAAGGGTGGAATCGTTCCCGAGCACAGTCATCACAACGAACAGGTCACCTACATTCTGGAAGGTGCGCTGAAGTTCTGGATCGATGGAAAAGAGATCGTCGTGAATGCTGGCGAGGTGCTGACGATTCCTCCGAACATGCCGCATAAGGCGGAAGCATTGGTGGATACCGTGGATCTGGACGTATTCAACCCGCCACGCGCGGACTGGATGAATAAAACCGACCAGTACCTGCGCGGAAGGTAGACCTTACGCGTCACGTCCACCGCAAGCGGAGGCCTTTTTCGCCTCTCTGGTATTCTTTAGCATCAGATTATATTTGCAACTCCCCACAAATTTCAGCGAATGACTGAACAAGCTATCTCCATCTCGAAGCCCAAGTCAGCAGTGTCAGAGCTGCGCTGTATTGGCTGCGGTGCAATCGGCGGCACTCCTACATCGAATCTTCGGTGCTCGTCCTGTGGAGATTTACTTGAGATCGCCTTCCCCGCTTGGGAGACCGAAGATGGTTCGCAAGCCGCCGGATTAACTGTTCAGGAGCTGAAATCTCTGTGGTTGAAACGCAAAGGTTCTCGTCTTGCAATCGACCAAAGTGGCGTATGGCGTTTCCGCGAGGTTCTACCGTCTCTTGGCGATTGTCACGAGCCGATCACGCTGCGCGAGGGAAACACGCCTGTCTATGAGCTCCCGTCGTGCGCGCAAAAGGCCGGAATAAGTTTTCTGTATGCCAAGCACCAAGGCATGAATCCTACTGGGTCATTCAAAGATACTGGCATGACCACGGCTGCATCTTTTGCCCGTCAGCAAGGGTTCCGCTGGGTGGCTTGCGCGTCAACTGGCAATACATCAGCGTCCATGGCAGCATATGCATCGCGCGGCGGTATGCGCAGCTTGGTCTTAATTCCGGACGGTCAGATTTCCTGGAGCAAACTTGCGCAGTCGCTCGACTATGGGGCGATCACTTGTCAGCTCAAAACTGATTTTGACGGCTGCATGCGCGTGCTCAATGAAGTTGTGCAACGCATGCCTGTATATCTTTTGAATTCGGTAAATCCATATCGTGTCGAGGGACAGAAAACTCTAGGCTTCGAACTGCTCGAACAGTTCGATTGGCAAGTTCCGGATCATGTCATTGTTCCGGGCGGAAATTTGGCGAACTCTTCGGCGATCGGTAAAGCATTTTTGGAGATGAAGCAGCTCGGGTTCATCTCGTCTTTACCTAAAATCTCCATTATTCAGGCAGAGGGTGCAAATCCGCTGGTAAGGACGATTCGCGAGAACGGCGGCAAAAAACTGATTCCAGTGCAAGCGGATACGATGGCAACGGCGATTCGCATCGGCAATCCTGCATCATGGAAGAAAGCACTTCGAATTCTCGAGGCAACGGGTGGGGCCGTAGAGCAAGTAACCGAAGTAGAAATCGCATCGGCAAAGGCGGAAATCGGAGCAGAAGGAATTGGCTGCGAGCCTGCATCGGCTGTAACCCTTGCGGGGCTCAAGAAGCTCACCGAGAGTGGTTTCGTGAAAGCAAACGAGACCGTGGTGTTAATTCTTACCGGGCACTTATTAAAAGACCCGGATTTTACGTTGAAGTTCCATCGCGGAGACTTGTTCAAGGGAACGTCCCACGAAAAAGAAGCACAGGCTCTCGCCTCATTGCAGAAAGAGCCATTCGCGCTGGAAGCTGCGGCAGATGCAGTGGTGCATGTCTTGCAAGCTGCCGAAAAAAGGTAGGCGATCGCTACGGTTTCGTTCTAGTCCGAGTATAGGAATTCCTGTTCAATAATGGCGAAATCTTCCAAAACACCAAACGCTCTCGATCTTAACCTGCCAGCAACTTCCGCGAACCTTGGTCCCGCTTTTGATGCAGCAGCGCTTGCTCTCGATTTGTCTTTGAAACTTCGAGCACGTGTGGGCAAAGATTTTTCCATTTCAGCTCGTGGCCGTAATGCCGACATTTGCGAAAAGCTCGAAAATAACCTAATCCTCGCAACCTATCGAGAAGTGCTTCAAGCCGAAGCCAAGACTGTGCAGCCCTTGGTACTTCGCATCGAGAATCAGATTCCCATTGGCAAAGGATGCGGTTCTTCGGCAGCTGCCCGGTTGGCAGGTATTGGTCTGGCAGTTCATTTCGGAAAGTTAGGTTGGAATGACGATCGGATTGTGGGAGAAGCCTCACGACGTGAGCATCATCCCGACAACGCTGCTGCCTGCTGGATGGGCGGGCTCGCAGTGGCTCGCATGTCCTCCGAAACGGAAGCGCAAGTCGCGAGTTTTACTTCAAAAGCGAAATGGCCGCTACTGCTCGCATTGCCCGAAGAAGCGCTTTCGACCGAAAAAGCTCGTGCCGTTCTTCCAGAAAAATACAACCGGGCTGACGCAGTATTAAATATTCAGAATGCAATGCTGCTGCTCGCGGCATTCGTCCAAAGGCGTCCCGAACTTCTGGCTTCGGCGCTTGAAGATCGGATACATCAGCCGTATCGCGCGGCACTTTGCCCTTTGTTGCCTGCATTACAGAACTTTCCCAAAGATTCCGGCGTGCTGGGCACAGTGTTGAGTGGTGCAGGGCCATCTGTTCTGATATTTCTCGATCCAAAAGCAAATGCAAGCCGCGTGAGAACGAAAGTTGGAGAATATCTACGTACTCAAAGGCTTTCCGCCGAACTGATTCTGACCAAGATCAGAGATGTTGGAACAATAAGAAAGGACCGGGGATGATCCGGTCCTTTGTGCAACATGATCCAGCTTAGCGGCTAGCTGGCGGGACAATGCCATTCATACGCAGATACTCCACCATTTGTCCGTAGTGGTCCATAGGATGAGCCACCGCAATGTTCGCAAGTGCCAGCCGAGTTGTCGTCCCATCACCAAATGCGCTCTTTACGGGCTCCACAATATTCTTCGCATTAATTGTGGCTACTGCTTTATGAAGATAAGCAAAGGAATCGTTCAGAAATTTGATAATTTCCGCCTTAGTCTTCACCGAATCGGGACCGTTTTCTCCTCCGATATCTACTGGCGGTTTCTCTCCGAGAATCGCGCCGCCCACGATGTAATTAACTGCTGCGACATGTTTTATTTGTGACTCGAATGTTCGAACGCCTTTGAACTCGCCACTGCTCGGAGCGAACGAGTACTTGTCCTCAGGCATGGCCTCTGCGGCGGGAACGAACTCTTTTTCGAGGCTGGTCACAGAATTGTCATAGACCTGAGCGATGGTTTTGTGTGCATCCGTTTTGCCAGCCTGGGCAAACGCGGCGCTGCATACGAATACGAGTAAAACTGAGAACATCCACTTCGTTGCTTTCATTCGTCGTCTCCAATGATGAATTTGAAACATTGTTTGCTTTGTCATCCGCAATATACATTTGTTCGAAACATCACTTCGATTTCCTAACTAATCACGAACCACCGCAGGTGCAAACTGCATTTCGTACGCACTGAGCCGATAGCGTCGCACTGTCGCTAAACCAATTAAGAGTGCAACCGCTGAACCCAGCAGCGCAGTTGGAACTCCAAATTTGTTCGCTAAAAACCCCCATGCCGCGCTTCCAACTGCCATGCCGCCTTGCAAGACCAGCAGATACATAGAGAGAGATCGCGCTCGCAACCACGATGGAGACATGGTTTGCGCTGCAACGTTTAAGCAGGCGAGAATAGCAATCCAGGCTGTTCCGCTTGCAAAAAGTACGAGGCTCAACCAACCGAATCCTGTCACGCGTCCAGCAGCAAACGTTGAGAACGCGAACACAACGATTGCAAATACTACTACACCGTCCACCGAGAACCGGCTCCGAAAACGCGGTAATACCGCAGCTCCCGCCAGCGCGCCAAGTCCAAAAGATCCTAGTAGAAGTCCATACCCGCTTGGCCCATAAGGACTCGCGAGAATAGGAAGCAGCGCAAGCAGGGAACTGGCGGCCAGGCTAAAAGCCAAAGTACGAATCAAAACACACCGAACCAGAGGAGTGCTCCAGCCATAGCGAAGTCCGGTACGAATAACATCTATAATCGGTCCCGTCTCTACCCGCTCCAGTGGTACGCGTTTCCAGCGATACAAAAAGAAAATCACTCCGAAAAACGAAGCCGCATTCAGCAGGAAAGCAAATCCCGACCCAGCTGCTGCGATCACAAGTCCGCCTAATGCCGGCCCTACAGCCCGGGCCACGTTGAAGCCTACGGAATTCAGAGCCACAGCTGGAGCATGGCATTCTCCTGAAACCACCTCAGGAGTAATGGCCTGCCACGCTGGGTCGTTCGTCACCGCTCCCAATCCCAAAACAAAAGTTAGCAGCAACAACACCCATGGCGTGACATGATGCGTCAAACTGAGAATTCCAAGCGTGCCTGCCGCCAACACCATCCATCCTTGTGTGATGAGCAGCAGACGCCGCCGGTCGACCATGTCCGCGAGCGCACCAGCCGGAAGTATTACCAAAAACACCGGCAGCGTTGTTGCTGCTTGCACCAGACTCACCATCAAGGGAGACATGGTGAGCTGGGTCATCATCCAGCCTGCCCCCACATTCTGCATCCACGTGCCTGTATACGAAATTACAGCGGCAACCCATAGCGAGCGGAACAATGGTTCACGCAATGGCGCCAATGCCGAGCGACCCGGATGTTGTGAGGTGTTTCTCGGCAAAATCGTATTGAATGAATCCGCCATATTCAATTACTGCTAACCTTGGCCGCTGGAAGGGGGACGGCAGTTCCAAACGGCCAGTCATGGTTATGCCAGCTTCGTGCCATAAAAATTGTCGTGCCAGTCGCCACTATGACGAGTGCATAACGAATCTGCGCCAACGAGTTGACGCGATAAACCAGTATGAAGACAAAACCGAGAATGGCAACGAGGGCTGGCAAAGGGTAGAGCCACATCCGAAAAGGGCGAGGCAGGTCAGGCCGCCGAATCCGCAAGACGATCAGTCCAACAGCTTGCATTAGGAATTGCAAAGTAATACGAATTACTACCAATGCCGAGATTACATCTGCCAATGAGAAGAAGCAAAACAGCATCGCCATTCCGCCGAGCGCGAGCAAGGAAATATAGGGGAACCGATGCTGTGGATGAATTCGAGCGAATGCTCTGAAATAATTTCCATCGAGAGCTGCGGCATAAGGGACGCGTGAATATCCCAACAACAGCGAAAATACGGATGCGAAAGCCGCCCACATGACGAGGGCGGTAGCGAGTTTTGCCGCCCATGGCCCGTAGACTTTAGCCATGAAGATTGAAATGACATACAGGCCGCGATTCGATTGCCCGCTCTGGGTGATCTCCTGCCACGGCACCACGCCCAGAATGCATATGTTCATCACAACATATAGACAAGCAACAATTAGAATAGATAGCAGAAGCGCTCGGGGAATTGTTTTTTTCGGCTCTTGTACTTCATCGCCGAGAAAGCTGACGTTGTAATAACCCCAATAATCATAAGTGGCGATGAGCATCGCCGATCCCAGTCCAAGAAAAAAGCCATGCGAGAGTTTGAATGCACCCGGTGGAAAGCTAAAAGCCTGACTGGCGTTGAAATGGGTCAAGCCCGCGAAAATGATCCATGCGATTGTTCCCATTACACCGAGCCACAGCAGCTTCGACATCCATCCGATACTGGTGATCTTGCGATAGAGAAGCACTAGTACGAGCAATACAACGCCGATCGCGATGAAGGTCGCTCCAGATACGCCCCAGCGCACTTGCATAGCGCCGAGCAGCGGAATTTGCAGGCTCCAGTTACGTGCCGCGAATTCATTCTCAAGACTCGGCCACAAATACGTCGCATAACCTGCAAGCCCAATGGAGCCAGATGCGATAGAGAGTGGCGCGCTGAATGAGAGTTGCCAGATGAAGAGGAATGAAATCAATCGCCCTAAACTGTTTGGTCCATAAATCTCACGTAAGTAACGATAGCTTCCGCCGGATCCAGGCATGGCCGCTCCTAGCTCCGCCCACACCAAGCCATCGCAAACGGCGAATAGCGCACCGGCGATCCAACCCAGCATGGCTTGCGGTCCACCCATTGCGCTCAAAATAAGTGGAATTGTAATGAACGGGCCAACCCCGATCATGTCAATCATGTTGAGCGCGGTGGCGCTGCCCAGGCCGACTCCGCGAATGAGCTTTGGCGGAGTCTCGCTCCCATCGGCTTGAATTGAGGGTTGCATTTGCCTGGATATTTCGAGGCTGCTAACGTACGGCTACTTTTCGTGTCCCGCGCTCAACAAATTGACATACAAACGAATTGCTCCCGGAACTCCCGCTGGCAGCTGCCTAAAGAAGGCATATCCTGTGTAGATATAAATTCCTTTGCCGTACTGCGCCTGCAGCAGCCCACCTTTTTGTGCTGCCTCTCCCGGATCGTTAGACGCCAGCAGCGGTTTGAAGTGATCGTCCCATTGATCCATGAAATAGAGTCCGCGCTCTTGCACCCATCCGGCGAAATCAGATTCAGTAATTTGATTCGGATAATGAAATATTCTGTCTTCTGGCGCGAGAATTTCTACGGGAGTTTCCTCTACGGAAACCCGCGCCCGGCTGAGTTGCGCAGGATATGGTGTGAGATGCCCACTATTGAAATCTCCGACTCCGGCGTTGTATTGCACGACCAAGGTTCCGCCAGCCGAAACATAATCCAATAGTCGTTTATTATTCGCGACCACATCTTTTTGTGTATCGTAAGCGCGAATTCCAAGAACGATTGTCCCGTACTGCGATAAATCTTCCGTCGCCAATTTTTCAGGAGTTAGAGAGGTGACATTCATTCCGATCTGTTGCAGAACTGTGGGAATGTTATCCCCCGCACCCATAACATAGGCGACCTTCAGATCCTTGGGGACTTTTACATCCACAATGCTCACGCGCTGTGTCGCTGGCTGATAATAGTAGAAAGAATTCAGGTCATCCCGCGTTACGAGTGAATAACCTTCGCTATAACTTTTTCCTCCGGAGTCGAGAACAGCGCGGACCGTCGCGCGGCCTTCCTTCAGGCTTACAGGGAAAATTTTAAATTCAAAATCTTTTTGTTCACTGCGATGGCTGAAATCTACCGAAAGACTTGCAGGCTCGACGCGCCATCCCGCAGGGGCTTCCAGGTGAAGAGTCCCGTTGCTTGCTCCGGCAAGATTGCTCTTGACTGCAACCCGCACTGTTGTCGCTGAACCATTCTGTACCGGGATAACCTGCTCTCCTGGTTCCAGCATGATCGAGAATGCAGGAGCTACCATTAGCGGCCGCTTGCGCTCAACACCTTTATCGTCCAGAAAGGGCACAAGCACAGGCACCGAAATCTCCGCTTGCGAGCCATTACTTCCATTCGCAATCGAGTAGGTAATTTGTACGGTGAATGGCGGCGGAGAAAAGGGAAGCGTGGCTTCGCGTGGGTTATCGATGGTGTAGACAGCATCGGTTTCAGGATTGTCGCGATGCCAATAAGGCCGTGTGTACTCAGCCGATGAGGGAACGTGCAATTCGAAATTAGTGGAATAGTCCTGCCCAGGCGGAAGCGGTTTGCTATCTCCGCCTCCACCAACTAGTGGATGGGCATTCTCTTCTAGCGAAATATGATCCACATGCAGAGGATATTTCGAGCCATTACGTAGCGTCACCACTACACCCACCCTCTGTCCTGGAGAAACTATCGTAAAAGCGTCCTGTTCATTTGGCACCCCTGTATCAGGTCCCGTTGGAGGAGCTATGCTCGCCTCAACCGATACATTTAACGATAAATCGATCGCGGCATTTGCTTGCTTCTGTTTCTCAGTAAGTATCTCTAGTAAGTCGCTTTTTGCGGGCTCACTCAGGCTGCTCTTTGCTAATCGTTCAATCGCGGAATTCAAGCTGCGCAATGCTGCAAACAATGGTCCAGTCGCATCCTTGGGATCCTTCCCAGCCTCGGTTATGAGCGCCGCAATTCTGGTTAAATCCTGGCGTAACCATGGCACGGTCTTTTCTTCTGGACCCAAACGTGAAGCTAATCCTGGTAAGCTCGTGTCGATTCCGTCGAAGAAGTTTGTCTCATGCCGATTCTGATCAGTGGTTGCCGGTATAACCGAATCAACTAATTTGTAATATGTGAAACGATCACCCGGTTCTACCGACCAGCTTCCCGCACCTTGCGAGAGCTGATGCTTCAGGCCTTTCATGGCAAATTCGATGTAAGACATGCCCAAGAGTGGATCGACTACGCCGGTATTTAGCTTGATCGTATAATTTTCCACCGGACAAGTGCTGGCAGCAAATCCACACACATTGCCGACATAGAGTTTTTTCGCCTGCCAGGGCAGAAGTCCTTCTTTGATCTGTTCAGGAAAACGATCCGGATCTGCCGCGGCTCGAAACGCTTCGCGGGAAAGAATTGCCGAAGCCTGATGATGTCCGTGCCCATCGCGGTCTGTGCCGGAGAAACGCGCCACAATTACATCCGGGCGAAAAGTGCGAATCACTCTCACCATGTCTCCGAGCGCAATGTCATGTCCTTGCCACTTCTGGAATGTTTCCTCAGGATTTTTTGAGAATCCGAAATCGGCCACTCGCGTGAACCGTTGTTCCACGCCGTAGTAGCGATCCGCCGCCGTGAGTTCCAGCGTTCGCAGCACGCCCAGCACATCAAAGAGATTACTGCCGACCTTGTTCTGTCCACCTTCCCCTCGATTCAGAGTGAGCAGAGTTACATCCGCGCCCTTGCCACGAGACTCCAGGGTCAGCATTCCGCCATCTTCGTCATCTGGATGGGCATCGGTTTGCAATAGGCGCGCCGTTGTCTGCAACCGCCGCAACATCTCTTTAAGCCCAGTGTCACCGGTATCCTGCGGAAGAGGATCTACCGGACTTGCCGCAGAGGAATCCGTCTTTGCCGCATCTGTCTGCCCGGATAGAGCAACGCAAGAAACGAACGCGAGCAGAATTAGCAGCGCAATTTGGAAAGAAGAATGACGCAACAAGCGCTTGCGCCAAAAAACAAGGCCAGCAGTTCTCATAAGGATGGGATGGGAATTCTCGCCAATCGGAAGCAAAAGTTCAGGGTCCGAAGCCTTTCTATAGATATTCACTTATTAAGATGTGCGGTAATGTTAGGTTGCAGCTCCAATAAGGTCAACTGAGCAATAATTATGACGAGTTGGCACGCTAAAAGTGATCAGATTGAACTTAATATGAATATTCCACCCAATCACTTGACAGGTTAGTGGCGACGAATGCGGCGGCGAGTCTTACGGCGACTAATCCGAGCGCGAAAGAATTCGTAAAGGCCTTGTGGGATGCGCCGATCCCATCAGCCCAACAGCGTTATTATGACGGAATGCTCTACCTGTTGAGCATGTTGAACTGTAGTGGACGCTTTCGCATTTGGTATGCGGAAAAATAAATGCAGCATTCTTCGTGAACTCGCAATTTTCGCGCAAATCAGAGCTTGAGTTTGACTACTTCAATGTCCCGCCATTCCTTAAGTGGCACTGTGGAGCGACCGTCCGTCTGCTTCTCAATTTGCGTGTTGGCCATGAAATAGAGCGACTCGTCAACAATCGTTGCTGTCGTGGGAATATCAAATAGAGGGTTATAGGATTCAAGTACCTCAGCGCGTTGAATTGTGTCCATTGATGGATTCAAGAAGTAGCGCATGACTCTTCCCGGATGGAGGTCAGGGTTCTGAATGCCAACCAGCGATCCGTTATAAAAATACATCCCATCCAGACCTGCATCGGATATATTGTGCGGCTTCGCAAGCAACCGGAACTGTTTTGTGGCGATGTCAACGCGTACGATTCCAATCCATCCGGCTACGAATAGCATCTTGTCGTCGTTCGAAACACTTATGCCATTTGCCTGAGGAACACTGTTGGCCGGAAGAAATAACTCGATGCCGTCATGGTCAGGTGACATTCGGAAGACCTCGCCAGTTCCGGTGTTCGTAGCGAAAGCGTCGCCGCTCGAAGTCAACGCAACATCGTTCAAGAACCCAGACGCACCCGCAGGTAGCTGATGTTTGAACTGAAGCTTGCCGGTCTTCAGATCGTATTGAAATACGCCAGCCGGACTCTGTTTTGCATCCGGGTGCCACAAAACACTCACTACCCACAAAATACGACGCTTAGCATCTACTTTCATGCCGAGTGTCGAACCTAGTCCGTCCTCACCGGAGTTCTTGAAATCTGTCACTGACCCATCAAGCCCGACGCAAACGATTTTCTGTTTGACCAGGCTGCTTACGTAGAATTTCCTGCCGACGCGGTCGTAAGCAATGCCCTCCGGGGCGAGATCGCGTTCATGAATTACAAACGCATGCGTACTGCGCACAATCGACGGGTTTTCTTTTTCGATCTGCTTTATGAGGGCGATGAATCGCGGATCTGAAGAAAAGCTTTGGAACAGCCTGCCCGCCGGGTCTTTGGGGTCCATCCCTGTATGTGCTTGCGCCATTTCTTCAAGTAACTGAATGGCTTTCTCGCGTTCGCCGATGATTACTTCATCTAACGCGAGATTGAAAAGTACAGCAGGGTCGTGCGGCCGATCCTCCAAAATCCTCTCAAGCATGCGAATTTCCCGAACCGTTGCCGGAGGAATTTCATTTTTCGTGTTTTGCGAAGCATTATCTTGCGCCTGAGAAGCCACAAAGCTTCCCATGGCCAAAGTAGATAGGCAACATAAGACAATGCCAAAAAATCTATTCATGGTTCGCTCCCTTTTCGAGGTGTGGAACTTCTTGTCGGATACTAGAAGCTACTGACGACTCACGGGAAGGGCGGTTAGCAAATAAGGTCATTGCAGTCTTTCGACAGAGTGATCACTCCCATCGGAACTTTCGCGAAAAGTTGTTGCTCTTTCGCACGTCGCCACATCCTGTCTACGATGGTTTAACATAATTATGCACGCCGATCATGAAGCAAGTTGACTGGAAATCACTGATTTGTCGCCCTTCGGTAGTAATAGCGAGTCTATCGATTATTGCCATTCTGGCGTTTCTTTTCGTTAACCGATTAGTACATCGTTTCAGCGAGCAACAAAAAGCCCTCGCCCGGCGAATGTTCGCGCAGGGACAGTTGGAGCAAAGATCTGGCAGACCAGACCAGGCTATTGAAGACTTTCGCGTCGCCCTCAGTTATGACCGCGGCAATTTTCCTTATCAACTTAATTTGGCGAGAGCGCTGCGCGATAATAACCAGCCAGAGGAAGCCAAAAGCTATCTGCTGAACCTCTGGAATCGCACTCCGGATGATGGTGCCGTAAACCTGGCGCTCGCCCGGCTTGCAGCCCGGCAGGGGCAGATAGAAGACGCAATCCACTATTACCATAATGCTGCTTATGGCCGTTGGGATTCCGACGCGGATGCCAAACGCCGCAATGCGCAATTTGAATTAGTTGATTTCTTGCTTAGCAGGAACGCACTGCCGCAGGCGCAAGCCGAACTACTCAATTTATCAACCACTCTACCCGCTGCAAGCGAGGATTTGCGTCTTCGTCTGGCGCAGCTATTTGCACGCGCACAGGACTATGAACATGCGCTGGCAGAATATCAACGTGTGTTGGCTCATCATCGCGAGGACGGTTCAGCCTTGGCTGGAGCTGGGGAATCGGCATTCCGTCTCGGCCGCTACCGTACGGCCGAAGATTATTTATCGAGTGCCCTAAGAATAAATCCGAAAGAAAATCCAGAGGACGAGCAGGTTCGGCAATTGCATGAAACCAGCAATATGGTTTTGCAATCGGATCCGTATGAGCGCAAACTTCCGGCGAGTGAACGAAAAGCACGGATACGCGACGCATTCAATGCCGCTGGCGAGCGTCTCGAACAGTGTGCAGTCAGTCAAGGGGTTAACGCGAATGCGATGCCGCCAGAGTCGAGTTCGCCAACGGCTTCAGTCGCATCCACTCCGCCTGCCAATTCTGGTCCAGACCTGGCTTCACTGAAAAAGCAATGGGTGGAAATGAAACCAAAACTGACCCGTTCTCGAGCATCTGATGATTCGGATCTATTAGATTCAACCATGAATATCGTATTTGAAATCGAGCAAGCAACTCAGAAGCAATGTGGACCTGGGAGTCATATTGATCAGGCATTGTTATTACTTGCCCAGACTCGATCCGGAGTTGATCGATGAGCGGCGTTGCCAGTGAAATCGAGTCGGTTAAAGCTGAGGGGCACAAAACTTCCAGTCCGGAGTCTCGCCGTTTTTTCCTAAGCACCACCTTTCGCGAAGAACGATTTTTCCTCATATTATCGGTTTTTATCGGATTGTTCTCCGGTCTGGCAGTGGTCTGTTTCCGTCTGGCCATCGATTGGAGCCGCATTTCGCTTCTTGGCCCGGCTCCCGCTCCTCACAGCCTCCGCGTTCTTTTTGCGCCGGCGTTGGTTAGCTTGCTGATCGCGATAATTGTCATCCACATATTCCCGCTCGCACGTGGTAGCGGAGTTAATCAGACCAAAGCAGCACTTTACATTTTCAACGGTTACATACCATTCCGCACCGCGGTAGGAAAATTTATCACTGCCGCTCTTGCAATTGGCGCGGGACATTCCCTTGGCCCGGAAGACCCTTCTTTGCAAATCGGTGCGAGTCTTGCGTCCGCACTCGGCCGTCGTCTGGAACTCTCCCGCGAAAAATTGCGCCTATTGGCTCCTGTTGGAGCGGCGGCAGGACTGGCCGCTGCCTTCAACGCTCCCATCTCGGCTGTACTTTTCGTTATAGAAGAAGTCATTGGACGATGGAGCGCTGGCATTCTCGGTTCGGTTGTGCTCTCCGCAATTTCCAGCGTTGTGGTGGTTCGCTGGTTCCTCGGCGCCGAGCCGCTGTTCCGCATTCCCCCTATAACGACCGTAAAACCCATAGAGCTGTTTGCATATGCGGTATTGGGGTTGGCCGGCGGATTGGCTGCGGTGATCTTCGCCAAGCTGATAGCATTTTTTCGCCCACGCCTGCGCGCTCTTCCCAAGTGGACGCAATACTTCCAATCCGCAGTTGCTGGGTTGATTATTGGTCTAATTGGATATCTGGGCGCTCCGCAAATCATGGGTGCGGGATACGAATACATGGACCAAGCCATGCACGACCAGTTTACATGGCAGTTAATGGCCATCTTCGCCGGATTGAAAATTCTCGCAACCACGCTTTCTTTCGCGAGCGGCACACCGGGAGGAATGTTCGCTCCAGCGTTGTTTATTGGCGCCATGCTCGGAGGCGCCGTTAGCGGCATGCAGCATCATTTTTATCCGCACCTGGCTGGATCTACTGGGACCTACGCGCTCGTTGGCATGGGCGTCCTTTTTGCTGGTTTTTTGCGTGCCCCCATGACCTCGGTGTTCATGGTTCTTGAAGTCAGTGGTAATTATTCCATCATCGTTCCCGTGATTATTGCCAATACTTTCGCATACCTGATTTCCCGCACTCTCGAACCCACGCCCATCTTCGATCTTTTATCGCGGCAGGACGGCCTTGAGCTGCCTTCCATGGAAGAACAAAGAGAAGAAAGCATTCTTCGGGTCGAAGATGCCATGCAAACTCCCAGTGGACTATTGCTCAATTCAGAAGAAACAGTTCACCAGGCAAATTTGAGAGCACAACAATCCCAGGCGGATACTTTTCTGGTCCGTTTAAGTCCTAGCGGATGGAGCAGCATCACCCGCGAAGTGTTGGAAACTCTCGACGGAGAAGGCAAAGGAGAGCAAACCCTTGGTTCGGCATTGCCGACAGCCCGTTTGCCCTACCTGCATCCCGATTACCCGCTAGAGATGGCGCTGCGATATGTGTATCAAACCCCACTGGTGCCGGTTGTGAGCCGCGCGGATTTCCGCAAACTGGAGGGCCTGATCTCGAGTGAAGCCGTCCTCAATAAATATAGGGTGGTAAGCAGAGACGAGAATTAATCGAAACTAATGGGGAATTGCGGCGGGGGTACTGTCTCACTGCCTTTCCTCAAGCAATAACCGACGCAGTGTGCGCAAATCGTTCAGCAACCGCCCACTGGTTTTCAAATGCTGTTCCAGCTTGTCTAATTTATGTTGTACAAGTCGAAGCGCCTCTACTCTACGTTCTAATTTCGACTCCGTTGCCGCTTCCACATCAGATTCAATGTCTCGCCTGGCCTCGATGACTGCTTCTACGAGAAGTTTGACGTAATCGTGCGCGTTCTCGACGCTATCGAAAGGGGTGGCAGCGGAATTGTTCATAGTCACTCCTCGGAAGATTGCAATATCTTACATGGGAGACAACAAGCGCAGCTAAACTCGGAAATCTTCCCTAACCTTCTTCTCTGGATTTAACTTGACTGATTAACAAAACAGATTCAACATAGGCCTGATTTAGAGATGGCCTTGGCGCGGTGTACCTTCCCCCAGTAACCACGCTTGATGTTTACCTGAAGTTCCGCAGTTCCATGATCTGACTCGATTCAGGTCTCGTCAGCAATTCTCAAACATTGTTCCCCTGGAGGACCCATGAACTACACAGCTTCGCTCCGAAAAATAAAAATTAAATTTTCCAACATCTCGAAGACCAATTTGCGAAGATGGCCTACTGCTTTTTTACTTATTGCCTACGCCCTGGTTGGAATGGGGCTGTCTTCCGCCGCACTAGCGGCTACGCTCTGCGTTAATACGGGTGGCTCAGGCGGTTGCTATTCAACTATTTCTGCCGCGGTGGCCGCCGCCCATCCAAAAGATACCATCAAGGTAAGCCCGGGGACTTACGCTGAAGATGTCATTATTGATAAATCAATTTCTTTGGTCGGGGTGAGTAGAGGCAATACGATTATCGATGCTACTGGCCTTGCTAATGGTATCTATGTGGATGGCCTCGACAATCCCGGACTCAACCACGTTCTGGTTTCCGGATTCACTGTGAAGAATGCAGATTTTGAAGGCATTCTCATCGCAAACTCGGCGTACGTCACTGTTTCCGTGACCAACGTTTTCAATAACGATCTGAGTTTATCGGCGCAAACTGGAACATGCCCGGGTTTGCCCGTTTGGGAAACTGCGGAGGGCTTCGACTGCGGTGAAGGAGTGCATCTCTCGGGAGCAACTTATTCCATTATTACGAATAATAGGGTCTACAAGAATTCCGGGGGAATCCTTCTTAGCGATGACACTGGCGCAACTCACCACAATGTTATTTCCAACAACATTGTGCATGACAATCCCACGGATTGCGGCATAACTCTGGCATCGCATCCACCAGCCGCTCTTACTGGCTCACCTGCGCCCCTCGGAGTTCACCACAATACAATCTCTGCGAATAATTCGTACCGCAATGGACTCGGATTAGCTGGTGCTGGCGCGGGCGTGGGTCTCTTTACTTCTGTTCCCGGTGCAAAGACTTACAGCAACGTTGTGATTGGAAATTCACTCACTAACAATGGGCTGCCGGGAGTGTCCATGCACAGCCATACTCCTGGGCAGAATCTCAACAATAACAGCATCATCAAAAACCATATCGCCGGAAATCACGCCGATACGGACGATTCATTCACGCCAGGTCCGACTGGCATCAATGTTTTCGGAGTTTCCCCCATCAGAGGTACCATCATTACTCAAAACACAATTGAGAATGAAGCTATCGATGTAGTCGCCAATACTCCCGCCACAGTCACGCTTCACCTGAATAATTTGCTAGGGGCTGGTAAGATCGGCGTCGACAACCTGGGCACCGGAAAAGTGGACGCGACACAAAATTGGTGGGGATGTTTCGGCGGACCTACGAAAAAGAACTGTTCATCCGTGAGCGGACCGAATGTGCTCTTCACGCCGTGGCTTAACAGTCCTTTCACTGGTCAATAATATCTCGCGGTTCCAAAATACTCTAGCCGTGGTTCTTTCTTGTTGCAGGATCAGAGATTGAATCACGGCTATCTTTTTGCTTCAATCAACCGATACCACCAGAAGAAAAGAAGTTTCTATTCACTCATTGAGCTGACAATAGCTCGCGCTGCTCCTTACCGTCATACCCTGAGATTACTGCTGGAGTCGTAATAATCGATAATTCAGGCTCGCCTTTCTGATCTGTATGATGGTCGTTTATGTTTTCCAAACGCACCGAGTGGAGGCTCACTCCCAATCGTTTTACCGAAGCGCATCGTGAATTGCTCACGGGTGGCAGGGAAGTGCTCGACCTGACAGTTTCGAATCCCACGCGAGCTGGGTTGGAATACGATGCCAAGCTGATTCTGAGTTCACTGAACAGAACTGAGGCGCTGGATTACGATCCGCAATCAAAGGGGCTTCTTAACGCTCGCCAAGCGGTCGCTGCGTATTACAAAGATCAGCATGGCCTAGTTGGCCTGGATCCGGAATCGATTGTCCTCACTACCAGTACCAGCGAAGGATATTCGTTCGTATTTAGGTTATTGTGCGATTTCGAAGACGAAATTCTTGTCCCAAAACCCAGCTATCCTCTGTTCGACTTTCTGGCCGATTTGCAGGATGTAAAGCTCGTGCCATATCCATTGCTCTACGACCATGGCTGGCAGATTGATTTCCCATCATTGGCAAAGGCAGTGACTTCACGCACTCGGGCCATTGTGCTAGTGCATCCTAATAATCCGACTGGATCTTTTGTCAGCGATGCGGAATGCCGGGAACTGAATGAGTTTTGCCGAGAGCACAAGTTAGCATTGATTGTCGATGAGGTGTTCCTGGATTACGTCCACGGCTTACAGAGAACGACGTTTGCAGCGAATCAGAAGACACTGACGTTTACGCTTAGCGGATTGTCGAAAGTTTCGGGACTTCCGCAGATGAAGGTTGCTTGGGTGGTGACGAGCGGCCCCGCAGAAGAAGTCAAAAACGCCCTGGGACGAATGGAAGTTATTGCTGATACTTATCTTTCGATGAGCGCCCCAATTCAGCTGGCAACACCTGTATTGCTCCACCAGCGACAAAATATTCAATCCCAGTTACTGGAACGCGTGCAACGAAATTTGACGGAGTTAGACCGGCAACTAAGTGGACAAAAAACCTGTCAGCGACTGGAAGTGGAGGGCGGGTGGTATGCGGTGCTGCGAGTCCCGGCAGTGCAGTCGGATGAGGATTTAGCGATTGATATCTTGCGAAAGACGTCAGTGCTGGTCCATCCTGGACACTTTTACGACTTCCCAAGTGATGGATATCTGGTGCTGAGTTTGATTACTCCTGAAGAGGAGTTTCGGGAAGGAATGGAGCGAGTGCTGCAACTGTTCGAAACTATGGAAACTGAGCAGAATGTTGTGCAATGAATTTACAAATAATTCAACTTCCTGATCTTCCCTGAGCTCCGGTTTCGGCATATACTGCGCCCATGAAAACCATTGATAGAAATACGCCCGGTTCATTTTCCTGGGTTGAACTCGCGACCACCGATCAACAGGCGGCTAAAAATTTCTATAGTTCATTATTCGGCTGGAAGGTGAATGACTTTCCGATGGGGCCAGAGGATGTTTATACGATCTTTTCATTGCGGGAACGGAATGTAAGTGCCGCATACACGATGAAAAAAGAAGAACGTAGTCAGGGAGCGCCGCCACACTGGAATATCTATATAGAGGTCGAAAGCGCTGATGCCGCTGCGAAACAGGCTTCCGCTGTTGGGGGCAAAATTCTAGCCGAGCCATTCGATGTTTTTGATAAAGGAAGAATGGCCATAATTCAAGATCCAACGGGCGCCATGTTTTCGATTTGGCAATCGAAGAGCGAGAGCGGCATTGGTATTAGCGAAATCGATGGGACGTTTTGCTGGGCAGATTTGAGCACGCCCGATCCCGCTCGTGCACAAAAGTTTTACAGCGATTTATTTGGCTGGCAAATAGTTAAGGATTCCCACGATCCAAGTTCCGACTATTTACATATCGTGAATGGCAAAGAATCGATTGGTGGTATTCAATCGGTGGCGCAACGCGATCCTAGCATGCCCCCGCACTGGTTAATTTATTTCCTGACCTCGAATTGCGACGCGACGGCAGCCAAGGCCAAGCAACTTCAGGCAAAATTTCACGTTGAGCCGTTTACGATGGAGCACGTGGGCCGAATGGCGTTTATGGCCGATCCACAAGGGGCCAACTTCGCGATTTATCAGCCGGGAAGATAAACGCACTCGAATTATCGATGCTTCTATTTTAAGAACGGATTGCGCTCGCGTTCGTTGCCGATGGTAGTAGACGAGCCATGACCTGGGATTACGATGGTTTCGTCCGGAAGCACCAAGAGCTTTTCGTGAATTGAATCGATGATTTTCTCCAACGATCCTCCAGGCAGATCGGTGCGCCCTATGCTGCCTGCGAATAGCGTGTCGCCAGCAATGAGCTTTTTCTCGTGAGGAAAATAAAGGCAAACACTACCTTCGGTGTGGCCGGGCGTATGCAGCACATTTGCAACGATTGCTCCCGCCTTAACGGTATCGGCTTGCTCCAGACTTTGATCGATTTCGACTTTCCCAGGTGACTTCATTCCTACCCAAGTGGCTTGTACGTCCAGCATCTTTAGCAGTGCGTAATCATTCTCATTGAGCAAGATAGGCGCATCTGTAGCGGCTCGGAGCTTCATCGCGCCACCCACGTGGTCGATGTGAGCGTGGGTAATGACAATTTGCTTTACGGTTAAATTGTGTTTACGAATGATTGCGAAGATGTCATCAAGGTCATCGCCGGGATCGATGACAATAGCCTCGCGTGACCCCTCGTCGCCGATAATGGAGCAGTTACACTGAAGCGGCCCAACAGGAAGGATTTCGTGAATCATAAATCTGCGTTTGCGAGCTCGTTACGGGGCAATGGCTTTACGGGTCAATGGCTCCAAACCGAATGGCTTATTTTTGCTGTGCAGGTGCTGGCGCCGGAGCGGATTTGGCTGGCTGCGAATTAGCCGGAGAAGACCTCACACCCTGCAATACGGAATTCGTGCCTCCACGCTTTTGCGCCATAATCGAAAGAGTGATGGACGTGACCATAAAGATGATGGCAGACCAAGTGGTCGCGCGCGAAAGAGCAGTAGCGGCGCCGCGTGGGCCGAATGCAGTCTGGCTACCCTGGCCTCCAAAGGCAGCGGCGATATCGCCGCTTTTACCGCTTTGCAGCAATACGACAATGATGAGAAAGAAACAAACAATGATGTGAATAACCGTAAGTAAAACGATCATGCTGTGCCAATCACCAGACCGGGTTGCGCCGGCCGTCCTTTTCTAAACTTGGGCTTGAAAGCAGACTTGGTATTTCTCTGCAGAAAACCACAATTAAACTTTATTGTACGATGCCTGTACGGCAGAACACAAACCTTGCCCTTTTGCGGTAGTGGGGTCAATTTGAAAATTGACGGTTATATTTTCCCGAAGAATACTCCCATCCGCTAAAGACCAGCCTTGCCCTTTTGCGGTCTTTGCGGCTTTTCTTTGTGTTCTTGGCGGTTACAGTCTTAAAACCTTTAACCCAAAGTTCGCTGAGAAATTCCGCAAAGTACGCAAAGGCGAAACTCACTCGTTATCGATGGGCTGAGTTGGGGCAGCAAGCCGGGATGAGATCTCCATTAATTCAGCTATTCCTCCCCGATGTCTTCATTCCATATCGCTGGGTTGGCTTTTATATATCCGGCGAGCAAAGAGACACACTCCTCCGAATCGTGGTCAATTACAGATATGCCCAATGAGCGCAGCCAATCAACACCGCCTTGGAAGTTTCGGCTCTCGCCGATTACGACGGTGCCGAATCCAAACTGGCGGACGAGCCCACTACAATACCAGCACGGCGCCAGTGTAGTGACCATGATCAGGTTGCGATAGCTACGCTGCCGTCCCGCGTTACGGAAGGCATCGGTTTCGCCATGCATCGAGGGATCGCCATTCTGAACGCGCCGATTGTGGCCACTTCCGATGAGTGTGCCGCTCTCATTGAAGATCGCCGCACCAATTGGAATACCGCCTTCAGCCAGTCCCTTGTGGGCTTCGTCTAACGCAACTTCCAGCATCGAGACATAGTTCAATTCAGCTTTCGTCGACTTCATCTGAGCAATCACCACCCCGTCAGTAATGGAATCTATAGCGTAATTCCACGTAAATTTCTCGCGGCTCATTCCAGTGAAAACCGCCGAAAGTAACGCTATTATCCAACTCGACTCGGCGATTGGCTACATTCAAGGCATTGACTGATGCCGAGATGCGCTCACCAAAATCCTTTCCGAGCGAGAGATCAAATGTCGTATGTTGCGGCAGGTAATCGCCCGGATATGGTTGTCCGGGAAAAGCGTTCGTAAAGCCGGAACCGTAGTAGACGTTCGTCGTCGCGTAACTGTGCCAAGGAAGCGTTAGATCACCGCCGACATTGAGGGTATTGCGCTGATCATGATCCAGCGGGGAGAGACCTGCCGGCAATGAAAAGTCGGTTAAACCGCCTGTGATGGCTCCTCCGGCCTCGGCAATTTGGTTGGAATATGCGAGATGAATTTGCCCACGATGGGCTATACGAGGTGAACGCAAGGTCAGCTCCCATCCTCGAATCACGGCTTGTCCGATGGTGATAGGGAAGAACAGATTGGATTCACCAATATTGTTGTGATCGAAGAAATTTACGACATTGGTGCGGAAGTTATCTGCATCAAGCGTCCACCCGCGATACGGGATGATCACGCCAAACTGGTGCTCTTCATCGCGTTCGCCGTGAAGCCCAATAAATCCCAGATTATTAGCGTTGGCAAATTGCAGCAGTGGACCGGAAGCTGTAATCAGCGGAGGAGCTTGATAGTAATGTCCATAGAAAGCGCGGAAAGTCCAGTTCAGATGTGGCACGTTGACTGCCGCGCCAAATCGCGGGCTGATCGCACTTTCAGTTACTCCGCCGGAGAAATGCGTCGGACGCATACCGGCTGTTAACGTCAGCCAGGAAAAAGGTTTGAATTTATCATCGATAAAGAAAGCTGTTAAGTAGCCAGACGGGTGCTCATTATCCCTAAACGGTTGGCCACTGCCGTCATTGAACACCGCTCCGAAAAGCTCACTATCTTGTTGGTAGAAACTGTACAGACCCACTTGCAAATTATTCTTCGCTAAATTTGCGGCGAAACTTACCTGCCCCCCGCCGTAGGTTGAACTGCGATCCTGCGTGGTCGCCACAGGAAAATCATTTGGCGAGCTTTCATAACTTGCGCGGTTGTAATGAAAAAATGGCGAGACCGTCAGAAGAAGTTGTGAATTGAAAGTATGAACCCAGGAGAAGTTCACGATGGCATCCGATTCGTGATCGCCGTCACGAAGGCCGAGACTTGGATATTGGGCTGCAAAGCCGTTCGCTGCGATTGGTGCGTTCTCGATGTCATTCGGAAAGGGATCATAAGGAATCTGGTAGTAGTCTTTGCGCAGGGCCGTCACCAAGCGCAGTTGGTTTGAGGGATCGACATTGAAAATAAGCGATCCAAAACCTCCATAACCGTTCTCAGCATCGTGAACAACCTGCGGAACAGGCGTTTGAATGCCGAGATTACTGCGATTCGCGTTCACGCTAGCGTAGTAAGCAAAGCGTTGGGTATGGCTGCCGAAATTGAACTGATCATTACTCTGATAGAAATTTCCGAAGCTGGTGATTAGCTCGGCTTCATTATTACGTTCGAATCCCGTACGCGGTGCGATGTTAAAAACGCCGTAAGTCCGGTCGCCAAATGCAGCGCTATAACTGCCGCGCTGGACTTCCAAATAATCGATGTCCTTGGGATCAAACTGCGTCCCGAGATTGGAGGCAATACTTGTGTTGGGTACGGGAACACCATCGACAAGCCAGCTAGTCTGGTGTCCACCACGAATGTGCAATTGATCATGGGTAAAGTACGCTCCGGGAACATAGTCAGTGATCATGGCAAGACTATTGCTGCGATCCGCACCCGGGGTCCGCTGAATCTCAGTACGGCTCACGGTGGTAGTGGGTGTGACAGAATCGGTAGGCGCAACCGAAGACTCAGCGGAAACATTTACGGATTCGTTTGAAGCCGCGATCTTTAATAGGAAATGCACGACCGGTTCTGTGCCAGATGCCACAACAACGTTTTGCGTAGCCTGCGCAAAGCCGGGATTGGCCACTGCAATCGAGTATTCACCGAGGGGTACTGCATTCATTTCGAATTCGCCTGCGGCATTTGTCATCGTGCTCTTCGACCATTCCGACGATTTTGATTTCAGCATTACCATTGCGCCTTGAATGGGGCGATGCTGCGGATCGTGAATGACGCCATGGACAGAGCCAAAGATTGTGGCAAAGCAGCTAATGGAAATAATGGCAAGAACGGCCCATAAAAAGATAGTTCGCGCTTTCATAATTTTCTCGTGCGGGTGTAACTGAACCCGGGCTGGAGCCAGCTCTTTTTCAGGTTTGTAAATTTGTGCTTTAAATTTGCTGGAGAGTTAGCTGGCGGAAGGAGGTCCGCGTTCTACATGGCGGATTTCGCTACGAGAGTCCTGAAATAAAACGTCTGCAACAGTCAGAAGGTTTGCAGTTGGAAGATGAAGTCTAAAGGAAGTGTTTGATTGCAGCCGAGCTGCGCCCGTCAGTAGCGATGAATGAGAATGATGCGGACAGCCCGGAGAAGTTGCGGTGAACGCCGCGCCCGCGTTGCCGGAATCCGTTGTGCCTGATGTGCAATGATGCTTGCCGTTTCGGCGGCAACATGCTTCCGTAGCAACTCCCGAGACATTCAAAGCTGCGGAAGCGAATACACTCCAACTGACCACGAACAGCACGAGAGTAGAAAGCAATCGCCTCATGACACTAAAGCAATGGTAGCACGTAAGTAGATCCGTGGTTAAAACGTGGTCGTCAAGCGAAGAGCGTAGCTCCTTGGCGGAGCAATGGCATTCCCTGAAAAAAGGCCTCCGAAGTCAATCACGTTGAGCCGGTTATTTAGATTTTCTCCATCGACTTGGAGCCGGGTGTTGAAATGGTTCTTTTTGTATAGATCAATTCCTAAAGACGCATTAATGGCAAGCATGGGTCTTATGCGGCCGCGATCAAAATTGATCCGATCCACAACCTGGAGGCCATATTGCGCAAGAGCTTGCTGGACGGTTCCTCCGAAGTCGAATGGAAGTCCGCTTCCGTACTCTGCGCCGGCAGCAAACCACAACCGGGGCAGCAATTGATAACGAAAGCGCGTTCGAATTGTATTGCGCTGATCTTGCGAATTTGGGAAGTGTCCCGTCAGCTGAGTAGTCGCATTGGTTGCATCGTCGCCTACAAAAAGTCCACCGGTGACTGGAAACCAGGCATTGCCCACCATGTAGGAATAGCTCACAAATCCAGACAGATTTCTCCAGTGCGGTAGTTCAATCTTTCCCTCAGTCCCATAAATGATCGCCTTGCGGAATGCGATGGGGAAACTGACGGCTGTGCTCAGCAATTGATCGTCGTCGGCAAAATTGTTAACCACTCGGCGGAAGACATTTGCGTCTAGCCGAAACTGATCAAAGAAATTTTTTGTAAGGCCAGCTTCATAGTAATCGCCATGTGAAGGCTCAACGGGCAGCCTCAAAATACTGGGATTCAGCGAAGTCACCGACGACGAACTTGCGATCAGAATGTTTTCAAAGGAGGGCGTTTGAAAAACTCGATCGTAGGACGCATGTACCACCGTGCCTGCCGAAGGCAAGTAGCGGGATACGGACAACCGCGGGCTTACAGCATTTTGATTGACCAGCAGCTGATAGTGATCCCAGCGAAGGCCCGCGCTCACCGTCCACTTCCCCAGTCTGATCAAATCCTCCACGAAAGCCGCTTGTTCCAAGTCTGGGCGACTCGCGGTAAAGCTAGACGTGGCGGGAGTGCCATTCTCAAAGCGGGTTGGATCAGTAATGATGTCGTTGAAATTCTCGTGCAAAAATGTAGCATCAGATTCCACACCTACCTTCCACTCCTGTCTTCCGGAGTGAATCGTAACTGTGCTCTTGAAATATCCTTCACGAAAATAGTTATGTCCGAAAGCGACAATAGGAGTAGAGAACGCATTGGAATACAGATTGTTCGAGTCATCCCTGACCATTCCACGAAAGTTTCCGACGACGTTCGATGAAAAAACGTGCTGATACGAGATGCTGCCCATGGTTTCAAAATTATCGGCATTCTGCCGCTGGCCTGCCGCTTGCTGTAGTTGCTCGTTCGGTAATTCAAATCGCGAGAATTCGTGGCGAACACTCATGTTTAACCGGTCCGATGGCGTTAAATCGCGCTCGTAATTAACGGAGAAGTCGCCTGTCGTACCTCGATTCGAATAGTTTTCCGGAACTACAGGATTCAGATAACGGCTTGTCATATCTCCATCGGCGCTCGCGCCAAGAGCATTCTTTCCCCAAGTATTTTGGACCTGAGCAAAGCCGCTCGCTGTATCAAAGCTGCCGCCTGAAACTACTACCTGCCCGTGCAGCCCCTCCTGCGTTTCTCTCTTAGTGTTTACCTCGATAATGCCGCCCATCTTTCTTCCATACTCAGCCGGAATTCCCGCCGTGTAGATACTTATGGAATCAATATCATCAGCTTCGATTTCAGGGCCAAAACTCGGCGAACGGTTATCTGTGAGTGGGATACCATCAATAACAAATTGTGTCTGATATTCCGAGCCACGAGGGTGCAAAACGGCATTGCCCTCGTACAGCCACCCAGGTTGTGAATTGATCAAGTCCTGCACGGAACGTCCTGGCAATGATGATGGCCGATTTTCGATAAGGTCTGCGCCGATCTCGGCTATTGAACCCACGCGATGGGGATCAAGCATGGTGGCCGCATCGGTGACAGTGACACTGGTGTTAGTGGAGGCTAGTTCAAGCTTAATCCTGTACTCAGCAGGAATGGCTGACCGGATTTCTATGGATTTGGAGACCGGAGCAAAGCCTGCTTGCTCGATGTGAACTCGATAAATGCCATAAGGCAGTCTTTGTAGAGCGAGATTGCCAGTATCGTCTGTAGCGAAAACATTTTCATATTGATTGGCTTCGCTTACGAATTTAACAGCACATCTGACACCTAAACCGGACGGATCAGTTACTTTCAAATGCAATTCACCATCATTGCTCTGACCGAAGGCAGGCAGAATGCATAGAAGAAGGATTAGATATTTCTGCATTCGAAATTAAAGGCTGTCCGTTGTTGCTATAGATGAGCTTTATAAATCGAATGTAACAGGTGGACGGGAAATTGAAGGCAGGTTTTTACGAGTTAGGAGCCCGAATAAAGTTGGAAGGGCGCCCAATAAAAGGGTTTGCGGAAGCTGCCGGCAGAATTCAGCAAAGACAATTTCGCAGCGCGCAGGGCGGCATCCGGGCTGCGTCCCTTTTTTAGTTCAGCATAAAATTGGTCCATCAAGGGTGGGGTAGAAGTATCATTAACTTCCCACAAAGCACCGACCACGTTATGGGCGCCCGCGCGAAGAAATGCCCACGATAGCCCGACCAATCCTTCTCCGGTATACGATCGCGTACCGGCGCTGAGACAGGTGGAAATTGTCACTAAATCCGCGTGCAATGGATGACGAATAATGTCGCGGGCATAGAGTTTGTAAGAATCGGTTTGAGCCAAAGAATAACCCGGAGATTGAGACAATACCACGGCGGAATCAAGCGGGCTCAGGCGGCTGGCCGTACCGTGCGCCACAAAATGAATGTAGGAGAATTGTTCAGGCTTGCTCGTAAGATAAGCGGCTGTTGTGGCTTGGCTGCGGGCGTAAGTTGTTCGGTCAGTGGAGGCAAAGTGTTTTTCGATGTTTTCCATCTCTAACGCCGCTTTAGGCAATTCGCCATATTCGCTGTTGGGAGAGATGGGGTCACCGATCAATAGCAGCTTTCCGTTTTCTTTGTTGGATGGCGTTTTGGAAAGCGACAGGAGCCGAAGCGAGTTGGCGTTGCTGATGGTTGCGTCTTCGATCCAGTAATGTAGTTTCGGTTGTGCGATCAATAACGTTTCGAAGTTCAGGCCGTTCAAGCTGCCGTCGGGAATGATTAAAATCTTGCCATTTTTCAGCATCGATTTGGCGGGCTCGACGAGCATCCGGTAAAGCGCGGCTCCGTCGGCGTTTGCGGTTTCGAGAACATCCTGCGGTCCCAGCAAAGCTTTGCGATAGCGTTGCACAATGGCATCGATTTCGGATGCAGGAGGAAGTGAAAATAAGCTGGTTTTCCGCGAAGTAATCGCCCATAGATAGGACTGTTTTTCTCCCAGCGAATAGAAAAGAATCGTGCCGCCTGCTCTTCGCGCGACATCTTGGGCATTCAACGCAGCCGGGGAGAATGTTGTTCCTTTTTGCAAGAAACCCAGTCCTTCGGCCAGCGTTCGTGCGCGGCTATAGTCGGCGACTTGCAGGGCGCGGTCGGTCTTGCCTTCAGCTACAAGGAAATGGATGTAGTCGTCATAAATACGGGAAGCATTGGTAAGAAACGGTAGCTCGGATTCTTCATGTTGAAGTGAAGAGCGGGCGGTTTCGAACGTGGTCAGCGACGCGCGATATTCCTGCTCGGCGGAATCTGCGTGATTTTCGCTTTCGTAAAGCCTGGCGAGTTCGTGCTCGGCCTCCCACTTGAGAGAAACAGTGTTAGCTGGATCCTGCTCAACCTTACGAAACAGATGTTCTGAATTCGTTGAGTCGTGTTGTTCGGCATAGACTCGTGCCTTGACGAGTAGCGGATACAATTCATCGTGCCGATTGCTATCTTCTCGTGCCATTGCAAAGGCTTGATCGGCATACTGATTAGCCTCTTCTAATTTTCCGGTCTGTTCGGAAGTCAGCGCCAAAGACGTCAGTGCATTGAAAACATCTCCCTTGCTATTAATTTGTTTTGCGAGGTCGAGGCCTTGTTGGTAAGAGCGCTCGGCAGCGGAAAAGTTTTGTTTATCTAGATAGATATAGCCTACAGTGGTTGACCACCGTACTTGGTCAATCACATCACCTAATACCATAGCGCGTTTTTCCGCATCGACGAATAACCCTAGAGCCGTTTCCGAATTACCGATGCTGTAATATGCCCAGCCCAAATTGCCCAATGCTGACTGCTCGATCTCGTTGGCTTGTAGTAAAGTGGCGAGTTGTCGCGCGGAGTCGGAAGAGTCTATCGCTTCATCGAAGTGTTCTTCCTGAAGAAAAGCAGCTCCTAGATTGAGCAGGGCGGTTGCTTCGAGAAACCGGTCACCATTGTTGCGGGCGAAAGTTAAAGCTTTTTCAAAGTATTGTTGAGCCGGTGTGAACTTTCCATGCTCCCAGGCCAAAACGCCGCGCGCACGGATCACCCCTCCGCAGTCTGGATTGGAGGATCCCTTGCAGAGCTGTTCTGCCGCATCGAGTTTCCGCTCTGCTTCGCTGAATTCATGCAAATGCGCATGCGCTACACCTTGTAATGTGAGGCTTGGGACGATGGCGTCTGACTCTGTCAGGGGCAACATTGTAGAATCAAGAAGGACGAGCACCTGCTTGCTCATCCCACGCCACATCATCGATTCTGCTTCCAGGATTCTGAACTTCCAAGCCCACTCAGGGCTGGAAATCTGAAATCGTTGATAACCGCGATCTGCCTCTTCCTGACTTTGCACTAGATTCCCGCGTATGAAAGTCTGTCGCGCATGGTCGAACGCAACTTGCGGGGTGCTGGGATGATCACAAGTTGTGAGGCCAAATACAGCTCCAATTAGTATGGTGAGTAGTAATAGCTGGCCTTGGAAGTTATGCCCTGGAGTCTCTAGTGATGAATTATGCATCGCGTGCCAAACTTGCATTAGATTTTAGCTTGACTCGAAGCCTGGTCGAATATATAAGAATGCCACGGAAGAAATACCAACATGCTCGCTGCTCTAGTTGTTGCAATTGCCCCCGGTGGTCAAGCTACTGCGCCCAATGCGAATTCTGCGGAACTGGTTAGTTCTCCAAGTCCACATGTTGCTCAATTTCTCGACCTCACTCAACCTTCCGACACTAACCCCAATCCGTTCGTCGTAGACGGTCACACAAAACCCTAGTTGAATTCGGTGTTGTGAGTGGTTGGTGGTCGCACCGCCAACCACTGATTCCTTGAATCACGTCGAATTTTTTCGAATCAGTCAAAGTATGAAAAAATCCGCAGTTGAACACGCCCGTGATCTGTTATGGCTTGATGACTTAGACGGGGCCAGCCGCGTTGCCGAAGACGAGATCTGCCGGTTCGGTGACAAGGGGAATACCGCCGAAATATGGCAATTTCGCTTTATTCGCAGCGAGATTATTCGACTAAGGGGACATACCGAAGAAGCCTTGCGGTATCTGGAATCCCAAGAGTCCGTCAATTTACCTGACACTTCTGACATCGATTCGCTTGCCAGGCTGTGGATGCATCGCGGTTATTGCTACGGTCTTTTAGGGCGACATGAGCTCTCGCTTCGGCTGCTCGCGGCAGCTGAAGAAACAGCCCGCGATTCGGGACTGTTTGAACTTCTATGTGAGGTGCATCAGCGGCAGGCGATGATTCTCTTTCGCCAACAGGATTACGGGGCTTCAGATCGCATCTTCCGAATAATCCTGAAATTAAGCGATGAAATGGAAGGATGGTATTTCCAGGGAAATGCGCGGTGGGGAATAGGCAAGAACCTGATGATTCAACGGCATTACAGAGAAGCTATGCCCTGGCTCAAGGATTCGTTGAAGATTTTTGAAGACGTGAACGCGCGACTCTCGGTTGCAACAGTATGGGGTGAGTTGGCCGTCTGCTATCTGGGCCTAGGAGATGACGAAAAAGCTCTGGAGCTTTTTCAAAAGGCAGCGGAACGATAGGAACAAGCGGGAGCCGTCCACAACTATCAGGTGGCCATAGCCAATATTGGAAACGTTCACTTGCAAAGGCACGACTATCTGACGGCAATTTCGTATTATCAGCGAGCACTGGCCTTGGCCCGTGAAATCCGAGACACTGTGTCAACCAAGAAGTGGACCTATAACATCCAGCTTGCTTATCTAAAGATTCGGCAAACCGTCGATGCGCGGAATCCCAGAACTGCTTAGCAAAAAATTACGGCTTGGTGGTGCCGTTAACACTCCCTTTTACAATCTTTCCATTTCCATGCGCCACGCAACCCAGATCCAGCCGGATCATTGTCAGATGGAATGTGTCGCGGTCCACATCCAACTCTGCCAAGAATATCTTGCCGAAGTCGGGTACCACGATGACATGACCGAACGCGGTCGTTCCTGCTGGAGCCTGTCCCACGCTGTTTACCAATGAACATTCGACCTTGGCCCGTTGACCCTGTCCCTTCTTAGCTTTCTCGTCTTGTTCCTTGATTCTGGCGAGATCCAAGAGGCCTTTATCGTACTTCTT
This sequence comes from Terriglobales bacterium, assembly GCA_035651835.1. Lineage (GTDB taxonomy): Bacteria > Acidobacteriota > Terriglobia > Terriglobales > Acidobacteriaceae > JAOAPG01. The sequence goes on from DASRFC010000020.1 coordinate 84,981, forward strand.
CCCGCTCAAATCAGGAAGGTTCTTGGAGGGATTAATCCCGGCATATTGTTGCGCAACCCGGTTCAGAAACGCGGAATCTTCGATATAAGGAGTATCGTTTGGCGGCTTCGGCCCGCAGATACCTAGATCGAGTTCCGGCTTGACGTGGTGTCCGGCAATCTTCAGATTTTCGAAGCGCGTGCCCAGAAATGTCACCGATGGCACGTAACCCATTGCTGGGTGATCGGTAGATATCTGCGCGACAATGCGGTCGGCGGTCACCACATCCAGAACGTTAAGTCCTTCGACCACGGAGGTTACAAGAGTGGTCCAACCGTGGGCCGGTTTCAAGCTCTCATTTCCCGCGACCTGGGTGTAAGCCGAGTGAAAGGAAATGACTCCTTCCACTCTGAAGTTCTCGGCCCGTTGCGAAAGATAACCGCCTTCTTCAGGCAATTTAACGAATGCCTGGGGCTTAATGTCCTGCTGCAAAGGACGTTGGAGTTCGGCGCTAAGAATATCCGCCTCTGCGTGGAAATGGTGGTATCGCTGGACCTCACTTGCCATGGGTTCGCTCCGTTTTAATTATTTCTGAATTTGCAATTCAAAAGGGCTGCGTCCGACTTCCGTACTCTCTCCCGTACTTGTTACGCCGTCGACAATCAGCGTATAGGAGCCGGCAGTTCGATCAGCGGCAGGAACTCTCACTGGCCAACTATCATTGCCAGTACCTGCTGGAATGGTCAGCGACCACTCCGTCTTGCCGTTAGCGTCGTGCAGTTCCGCCGTGTACGAAGAATAATGGGTATCCGGAGGGATGTTAACAAAAAGCAGGAATCCCTCGCCGGGGTGCGCAGTGATCACCGGGGCATTCGCACCGCGAGCGCCGATATTAACAGAGGCCCAAGGTAAAACTTGGGGGGTATTAGATGCCAGTTTCAACTGCGGATACGTTACCAGATTCTGATACGCGACTACCGCCAAGAGAACAGCAGGAGCTGACATAGCAAAGATTGGACGCCAACCAGCAAACCAACCGGGACTCGTTGAGGCAGGTGCACGCTCTCGTGTGGGAGCCCCATTGGGCTGCTCCGATAGAACCGCTTTACTCTGGTCGATGAAGGCGGCACCGGCACGAAGATCCGACGCACATTCCGCGCAGCCAAAGAAATGTTCCTCAAACTGGTCGCGCAATTCCGGCGAAAGCTCATCGAGGAGGTATTTCTCGGTGCTCATCAATTCAACTGCTTCGTCGTGTTCCATGATGGCGCATTCCCTCAAAATGATAGTGCGGCGGTCCGGCAAAACGTTTCAGCGGTCATTCTTTGCCAGCTGCCTCGGTAGCGTTGACTCCTTTATGTTCTTCATATAATGAGACTTAAATGCTTGTTTTGCCCGATGGAGCAACACCCGCAGGTAGCTTCTATCAACTCCGAACTCGCGGCAAACCTCGTCTTTATCACGTTCTTCCAGGAAGACTTCCTTCAAAATCCGCCGGTCCCGTTCGCTTAAGTCATCAACAATTTCACGCACGATCTGTGTAGTCTGCCGGGTCATAATGTCGCCAAGAACATTGGTCTTTAAGTCGGGTACATCGGTTTCATTCTCGTCATCGTCCATGGAGACGTCGCGTGGAGCCGAGCGGTAATGCTCCAGTAGGACGTTATTGCATACCGAATTTACAAAGGCTCCGAGGCGGTCTGCCTGACGGAGACCCTCCTTGCTTCGCAGGACGGCAAAGACCCGGACAAATGTCTCCTGTCTTAAATCTTCAATCACATCGGCGGAACGCACGCGAGAGCGCAACTTGAGTTGGATAAGCTGGCTGAAATAGGACACAAAATGTTCCTCGGCCCGGAAGTCGCCCGAACGTAGCCGTTCCAGATAGGAATCATCGAAAGCGAAGAATTGCAAAGCCGGTGCCTCGGAAGCCAGCTAAGTGTCACGTATTTTACACCCGCCCGGCACTGCATCATTCTTTTAAAAGAAATATTATGGGCGTGAGCTGAATGCTGGGCATAGTAAGAATTTAAAAATTCTATGAAACGAAATGGGTGTCAGGCGCACTATGCCAGTGACATTGGTTAGTGAGATTGTCTCGATTGTTGACAAATCCTCTGGCAATGTTTTGTTAGCGCTCGATGGCGCACTCATCCGCAGCCTCGGTAATGAGTGCGTCTTTTCGAAAAGGTGTGGGGAGCGGGGGAATCGATTTTACTGTTCGAAGTGTTTGCCGGGGGGGTGATCACTTCGGATGTGGACTCGAGACTCCGCCCCAATGCCTGATGACAGTTCAGGGCCTGAAAGTTTGCCCCTCGCTCCTAAATTATTAGGCAGCACCTCCTGCAAGACTGAAAGTCTCCATCCAAAGTGCCACTTCATCCTAAATTTCTTTTTCCTAACTTGGACTTCTGTCAAAACAGAAGCGCTTACGAACTGCACATGGTAAAAATATTAAGACAAATTCCTATACCAGCGTTGAAGACATCGAAATCGTTAAATTTTTGTGAAAGTCGAAAGAAAATTGATAGCCACCCCCGTGCGTATTGCTTTTCTATTTTTATTCCTCTCTCCATTTCTCGTTTCGCGCGTGCTCTTTTCACAGCAGACACAGGGAGGCGTCTCACAGACCATTAGCAGTGATTCCCAGACGGTTGTAGTGACTGGGACCTTCGAACCCATTCCGCTATCGGAAGCCAATCGAGCGGTAATTTCTCTCGATACAAACGAAATGCCTACTCTCTACAACTCTGTAGTCGACTATTTGAGCCTTGATCCCTCCATTGATCTGCAACAGCGGGGACAGGATGGAGTGCAGGCCGACCTCTCGATTCGGGGAGCCACGTTTGAGCAGTCCCTGGTTCTATTGAATGGGCTGCGAATCAATGACGCCCAGAGCGGGCATCATGATATGGACATACCTTTGCCACTGGAAGCGATCACACGGATCGAAGTACTCCACGGGGCTGGCTCCACGTTATATGGAGCAGATGCATTGGGCGGTGCCGTGAACTTCATTACAGGTGCGCCGACTCGAACTGAAATCCGCAGTCGAATCGGTTTTGGCAATTTTGGTTTTAATCAGCAAGGTATGGATGTGTCCTACCTTGGCCGATGGTTTTCTGAGCAGGCGACGGCAAATCGTGATGCATCGAGTGGGTTTCAATTTGACCGTGATTACCAAAGCAACGCGGCTTCATCCGAGACTCGTTTTAAAACTGCCTTAGGCGCGACCGATATTTTATTGGCAGGCAGTGATCGGCCCTTTGGGGCAGATCAGTTTTATGGAGATTTTCCGTCCTGGGAGCGTACCAAAAGCTGGTTTGCTTCAATCTCGCAAACTATTGGTAAAGACACGGACCTTGCTTTTGGATATAGGCGGCATTCGGATGAGTTTGTGCTGGTGCGCGATGATCCATCGCTTTATGAAAACAACCATATCAGCCAGAGCTGGCAGGCAGACGCGCGGCGTAAATCGACATTAGGACACAGTTTCATCGTTGCGTATGGCTTAAACGCCGACGGCGATGAAATCGATAGCAACAATCTTGGTCATCATGCCCGCAACCGCGGCTCTGGATATGTGAACTTTGATGTTCAATCGCTGCATCGTTTGTTTTTGTCATTGGGAGCACGCGAAGAAATCTTTAGCGGAGGACGGACGGAATTTGCTCCTACATTGGCGGGCAGCGCGAGCGTTGGCCGCGGACTGAAGCTGCGTGCCAGCGCCAGCCGTGCCTTTCGTTTACCGACCTTTACCGATCTTTATTACAGTGATCCTGCAAACCTTGGCAATCCTTTGCTGAAACCAGAGTCCGCATGGAGTTTTGAAGCAGGACCCGAATGGAACTTAGGGACAAAAATCTCGACCCAACTCACTGTGTTTAATCGACGCGAGCAGGACGACATCGACTACGTACGGGGTTCTCCGGATCTTCCGTGGCAAGCGGTTAATATCCCTCATATCAACTTTACTGGTGTCGAGACCGCCGTATGGGTGAGATTACCCAAATCTCAAACCGTACAACTAGCCTACACGGCGCTCGAAGCAAGCCAGCAGGTCCAGCCGGAGCTGACATCGAAATACGTCTTCAACTATCCAACACACAATGCGCTGATTTCCTGGTCCGGGCAGGTCAAGGAAATCATGAGCCTTCGCACCCGAGTCGGGGTGACACAAAGAGTTGGGCAGGATCCTTACGCAATTTGGGATCTGGCCGTGGGCCGGAGTAATGGCACGATTCGGCCCTTCCTTCAATTGTCAAATTTGAGTGATACTACCTATCAAGAAATTCCAGGAATTGCTATGCAAGGTCGAAGTATCAATGGCGGGGTTGAATTTGTATTCGTGCCGAGGGTTCGGTAGCCAACGGGCCTTTATCTTCAGCTTCCTACAAACCTGGCATATAAACTTCGAGCCATAGCCTTGTCGGTGGTTCCTTTGATAATGGCTCGTCCATCGGGGAACAAGGTCATCTCGTAGGGTTCGTGCCAGAACTTCAGGACGAAGTCGTTTCTCCGGACGACCCCGTGTGGCGACAAGCGGTTGCTCATCTCTGCGAGATCGACCGGACGATTTCGTTCATGAATTTGCACTGAATTGCGTCCGCATAACGTAATGTGCGGCCGACCTTCACCTGCCAAATGGATAAATTTTTTATTGCCGCAAACCCGGCATTCGGGGATTGGCTTGGCGGCCGAAATTTCCGTCTGCTTATTTTCCCAAACATCGAACGAAAGCAGAGTGCGCCGTACTTTGTCTTCAGCTCCGATCAATATTTTGATCGCTTCGGTAGACGCGATGGAAGCGATTAAATTGATTGCAGAGTTCAAAATCCCAGCGGTTTCGCAAGTTTCCACCGTGCCGCGGGGAGAGTCCGGGAAAACGCAGGCGAGACATGCAGTTTGGCCAGGCAGAAAATTTAAAGTTAATCCGTAGCTGCCTACTGCGGCGGAATAGATCCAGGGCCTCGAATTCTTAACCGCATAATCGTTGAGCAAGTAACGAGTTTCGAAATTATCCGTTCCGTCAAGAATCAACTGCAATCCATCTAAATGCTCCTCGATATTGGAAGGAACCAAATCCGACACGATCGGTTCGACAACGATCTTTGAATTAAAGGCGCCAATCTTTCTGCTCGCCGCAATTGCCTTAGGCAGCGATTCAGCCGCATCTGCTTCATCGAAAAGTGATTGCCGTTGCAGATTACTAGGTTCCACGTAGTCACGGTCAATGATGCGGATCGTGCCCACACCGGCCCGGGAAAGGAGCGATGCTATCGCCGAGCCTGTCGCGCCGCACCCGACTATAGCGACGCGCCCTGCAGCCAGTTTGTTCTGGCCTTTCGTTCCGATTCCAGGGAAAAGCACCTGTCTCGAATATCTTTCGTCCGATGTAAAGGTTGGTTCCAAAGACATCACCAATTTTAATGCTGCAACCCGCTATTATAGAGTGCGCTGAGTTCCCGAACCCGAATACAACAATGCTGAATACGCGGTCATCGAACCATATGAACGCTAACGCCTGTGATGAGGAGATCGATTGGGTTTAACGCGAGTATTGTTGTGGATCATGATCATGCTCGCGAGCGCATTTAATATTTTGGCATTCGGTCGTACCTTGCACAATGAAAGGATTCCCGCAACTCAGCAAGAGACAAGCCCGGAAATTCCCGCTCCGGCAGCGCTCGACACTGAATTTGCGTATCAGGGCCTCGAAGTTAAAGACATAAAATTTCCAAATGCCGGTACTGAAAAAGACCAGGCAGTCCTGAAAGGGCTGATTCCACAAAAAGCCGGTGAGCCTCTCGACCGCGAACGTCTTCGCCAAAGCATACAAACGTTGTACGCAACAGGCCGCTTTGCGGATATACGGGCCGAAGCTGAGAGGACCCTGGACAGTGCAGCAATCCTTTCTTTCATCACAACTCCCAACTACTTTATTGGTGAGGTCACCGTAGATGGTACGACTGTGCGGCCAACAACCACTCAAATTGCGAATACTTCCAAGCTGCAGTTAGGGGAACTCTTCACGCCGCCGAGGCTTGATCGCGCCCTGTCGAATATCAAACAATTAATGGAACAGAATGGCTACTATCGGTCAACGGTGAGCGCGGAGGAAGAGAAATATCCAAATACTCAGCAGATCGGCGTCAAATTCCACATACGTCCTGGTCCACAAGCGCAAATCGGAAAAGTCACCGTGACGGGCAGTCACTTTTACTCCGAGGGGCAGATCCAGGACATAGCGGGTTTGCATCCTGGCGATCTGGTCACGGCGCAGCGTGTGACCACTGCCTTGGATCGCCTGCGAAAGCGATATCAAAAGCGCAACCATTGGTTAGCCCAAGTGACGCTTGCCAGCCAATTGTATCGACCAGACGCCAATGCTGTGGATTACAGCCTACAGATCGACCCCGGACCGACCGTCGACATTATCGTCGAGGGATTTCACCTGAAACGCAGTGTAGTGAAGCAAAACGTTCCTGTATATGAGGAGGATGCACTGGATGACGATCTCTTAAATGAGGGTCGAAGGAATCTCCTTAACTATCTTCAGGATCGCGGCTACTTCGAGGCGCAAGTTACATTAAAGCGGCACTCTGACCCGGCAAAGAACCTTTTGCAAGTTATCTATGACGTGAATGCAGGTGCGAGACATAAACTCCTGAAGGTTGAGATTGCAGGCAATAAATATTTTCGCGATGAATTGCTGCGTTCCCGAATGCAAGTGCAGCCCGCGGATCGATTCTTATCCCTGGGAAGGTATAGCCAAGGTCTGCTCAGTGCGGACGTACGGGCGATCGAAAATCTTTATCAAGCAAACGGTTTCGATCAGGTAAAGGTTTCAACCGAAGTCGAAGATGATTACCGTGGCAAAGAAAATTATCTGGCGGTCTTCTTGAAAGTGGACGAAGGTCCGCAGACATTAGTCGAAAACTTTCATGTCGTCGGGAACAACGCATTCTCCGAAGAACAACTCACTCCCTACATAAACACCGCTAAAGGCCAGATTTTTTCAGAATTTAACATTTCACAGGATCGAGAGTCAGTCCTCAACCATTACTTCAATAGAGGATTTCCCAATGCCACATTTGAAGCCTCGGCAAAGCCGAGTCCGGACCAACCTAACCGCATGGATGTGACTTTTACGATTCATGAAGGGAAACAGGTATCGGTCGATGATGTGCTAGTTTCGGGTCTCAACTTTACACATCCATTGATAGTTGAGCGCGAGTTGCAAATGAAGGCTGGAGATCCACTAAGCCAAGTGGATATGTTGAAGACTCAGCAACAGCTTTACGATTTAGGTATTTTCAGTCAGGTGGATACAGCAGTGCAGAACCCGGATGGCATCGAGCCGGCTAAAAATGTATTAGTCCAAGTGCAAGAAGCCAAAAGGTATACCTTTAATTACGGCGGCGGTTTCGAATTCCAGACTGGGCAGCCAGAGGTTGGGGGTGGTGGTCCGGCACAGGGAAAAACTGGCATTAGTCCACTGGTGTCCTTGCAGATTACACGATTGAACTTTAGGGGGCGCGACCACACCATTACTTTTGATTCACGTGTAGGTAGTCTGCAGCAACGTGGGCTGATTAGCTACGACGCGCCACGCTGGTTTAACAGTCCAGCGTGGAAGTTGTCGATTACAGCTTTTTACGACAACTCCGTGGATGTAACTACGTTTACCTCGCAACGGCTTGAGGGCACTTTTCAAGCCGCGCAAACTCTAAGCAAAGCCAGTAGCATGGCTTATCGCTTTACATATCGCCGGGTAAAAGCCAGTAACATAGCAATCAGCACCGATTTGATCCCGCTTCTTTCGCTTCCGGTGCGAGTCGGGGAGCCCGGTTTTGCATACATCCGCAATACCCGTGACAATGACCTTGAAACCACCAAGGGTACTTACAACACGATTGATGCTGGTGTCGCTTCGAGCTACTTTGGTTCTCAAGCCGATTTCAGCCATATTCTCGTGCAGAACTCCACCTACTATGCTTTCGGCAAGAATCGTCTAACGGAGAGAAAGTTTGTTCTGGCTCGTTCCGTACGCATCGGAGTAGAGAATCTGTTTGGGAACACGATCCTTCCTGAACCTGGCGAGCCGTGTCCAAGCACCGGCCCATTGAATTGCCTTCCTTTGGCCGAAAGGTTCTTTTCGGGAGGCGGCAACTCTGATCGGGGTTTCGGGTTAAATCAGGCTGGGCCTCGCGATCCACTTACCGGGTCCCCGCTTGGTGGCAGCGCGCTATTTTTGAACAACGTAGAGCTCCGATTTCCCCCATCTACACTGCCGTTTGTTCAGAACAATATGAGCTTTGCTATTTTCCATGATGCAGGAAACGTTTTCACGGATGGCACCGACATGTACCATAGTCTTTTGCGCTGGCACCAGGACAAGAGGACATGTGAAAACCCATCGACTGCACTGCATTGCAGCTATAACTACATTTCTCATGCAGTTGGCGTTGGTGTACGCTACAAAACGCCGGTGGGACCGATCCGCTTTGATTTTGGATATAACCTGAATCCACCGGTGTATCCGAACTTTGTCAATAATAATTTTGATGGAACGAAACAACTGACCCATTTCAACGTTTATTTCAGTATTGGACAAAGCTTTTGATGGTTAAGAAGATATTATTGTTTCTTTTAACGGGATTACTATTTTCAGCGCATGCCCCTTTGGCTGATGCTGGCGATATCCTCGACCGCATTGTGGCCACTGTGAACGGCCATATCATTCTGCAAAGTGATTGGGATGACGCAATTCGATTCGACGCCTTTACATCGAATAAATCGCTAGATCAGCTCACGCCGCAAGATCGTAAGGCTACCCTTGATCGATTAGTGGATCAGGAATTGCTACGTGAGCAGATGCATTCTGCTGAGTTTCAGCATGCTACCGACCAGGAAGTGCAAGTGCGGATTAATGAAATCAGAAAACAATATCCCAAAGATTCAGAGCAAAGCTGGGATTCGGCGCTAACTCGCTATGGTCTTAGCGAGGATGAACTCAGAAAGCGAGTTGCTGCAGAAATTGATGTCATGCGATTGATCGACGCTCATCTCCGTCCTTCGATCGACATCGACCCGAAAACCATTGAAAGTTATTACAACCAAGAACTGCTGCCCCAATTACGACAATCTGGAGCCAGAGAAGTTCCACTTGCTGAGGTGACACCGAAGATCAAGGAACTGCTCACGCAGAAGAAAATGGATCAGATGCTAGTGGCATGGTTGCAAAACCTGCGCTCGGGAAGTCAGATTCGAACCGAGTCCCCATCGTCGCTTGAGGGCAGCGCGCAATGACGGACTCCGGCGCGAAGCCGCGTCGGCGAAAGATCGGGAAGTACCTACTGGCGCTAGCTGGTATGGGAATAGTAATTCTTGCCGGATTAGGTTGGTATGCCACTACTGACTCTTTTCAACAGACGGTGCGTCGTAGGTTGGTTAATGAATTGGAGCGAGTCACAGGTGGCAAGGTTGAACTTGGTAGCATTCATACCGTTCCGTTCCATTTTCAAATAGAAATTCGCGATCTCACGATTCACGGATGCGAAGCTGCAAACCAAGTTCCTTATGCACATGTCGATCGCCTGGTTGCGCAAGTCAAAATAATCTCCGCTCTGAGTACCGAATTTGGATTTCAGTCCATTCTGCTCGACCATCCTGTTGTACATGTCGTTTTTTTTCCTGATGGCAGCACGAACCAGCCTTCGCTGCCCTTGAAGCCAGCTTCAGCGAAAGCCTCTATTCAACGACTATTTTCTTTTGCAGTAAGTCGGCTCGAAGTTCGACGTGGCGAGTTGCTCTGGCAGAACGAAGAAATTCCCCTCGACTTCGTAGCTAACGATATCTCAGCGGACATGAGCTATTCGCTTTTGCATACTCACTATGTGGTCAACCTCCTGTTGGGGAAGGCTGAAGCTAAGATTGCAAATTATCGTCCGGTTGATTGGACGGCGGAAGCCCATTTTTTTCTTGGCCGCAATAATCTCGACCTTAAGTCGCTAAAAATTACTGGAGAGCACTCGCATCTGGAAGCAAGTGGAAGGCTGCAGAACTTTGAACATCCTAAATTCGAGGGAAGTTATGAAGCGAACATCGATGTTGCCCAGCTTTGGGCTGTTGCGCGTCGACGAGAAGTGCGTCGCGGAGTGTTTCACGCGAATGGAAGTGGTAATTGGTCCGAAGAAGATTTTAGGACCAGCGGCAAGTTTCGTTTAGAGAATCTTGATTGGAAGGATGCTTCCGTCGATTCACATAACTCAGATGTAAGCGCTCAATATGCTTTGACTCCAAAACAATTCAGCCTTTCACAGATTGATGCCAGAGTAATGGGCGGTGCTGTAGCGGGTGATGCCGTAATTGATAATTGGGGGAGTTCAACCATACCTACGAAGCATCAAAAGGCGAAGAAATTGGAAGAGGCGAATGGAGTTATTCGCCTCCGGTTCAAAGATCTCGCCGTTGCCGAGATGATTGCGGCAGTGTCGAACGATCGACATCCTATTAAAAAATTGGTAGTTGCCGGGAACGCGAACGGCAACCTCGAATCACGCTGGAAAGGGTCGTATCGTGCTGCAGAAACGATAATCGCATTGGATGTAACTCCGCCCGCTCATCTTTCATACGGCCAAATGCCCCTCAGTGGGGCAACTCACGCCGTTTACCACGCCGGTTCGGGCGAGATTGAACTGACCAATTTTGTTGCTAACACGCGAGCTACACAAATTCGAGCATCTGGCGTGTTTGCGTCGAACACCCCCCTCCATTTATCGATCAACACAACCGATCTTGGAGAGTGGCAGCAATTTTTGAATGCATACGGCAGTTCTGCCCATATTCCTGCAAGGCTGCAAGGCGCGGCTTCATTCGATGGAACCGCAGTAGGTAAGATTTCGGATATTACTTTCGTGGGTAACTTCCAAGCGCAAAACTTTGATTCGCTGATCCGCCTATCTTCAAAAACGCCGGTCACTCCTCAACATTGGGATTCTCTTGCGGGGCAAGTCCGTTTTTCGCCGCATGGTTTAATCGTTCGAAACGGCACACTTCACCACGGGAGGGAGTCACTCAATTTCGATCTAAACGCCACGTTGACCAACGGAAATTTCGAGGCGGGCAATCCATTCAGCGCTGGTTTAATCATACAAGGCGGAGAGATAAGCGAATTTCTTAATCTTCTCGGGTACGACCACCCTGTAAAGGGCAGCATGGGTTTGTCATTACACGCTCAAGGTACCAGGGCAGATCCTCATGCAGATGGGAAAATTCAGCTTACTAATGCTGTTATCGCGGGCCATGATGTTGATCGTCTAAGCGCGAATATCACGTTAGGTGGCGGCCAAATGTCACTGTCAGACGCAACACTGGCGAGCGGCGATGTGCGTGTTTCCGGCGCCACCACATATGTTCCAGCTACACGGGCTTTCCGTGTCAATCTCGTTGGAACCAATTTTGATCTCGCTCATGTTCCCCAATTACAGGTTACTCGGGTGCAGGTAGCAGGGCGCATGGACTTTACTCTGCATAGCTCGGGCACTCTCGACGAGCCCATTATCAATGCGGAATTTAAATTGAGAAATCTTGCTTTTGATCATGACAAGGCGGGAGACTTCACAATCACCGGTGTCACTGAAGGCGCCAAACTTCACCTTACTGGACGTTCGCAATTTAAAGATTCCGAACTCCTCATGGACGGTGACGTGCTTTTGCGAGGAGACTGGCCGGCCACCCTTGATATGCATTTTAATCACTTGAATATGGATTATTTGCTGAGAACCTATCTCGAAACAAAGATTACGGGGCATTCAGCAATCGCGGGCGACTTGCGGCTGCAAGGACCCATGCGACGGCCTCTAGAACTCAACTTGACGGGGAATCTGAGTGACCTCTTCGCGGACTTAGAAAATGTTAAAGTACGCAACGATGGGGCAGTGCAGTTCTCGATTTCCGATCAAATTTTCCGGATTAACCAGCTACATCTTGTTGGGGAAAATACCAATCTGTCGGCTAAAGGTTCCGTGCAGCTAATAGGAGAGAAGCAGATTGATTTTCATGCGCAAGGCAATGTCGATCTGCAAGTAATTCAAGGTTTCAACCCCGACTTTACTTCTTCTGGAACGGTAACAGTCGATGGCGCGATTGCGGGAACAGTTTCCAAGCCAACCATGCAGGGGACGGTGAAGATCGCGAATGGATCTATCGCGCACATCGATTTGCCCAGCGCCCTGAGCGATCTCAATGGCACACTGATATTCAACCAGAATCGAGTGCAGATCGAAACATTGACGGCGCACACTGGCGGCGGGGTGATGACATTTGGTGGTAATGCGACTGCGTATAATCGCCAACTCAGCTTCGATCTTACGGTACAGGGGCGTGGCGTGCGGCTTCGTTATCCTCCGGGAGTGAGCTCAACGGCGGATGCTGACCTACATTGGCTCGGTACATCCAGGGCTTCAACCCTTTCCGGCGACATTACGATTAATAAATTGGCGATCACTCCCGGTTTTGATTTTGGAGCATATCTAGCGCGCACCTCGCAAACCACCGCTTTGCCGCAAACTAACCCGTTGCTCAATCGAGTGCGCCTGAATGTGCACGTCGTCACCACACCAGAGTTACAGATGCAAACAGCGGTAGTCCGGCTCTCGGGAGATGCTGATTTGCAGGTGAGAGGCACCGCAGCCAAAGCCGTGCTGCTTGGCAGAGCTGATGTAATCGAAGGCGAAGCCTACTTCAATGGCAACAAATATCATTTAGAGCGTGGCGATGTGACCTTTACAAATCCTGTTGCGACTACACCTGTTGTCGATTTACAGGCTTCCACCCATGTCCGCGATTATGACGTCACACTTAATCTCAATGGAAAAGTAGACACCCTGAGCCTAACGTATCGTTCCGAGCCGCCTCTGCCCACCGCAGACATTGTTGCGCTTCTGGCGTTTGGCGTAACAACGCAGTCGTCCCAGACTGCCGCCCAACAGCAGAGCGGACAATCAAGTTTTAGCCAGGATACGTCGAATGCCATCTTATCCGCCGCTCTGAATGCCACGGTCAGCAATCGTGCGGAGCGTCTCTTTGGCGTAAGCCACATAAGATTCGACCCGCATGGACTTCAGACGGTTACCTCCCCCATAACTAATTCTCCAGCGGTGACAATCGAAGAGCAGGTTAAAGATAATCTAACACTCACATATAGCACTGATATTTCGCAGACCTCGCAGCAGATTATTGAAGGTGTGTACAACATTTCCAGCAATGTTTCTGTTGTTGGACTCCGGGATCAGAACGGGATTGTGAGCTTCTATGTGAGAATCCGGCGGCGGAAAAAGTAGATAGAATAGTTTTGTAGATTATTTTCAACGTGTTTTTTGAGTATTGTATGACTCCCACCTTTGCTGACTCATTCGAGACCGAACGCTACTCCATGGTGGACGCGCAGCTTCGCAAACGCGGGATTTTAGATGAGCGTGTACTCGCAGCTATGGCTCGTGTGCCCCGCCATGAATTTGTATCTCAGGAACTTCGCGCTCAAGCCTATGAAGATCATCCAATTCTTATTGGTGAAGGCCAGACCATCTCCCAACCTTACATCGTAGCTTTCATGCTCGACGCATTAAGAATCACACCTAACGACACGCTGTTAGAGATCGGTACAGGCTCTGGATATCTGACTGCAATACTCGCGGAACTTGGGCGGTATGTTTATTCGTTGGAACGCCATTCTGTTTTGGCTACCGCCGCTGAGGCTAAACTGGGGAGCTTGGGTTATAGGAACATCGATGTGATAGTTGGCGATGGAAGTAAAGGTTTGCCGGAACACGCGCCTTTTGACCGCATTATTGTTTCTGCTGCTGCCCCGCGAATTCCCAAAGTATTATTCGAGCAATTGGAGGAAGGTGGCCGAATGGTGATTCCAGTTGGTCCAGCAAAGGTCCAGGAGTTGAAGCTGGTTCGAAAGCAGGATGGACAGTCGATAGTCGCAGGACTTGAGAATTGCCGCTTCGTTCCACTCATCGGTGTAGAGGGGTATTCTTCGACTTGGTAACTGCTTTAAGCCAACCCATTCTTGCCTGCTTTACAATTACCTTGTGACTCTGTTTCATAATCTGCGTGTGACACTGGAGATGATCAAGTGGGAGCATTCCATCTTCGCTCTCCCGTTCGCTCTTTGTGGGGCCATGCTTGCTGCTCATGGTCTTCCCACAGTTCACCAACTAACGTGGATCATCGTGGCGATGGTATCTGCGCGTTCCGCTGCTATGGCATTTAATCGTTTAGCCGATGCATCGATTGACGCGGCCAATCCACGAACGCGAACCCGTGCTCTTCCTGCAGGCAGCTTAACAACGAGCTTTGTTGCAACCTTTGTCATTGTTTCAAGCGGCATATTGGTCTTGGCAGCGTGGCAGCTCAATCATTTAGCTTTCCTGCTCTCACCCTTAGCATTAGCCGTCTTATTGCTCTATTCCTACACAAAGCGTTTTACGCGGTGGTCTCATCTAGTGCTTGGATTTGCTTTGGGAATCGCTCCCGCAGCCGCATGGATCGCAGTGCGTGGAAGTTTTGATCCACGCATTCTGTTGCTAACCGCGGCGGTTACGTTCTGGGTAGGCGGCTTCGACGTTCTTTATGCCTGTCAGGATTATGACTTCGATCTGCAAACGGGACTGCATTCCATTCCTCGGTATTTTGGAATCAGAAACTCTCTTTGGATATCCCGAATCTTCCACATTGTGATGTTGCTTTTGCTTCTCAGTCTGGTTTTTGTTTTCGGGCTCGGAAAGCTTGCTATGATCGGTGTTCTCGCTGTGTCAGTATTATTGGCCTATGAGCACTCCCTGGTGAAGGCGGATGACCTCAGCAAGTTGAATGCGGCTTTTTTCACCATGAACGGCGTGATCTCAGTCGTGTTCTTTGGATTTATAGCGGGAGACTTGTTGCTAAAGCGATAGTGGCTCAATTTGAAATTGACAGTTATTTTCCCGAAGAATACTCCTATCAGCTAAAACCAGCATGGCCCTTTTTGCGTACTTTAGTTTTTCTTTGTGTTCTTGGCGGTTATAGTCTTAAAACCTCTAACGCAAGTCCCTAAGAAATTCCGCAAAGTACGCGAAGGTGTGACTCACTCGTTATCGATCGCTGACGTTGTAATTTGAGGCACTACCGCTAAAGCGATAACGTTGTGACTGCCACAACCCTGCGGTATCATCAAAGCTGATGCCACATTCTTTTCAAACCGACGATCTGCGCCTCCAGCCTATTTATGAAAAGGTTGTTGCTGGCGAGCGGTTAAGCAGTGACGACGCTCTGGCCCTATACCGCACTGACGATATTTTAGCCATAGGTTGGCTGGCCAATTCTGTGCGCGAACGCCTTCATGGGGATAAGACTTACTTTAACGTCAACCGCCACATCAATCCTACGAATGTTTGTGTAGCTGCTTGCCGCCTTTGCGCTTTCGGACGCAGAAAAGACGCGCACGGTTCTTACACCATGGCGCTGGAAGAAGCTTTCGAGACTGCCGCCTCTGGTTACAGTGAGGCGGTAACGGAATTTCATATTGTAGGCGGCCTCCATCCTGACCTGCCGTTTCAATATTTTCTCGATCTGGTTTCAGGGTTGAAGCAGCGTTTCCCTCAGGTCCATCTAAAAGCTTTCACCATGGTTGAGGTTGCATATCTTGCAAAGCGGGCAAAATTATCGATCAAGGAAACTCTCGAAGCTTTGAAAGCTGCTGGAGTAGACTCATTGCCTGGTGGGGGAGCCGAGATTTTTGCGGATCGCGTGCGCCACATCATTTGCGATCACAAAATCGACGGCAGCGAGTGGCTGGAAACAGCAAAACTTGCGCATCAGATCGGCCTCCGATCCAATGCCACAATGTTATATGGACACGTTGAGAATGACGAAGATCGCGTCGATCACCTGCTCAAGCTGCGTGCCGTGCAGGACGAAACTGGTGGTTTCCAGACATTTATCCCGTTAGCTTTTCATCCCGAAAATACCGCGTTACAGCATCTGCCAAAAACCACGGGGATGCTCGACGTCAAGCAGATTGCAGTCAGCCGTTTGGTGCTCGACAATTTCCCGCATATTAAAGCTTACTGGCAAATGATGACGTCAAAGATTGCGCAGATTGCCTTGCGGTTCGGCGCAGACGATGTTGACGGAACCGTAATAGAAGAAAAAATCTATCACGACGCCGGGGCAACAACACCACAAGGGATGCGGCGTCAGGATTTAATCCGCCTCATTCGTGAAGCAGGTCGCGAACCTATTGAGCGCGATACACTTTATCGCCCTGTGACGCGAACCGAAACGTCAGTCACGGTTGCAGTTTAGGTATCTTTCGAGCCTGTCCTCCGCAACCGCTTTTCCCGAATTGAAATTGCTTCAACTCGGAATGTGACGGGCAACCGTGCTTTTACATACAACCACAGATAAGTTCGCCTTGTGGGCCTGTGGTGTAACGGCAGCACGGCACTCCGCCAAATGTTGCAGGTGTGGGTTCAAATCCCGCCAGGTCCATTCCTTGATGAAGAGAAATCGCGTCAAGTGCCAAAACGGGAAATCCGGCGCGGCGGAGAGCTGGATTTTTTGCAGAAAATATTGCTTTTTACACATGAGAGATCAATACTACTAATGACATTGGCGGAGTGCTGTGTATCTTCAATGGAACACATGAAAGCGGCCTCGATTTGAGGCCGTTTTCATTTTACTGAAACTTGGCTGCTAGTTCAGGAAATATTGCCGGTATAACGTATCCCGCTGGGCTGGCTTGAATCCTGCATCGCGAATAATTCTCCGCAATTCTTCTTCTGTTGTGCAGTTCGTCACACCCGCAGCTCTCACTACGTTTTCTTCGAGCATTACTGAGCCCACATCGTTTCCGCCAAAACGCAATCCCATTTGGCAGACTTTCAAACCCTGTGTGACCCAGCTCGACTGCACGTTGAGGAAGTTCGAAAGATAGAGCCGTGAGATTGCCAGCGTCTTCAAATATTCGACTGCTGTAGCTTCGTCCCAGTGACGGCCACCTAAGGCAGTATTTGAGGGCTGGAAACTCCACGGAATAAACGCCGTGAAGCCGCCAGTCTCTTCCTGCAATTCATAAAGCCGCTGAAAATGATTGACGCGGTTCTCGTACTTTTCTCCGACGCCGAACATCATCGTCGCAGTCGTCCGCATTCCAAGTTTGTGAGCGGTGCGATGCACGTCCAGCCAGTCATTGGTGAGGCACTTGAGACGGGCGATTTTGTAGCGTACTTCATCGTCGAGAATCTCGGCCCCGCCGCCGGGTATGGAATCGAGTCCCGCTTCTCGCAGGCGAACAATCGTGTCGCGAATTGTCAGTGAGCTGTACTCGGCAATCGCAATGATTTCTGAAGCCGAATAGCAGTGCAGGTGAATCTTCGGAAAGCGCTGTTTAATGCCGCTTAGCATCTGCTCATGCCAGTCGATCTTAAGGTCGGGATGCAATCCACCCTGCATCAGAACGCCGGTGCCTCCGAGTTCGACCGTCTCGCGAATCTTATCGTAAATGGTTTCGAAATCGAGGATGTATCCTTCTTTGGCTTGCGGTCCTTTAAGCGGGCGATAGAAGGCGCAGAAGGTGCAATATTCGGTGCAGAAGTTGGTGTAGTTAATATTACGATCGATGATGTAAGTCGCAACGCCTTCGGGATGTAGCTTGCGGCGCACGGCATCGGCCTCCATGCCAATGCCGATGAGGTCATCGGAGCGGAACAGATCGAGAGCTTCTTGCTTGCTGAGAGTCATGTTTAATTGGCTTTAATTTTATCGGATCGGGGCTTTTCGTCCAAGTGCGCGTGTCCTAGGCCGTCTTTCGGCTCGCAACTGGAGCTACGTTTGCGTTTGCGCTCTTTCTCCTCCCAAGGTATCCAATAAGAGTGATTACGCCCCCGGCTACTGCCAACCCCACCAGTGTGAGCACTGCTGGTTTGTAGTATTGCGAGAAGAAAGTCACAATCGGTTTTCCATAGTGGGCGCCCAATCCGGCGACAATTAAATATCGAATTGCGCGGCCAGAGATCAGGGCAGCTAAAAATTTCTTACGCGAATATTGCATTGCACCGGCGGCGACCAGAAAGGGAACCAGCGGGAAGGGAGGAGGCAAAAGGGCCGGAATGAACACTGCTCCGAATCCCCAGCGTTCAAATCTTTTGCGGATCTTCTCGGCGGTTCGCTTAGAAAATTTGCGTTCCAGCGCTTCTTTTCCGCCTTTCTGAGATAAGTAATAAGTGATGTACCCACCGAGCACCGCCCCGGCTGTTGCCATAAGAGCGTAATAGAGCCACGATTCGCGATGGCTGGCCGCAAGCCAGATCGTGAGGACATCCATGCTGCCGGTCAGCGGCACGACCGAATTATCCGCGATGCCGATCAAGATGAGCCCTGGACCGCCCAGGCGCAGAAGCCATCCCATGGACATTGCGAGTAGCGCATGGTAAGTGTTTAACATTCGAGGACTTAGAAGCAGTTTACAGGCTTCGCGGTCGTACCCGATTAATTATCGCGCCGTTACCGCTGAATTTGGAAAATCCAGAAAATCCAGGGATGGCGATGTGGGGAGCGCTCCACATTCTTGAGCGTAGCGGTAGAAGAGCTGCAAACCATCCAGACATGCGGAATCCAGATAATAATGGATGTTCTCGGTAAGATAACGCCGGACATTTTCTTCAGTGAGTTTCAATCGCATTGCCCACTCGCGCACAATGAAATCAACATTTGCTGGTTGCAACCCATGATCGCGGGAACTCGCAAAGACTCTGGCTAAATCAAACCGATCAGGAATGTTCTTGATTGCCGCTCGACGAATTGCCCAGAATGCAAAGACAAATGGCTTGCCGGTGAGATGGATCCATTCTTCCGCCAGATCATAAGTTTCATAGCACGAACGATCCACTTGCAATGCGGGATCGCCGATTAGGAGAGCAGCGTCATGATTTTCCAACATTTCTGCCAGATCTGGATTGATCTCAGAGAAGCTTCGATCGCCTCCCCAAAACTTTCCGAATAATATTTTTACCAGGGCAACTGAAGTCATGGACGACTTGTCGAGGGCGACCGTCTTGACTCTTTCGAGCGGAACTTTACAAACAAGGAGAATCGACCGCACCGGTTGTTTGGACGCAATGGCGACTCCGGGGAGAATCTTCAAGCTAGGAATACTGGCATAAGCTGCTGCGGGAATGATGCCAATATCGGCTGTTTCCCCGGCCAACTCTCGTGCGCATTGAGATGGGAGTGTGTAGGAAATATCAAATGCGGAAGCGGAATCTCCATGTTCAAAATCCCACATCAGAGGCGCAGTATTCAGGTAGGATATGGCGGAAATTTTAAGTCGTTTCATGCCTGCGCAGACATGATTCTAACAAAGGTGTGTCATCTGACCTTGACAGAGAATTTTCAGGCTCTATAAAGTCCCGCTGTGACTCCGCAGGAGGCTTCATTGGCCGAAGTTGCTGGCGCAGCTTGCAAATCTTTTGAAACATCAACCACACAGTGGCTAGCACTTGCACTCACACCAGGGTTGGGACCAACCAAGGCACGTAAGCTGGTCGATCATTTCGGCAGCATAGAAGCCTTATTCAAAGCCTCGTTGACTGAACTGGAAGCGGCTGGCCTTCGCGCTGTCTCGGCTCAAGCTCTCGGCACCGGGCAGTCGATGGAACTTGCTCAGGAAGAACTGGCCCGCGCTGTGGAGGCAGGTGCACATGTCGTTTCCCTCGAAGATTCCGCATATCCTTCACAATTAAGGCAAATCTACGATCCACCTTTACTCCTTTATGTACGCGGCAATCTCGAAGTAATCTCGCAGCCAGGGATAGCATTAGTCGGCACACGTCATCCAACTCCTTACGGTCTTGGCATGGCGGAGCGATTGTCCTGTGACTTAGCCACGAGAGGTTTGGTGATTTATAGCGGTCTCGCGCGTGGGGTTGATACAGCCGGACATAGGGGTGCGCTGGCCGGAAAAGGAAAAACCGTAGGAATCCTGGGGACCGGAGTAGATGTGATGTATCCCAAAGAGAATACAAGGCTCGGAGAGCAAATACTGGCCGCAGGCGGCGCAATTATTTCTGAGTTCCCCATTGGAACATTTGCTGCCCCGCAGAATTTCCCCATTCGTAACCGGATCATCAGCGGAATCTCAATTGGAGTCCTAGTGGTCGAAGCTGCCGAATATAGCGGCACCCGTATCACCGCGCGTTGTGCGTTGGAGCAGAATCGTGAGGTGTTTGCTGTACCCGGAAATGTAACCAACAAGAATTCCTGGGGGCCTAATACGTTGATTAAACAAGGAGCCAAGCTGGCAGCAACATGGGAAGACATTTGGGAGGAACTCCCGCCGCAAGTGCGACTTACGTTGATGCCGGAGAGCGCCTATGAATCGAAGAGGGGCGAAACTGCATCTTTATTTCAGGAACCGGAATTAGCACCTCACGAGAAGAAGATATTCGCTCTATTAAAGGCGGATGAATCCACGCACATCGATGAGATCGTAGAGCGGTTAGAGCCAGGAGTGTCGTCCTCGGAGATCTTTGCCGCGCTATTCGAACTGGAATTGACAGGAAAAGTGAGGCAACTGCCAGGGAAGAATTTTGTGAGGAGTTTTTAGGGAAAGCTGTCAGCTATTAGCCATCAGCTTTCAGTGAAATCATTGCAGGGAGTGCAATTGCAGAGCTTTAGGAATTTGAAGGTATAGGAAAGGCGCACAGCCTCACACTTGATGTGTATAAATCAAGCAAGCCTTTCCCGCGAGAAGAAATATACGGACTAACGAGTCAGATGCGAAGATCCTCTGCATCTATCGGAGCTAACATTGCAGAAGGAACTTGTCGAAAAGGAGATACAGAGTTCGGCCGTTTTCTCCAGATTGCAATGGGTTCTGTGAGCGAGTACCACCTGCTACTGGCAAAGGATCTAGAGTTGTTGAAACCACTCGATTATGAGCGACTTTCGGGAGAAGTGATTGACATTGAACGCATGCTCGCATCATTAATTCGTAAACTGAGAGCAGAAACTGAAACTGAAAGAATTTTTTGCGGAACTTGTTGACATTGCCCCATTCGTGCTAGCTTCGGGACAACAATTTTAAACTTAGAGGAAACATTGGCAAAAGGTTTAGTCATCGTCGAATCGCCTGGCAAGGTCAAGCTGATTCAAAAATATCTTGGCAAGGGTTATACCGTCGAGGCTTCGTACGGGCATGTGAAAGATCTGCCCAAGAGCACTCTCGGCGTCGATATCGATAACAATTTTGATACCGAATACATCGTCATACCCGGCAAAGAGAAGGTACTTGCCAAGCTGAAGAAGCTCGCCTTGGGTATGGATCACATCTACCTGGCTCCTGATCCTGATCGGGAAGGGGAAGCCATGGCCGCCCATCTTGCCGAAGAATTGGGTGACGGCGCTAAAAGCAAGAAGAAGAAAAAGAAGGGTGACGAGAATGGCGATCGCATTCGCCGTGTCACCTTTAATGAGATTACACAACGTGCGGTGCGGGAAGCCTTTGAGCACCCTCGCGACATAGACCGCTCTCTGGTGGATGCGCAACAGGCGCGGCGTGTTCTTGACCGTTTGGTCGGATATCAGGTTTCGCCACTTCTCTGGGACAAAGTACGCCGCGGTCTGTCCGCGGGCCGGGTGCAGACCGTTGCTCTTCGCTTGATCGTTGATCGCGAGCGGGAAATCAAAGCCTTCGAAAAGAAAGAATACTGGACTATCGACGCAAGCCTAGCAGGACCGAAACCACCGGCGTTCGATGCTCATTTCGTTGGCAAAAACGAAGAAAAGGTTGAAGTCACAAACGGGGAAGATGCCGAAAAGATCCGCGCATCTCTTGAGAATGCCAACTGGCTGGTTCGCACCGTCGATCGTAAAGAGCGCCGCCGTAATGCGACGCCGCCATTTACTACCAGCAAACTGCAACAAGACTCTTCTCGCAAACTACGTTTTAGCGTAAAGCGCACCATGATGATCGCGCAGCGCTTGTATGAAGGTGCGGAACTTGGGGAAGAGGGCGTAGTCGGTTTAATTACTTACATGCGTACCGATTCGACCAGAGTTTCGAATGAAGCTTTGACCGAAGTGCGCGAATACATCAATTCGCAATATGGCAAAGAATACTTGCCGGAATCAGCCAATACCTTTAAATCAAAAAAGGGCTCGCAGGATGCGCACGAAGCTATCCGGCCTACGTCCGCGATGCGCCATCCTGATCAGATTAAGCAGTATTTAAAAGAAGACGAGTACAAGGTTTATAAGCTGATCTGGCAACGGTTTGTGGCTTCACAAATTGCGCCGGCCGTGTTCGACCAAACCACAGTTGATATCGACGCCAAGTCCAAAGATGAGACGTTCTGGTTCCGTGTGACCGGCTCAGTCCTTAAGTTCGATGGCTTCCTCAAAGTTTACGAAGAATCGAAGGAGGGCAAGGACGACGATGATGAGGAGCTGAAACACAAGCTGCCGCCACTTGAGCCCGGACAGAAACTCACGCTAAAGAGCCTGAATCCTGAGCAGCATTTTACCGAGCCGCCGCCTCGTTATAACGAAGCTTCGCTGGTGAAAGAGCTGGAAGAGCGCGGCATCGGGCGGCCTTCCACTTACTCCGCGATTCTCAGCACGATTCAAGAGCGGCAGTACGTGCAGAAGATTGGCGGCAAATTCTCCCCAACAGAAATTGGATTAGTTGTAACCGATCTGCTGGTGGAAAATTTCCGCGACATCTTTGATATCCAATACACAGCAAAGCTCGAAGAACAACTCGACGAAGTCGAAGACGGCAAAGAAAAGTGGACTGACGCCCTCGACGAGTTCTATAAGAAATTCGCGAAGGACCTCCGATACGCCGAGAAGCACATGGAAAACGTTAAGCGTATGGAGAAGCCCACCGACGAAAAGTGCGAGCGCTGCGGTTCCCCACTCGTGATTAAGTGGGGCAAGCATGGATCGTTTTATGCTTGCAGTTCCTACGACAAAGAAAATAAAGACAGTTGTAATTTCACTAAAGAGAATCCGATCAACCTTCCGGATCTGGATTCTGCCGACGTGCAAGAAACTACGCAGGAAGAATATTGCGAGAATTGTGGGCGCGTGATGGTCTTGAAGCGCGGACGATTCGGGCAGTTCATGGCATGCACGGGATATCCCGATTGCAAAACTACCCGCCGTCTAGACCAGGGCAAGCGGGTGCCAGATATTCCGCTCGATGAGCCTTGTCCGAAGTGTGGACGGAATTTGATGATCCGGCATGGACGCTTCGGTGAGTTCACCGCATGCAGCGGATATCCTGAATGCAAATATGTGAAGCAGAATTTCATTGGAGTGAAATGTCCCCTCTGCGCGGATGGCGAACTGGTTGAGAAAAAAGCGCGCAAAGGAAACACATTTTACGGATGCTCGAATTATCCAAAGTGCAAATTCACTGCTGCGCATAAACCGATTGCTGAAAAATGTCCGAGCTGCGGCAATGAATTCCTGGTAGAAAAGTTTTTGAAGTCCGGCCCGGTAATCGCTTGTCCAAATAAAGAATGCGAATACGAACGCCCTGCGCCTGAACTAGCAACAGCTGTGACCGCAGAAGCAACGGTGGACGGGCAAGTCTGACAGGCACGCCCCTAATAATTAGATAAAAAATAGACAGGAGTAGTCAATGTCACAAAACCCAACAGCTACTGATGCCCAGGTGATTCTTCAACTTTACGATCTTCGCCGTGAAGCCGAACTCCGCAAGGCCCGCGAATGGTGGATACAGAAGTTCTGGCCGGAAAATTATGCCGATTACTCGAAGGTATCTTCTGCGTTTGGCAGCCCGGAAAACAACTGGTTGCGGCAAGTAATGGGATATTGGGAAATGGCGGCGTCTCTCGCTAATCACGGAGCTGTGAGCGTTGACCTGTTTTTAGAGCCTTCATTCTCTGGAGAAATGTTTTTGATCTTTGCCAAGCTGAAACCATTTCTCGGCGATTTGCGCGAAAAAGCCAGTCCTTCGTTCTTTAGCAATGTGGAAAAATTGATTAACAGCTCCGAGAAGAGTCGCAAATTTTTCGAACGCACAGAAAATAACGTAGCCAATATGAAAAAGAATCGGGCTGCGGCTGCTGCCAAGACGAATTAATAAGCACTACGAAATATATTCGCGGATATATTCGTCTTTCGACTCTGCAAGCTCTTTAGCACTTCCATCGAAAACGATTTTCCCGTCTTTGAGAAGTAAAAAGCAAATTGGCACATCGTGAAGCGCTCCGGGGGGAAGCGGCTGCATATGATTGGTTTTTTGGTCGAAATAGTGGCTCGCCATAGTGAACGCGTCCTGGAGCCGGTGAGTTACTAGCAGCGAACTTGTTTTATACACATCCCGTTGCTTCACGATTAGCTCGACAATTGTGGTCGAAGTTACCGGATCCAGTCCGCCTGTCGGCGAATCGTATAGCAGTATTTCCGGGTCGGTGATGATCGCACGCGCGATGGCGACCCGCCGTCGCATGCCTCCCGAAAGCTCCGAAGGGAATAAGTCAACTGTATTCTCCAGTTCGACGAAGCTCAAAGCCTCTCGCACGCGCCTTTCAATTTCCTCTTCGGATATGTCTCCTTCTTCCAGCAACCGGAAGGCGACGTTCTCGCGTACCGTCAGGGAGTCAAAGAGAGCGCTCTCCTGAAATACAATTCCTATCCTGCGCCGAAGATTAAAAAGTTCTTCTTCGCTCTTATGGACAATATCCTCGCCCAAGACGTAGATACTCCCGCTGTCTGGTTTGATTAAGCCCAGCGCCAATTTAAGCAGAGTGCTTTTGCCCGAGCCCGCTACTCCGAAGATTGCTTTGGTCTCACCCTTTGCGAGCTTGAAAGAAATCCCATCGAGCACCGGCTTGTCTTCAAAAGCGATGGAGACATTTTCGAAGACGATGACTTCCGAAGCGGGATCTTTGGAAAACTTAAAAGGTAATTCAAGCGTACTTGGAGGGGCCGCCATAACTTATCGATTTCCCAGAACCGCCATTAGAAATTTCGTGGCGAATAGATCCACCATCAAAATTAGCACCGAAGCTGCGACCACAGCCTGCGTGGTGGCGCGTCCAACTCCTTGTGTGCCACCCTTGGCGGAAAGGCCGTAATAACATCCTACTGTGGCAATAATAAATCCGAAAAGCAGAGGCTTTACCAGACCGGTAAATACATCACGAAATACCAATGTCTGCCATGCTGAGGTCCAATATTGGTGCCAGTCAATTGCATAGACCAGATGGGAGATCACGGCCCCGCCAAAGAGCCCGAGAAGATCGGAGATGATAGTCAGAAAAAACAACATGAATATAGTTGATACCACTCGTGGTGTGACCAACTTTTTCATTGGATCCGTGCCCAAGGCACGCATGGCGTCAATTTGTTCGGTTACGACCATCGATCCAAGTTCACTCGCCATTCCTGAGGAGTTGCGGCCGGCAATCATGAGACCTGTTAATACGGGTCCTAATTCGGTGACCATCCCTACCGAAACCAATTGTGCGATCAGTGACAGCGAACCAAATTTCTGCAAGGTGCTGGCACTGTTCAATGCCAACACAGCTCCAGTAAAGAAACCGGTAAGGACAACAATAGGAAGAGATCCGAAGCCAATGAGATCCGCTTGTTGCACCATGTCCGCGAAATATCGGGGCTGCCGAAAGAGATTGGCAATGGAGCGTCCAGCAAGGACGGCGTACTCCTGCACTGCAAGAACCTTCTCTTTGGCGAAATCCGTGGGCGAGATGAGTTCCATTCGTTCAGGAAAACCGTTCCAGCGTTGACGGTTCTGAACGAACTATAACAGAGAAATCCTTCAGCTATTCGAGTGAGATAAACGATTCAGGAAGAAAAATAAGCGGAAAGGCTAATCTCTGGTTTTCTTCTTGATTTCAATATTAAGCCGCTTGATTTTTTGATTCAGAGTCGAGAGCGGCACGCGGAACTTTTCAGCGGCGTCGGTTTGATTCCAACTACATTTTTCCAGCATGTCCACAATAATGTGGCGTTCACAATCTTCCATGATTTCAAACAACGAAGCATCCCCACGATGTTCCAGCATCGGCATGGAGTTTCCGCGCCCGGCTATTTGATCGGGCAATAGCTCGGGGCCTATTTCTGTTCCCAACGAGAGCACGACTGCCCGTTCCATTACATTTTCCAGCTCGCGCACATTGCCTGGCCATGAATAAATCAGCAAGTGACGCAGTGCCTCTGGTGATATGCGCCGCAAAGGCCGCTCGTTTTCCTGCGAAAACTTACTTAAGAAGAAGTCAACTAAAAGCGGAATGTCTTGCTTGCGTTGGCGTAACGGAGGAAGTTCGATTGTTATTACGTTCAGCCGGTAGAACAAATCTTCGCGAAACTTTCCTTCTTTTACGTGCTGGCGCAGATCCACATTTGTAGCTGCAATGATTCGCACATCGACTTGCAACTCATGCACTCCGCCTAAATGCATGAACTTGCGATCTTGCAGAACGCGCAGAATTTTCGCCTGCGTATCCATTCCCATGGTGCCGATTTCGTCTAAAAAGAGCGTGCCACGATCTGCAATTTCGAATAGACCCTTCTTGGAAGCGATGGCACTGGTAAATGCTCCCTTGACATGACCGAAGAGTGTCGATTCGAGCAAATCTGCCGGCATCGAGCCAGTATTGACAGGCACAAATGGACGATCACGACGCTGTGAATTCAGGTGGATGGCCTTAGCGATAAGTTCTTTGCCTGTACCGCTCTCGCCTTGCAAAAGAATTGTCGATCGACTGGGCGCCACTTGCGCCACCAAATCGAAGATTTTCAGCATGGGCTCACTCTTGCCCACGATGTTGGAGAAGTTGTAGCGCTGTTTAAGGGCGCGCTTTAGTTGGACGTTTTCTTCTTCCACCCGGTGACGAGCCACCGCTGCGCGAACGTCGGCGAGTAATTTCTCATTATCCCAGGGCTTTTGAACGAAATTTGTAGCCCCGGATTGTATAGCCCGCACCGCATTCTCCACGGTTCCGTAGGCGGTGATCATGATTACCGAGAGTTGTGCATCAAGGGTGCGAAGCTCAGCCAGCAGATCCATCCCATCGCGATCTGGTAAGGCCAGATCGAGCAGCACCAGATCAAACGCACGCTCTCCAACTCGCGCGAGCCCCTGCTCTCCGCTGGCTGCTGTTTCCACGGCATAGCCTTCCAGTTCAAGCAAGGTCTGAAGAGATTCACGAATGGCAGCTTCATCGTCGATGATGAGCACCCACCCAATTGCAGCAGAGGTGCTCTCTTCCACGTGATGGCTCGTGATAACAGCAGCTTCAGACATTTACAGCCTTCTTGGTTAATGGGAAATCAAGATAAAAGGTTGTGCCCTCGCCAGGATGGCTTTCCACGCGGATTTTGCCCGCGTGCTCTTGAATAATGCCGTAGGTGACCGATAAGCCTAGCCCCGTGCCGCGGGCCTGCCCTCTCTGAGGAACGGCTTTTGTTGTGAAAAACGGATCATAAATACGCCGGATATGCTCTTGGCTGATCCCACTTCCAGTGTCGGCCACAGAGACGCTCACGTTATCGCCATTTGTTGTCGCCACGCGCAAGGTACCGCCATTCGGCATTGCATCTCTTGCGTTCAGAAACAAGTTAAGGAAAACTTGCTGCAACCGTCCCGTGTTGCCGTGAATGTGCGGCACGTGCCCACTCAGCTCGTCCTGGACTTGAATCCTCGCCGTCTTGAATTGATGCTCAAGCAGCGCCAAGGTGTCGAGAATTACGCTGTTTACGTCGACATCCGTGAATTCGGCCCCGCTGGTGCGCGAAAAATTCAATAAGTTATTTACTATTTCAGATGCACGGAATGTTTGCCGGGTAATCTTCTCCATCAGCACACTCTTTTGAACGTCACCTTGTAGCTGCTTGGAGAGCATCTGCGCATAAGAAGAAATAACCGCCAAGGGCGTATTCACTTCATGTGCAACGCCAGCCGCCAGCAATCCGATAGAAGATAGCTTATCTGCTTGCGAAAGCTGCGACTCGAGTTCGACCCGTTCCGTGATGTCGTCCATGATGATCAATCGCCCGATTACATTAAACTTCCGAGTTACGAGGGGAGCGATTGCGACATTCACAATCCGGCTTTCACCGGTTGGAGTCCCTAAGCGAAACTTGTAAAGATTGTGAATGCCTGAGGTTTGCCGCAGGTGATAGAACTCTTCCACGAACGCGGCAGGAAATACATCACTGAGCGGGCGGGTGAGTGCTTGCCATCGCGGAAGCGCGTACATTACTTCCATTTGCGAATTCCACGATTCGATTCGGTCTTGCAGGTCCACTGCTAACACGCCGACGTTGATGGATTCGACGATATTCTCGTTGAAATCTTTCAGCCGTTCGTATTCCGTAACTTTTTGTTCCAGAGATGCATACAGCCTGGCATTCTGAATCGCGATTCCCAGATACCCAGCCAATGTTTCCAGGAGTTCCACGTCTTCGCTGGACAGAAAGTCGCCCTCTTTTGTTTTCCCAAGGCCGAGCACGGCAATCGTGCGTTTCTGAGCACGGCAGGGGATGTAGTAATTGAGATCGAGCTTCGCGATCGCTTCCTGCGCGCCAGGCGTCTCTCGTGGCACCTGATGCGTGTTATCAAAGAACAGGTGATCGGCTTCCATCTCTGGACGGGCAATCCCGAGGAAGCTCAAATCCAGGCCACTGGAAGCTGTCATGCCAAACGATTTTGTCAGGATAAACTCGTTCTTCGCTCCTCCCTCAGAAAGCCCTGTCGACAGGAAGATTGCCATTCGCTCGACCAGCAGTGTTCGTGATAGTCGATCAACGACCGAACTCAGCATTCGATCAAGATCGGTTTCTGCACTGAGCTCCCGTCCGAACGCAATTAGGGTTCGACGGTAGTCGTAGCGTGTGTGATAGAAGAACTGATCGATGCGTTCCTGGATCCATCGGCGCATCGGGTCGAACAGCAGGGCGGTGACTACAATCGCCAAAATCAAGCCCGCAGGGCCAGAACTCGGGATTCTGGCATGTACCAGCTCTGCAACACCTGCAACAATCGCAAAGTACCCGCCAGCGATTGCAGCGGCCGCGAGGGTATAAACCATGCCACGCTTGAAGATTAGGTCCACATCCATCAAGCGGTAACGGAAAATGGCATATCCAAAGGTCAGCGGCAGCAAGCCCAGAGAGAGGACCGAAACTTTCATCGCACCGGTGGGAAGCGTGCCGAGCAGATAGGGAATCACGTAAAAGAGGGTGAATGGCGTGATGGCCAGGATGGTTCCACGCGTAACCCAGTTCAGTTGCTGCTTGAGAATCGGGGTGCTCGCACGGCTATAGCTGTGCCACAGCACTCCAGCGGCGATGACGAAGAGCACCGCGAGATAGCCCATTTGCAAACGGTCAAGATTCCAGCGCAATCCCTCGCTCGCCTCGAGGAAAACAATTGCCGCGATGTGAACAAGCAATAGCAAGAATCCGGGGACGTAGATCGACGGAATCACCCAGCGGTGTTTGCGGACGAAATTGTGGCGCTCCGGGAAGGTCAGGGCAAAGTGCAGGAACAGGGCAGGCTGCAAGATCCCGGCCGCCACATTCGCCCAATAGATGGTCCAGTCGAATTGGTTAAGCTTGCCGGTATATTTAAATGCATAGAAAATAAACGAAACCAGGCAGAAAACGTAAAAATGAGTCGAACCCGGGGCGGTCCAGCGCCGCATGAGAACGTAGATCCCAATGCCCAGGTAAATCAAGGCGATAAAACGCAGCCAGTAATTCAGAGATCTCTCGACAGGCGCGAGAATCACGACAGCATCGACCGGAACACCTTGCCGGATCAGGGAATAAGTAGCTTTTGACCACGGGCCAACCTGGTACATCTGTCGAACTAGGCTGGCAAAGCTCTTCACATCATGTTCATTGATTGCCGAAACCCGGTCACCTTCCTTGATGCCGGCCTTGGCTGCCGGACCATTAGCTTCGACGCGATCGACAACCAGGTTGCCGTTTCGTTCAACCCACCAAGCGCCATCAGTTGGAACCTGAAATTCGCGTTCTTTCTGAAAGTTAATCCAGGCAAGGGTCGCCGCCGCCACCGTCAGTAAGATTAGGAGTCCAGCAGTAAAACGGGTTTTGAAGTCGCTGGTCATCGGCAGCTGCGAAACAGAGGGCTTGTGCTCCTGGGATCGGTTCTGCACGTTCGCTGCCACGGCCGGAGACATAAGAAACCTTCTATCTAGCTTCAAAGAAACGATTTGTTAGATTATAGGAGTCTCTCGGGTGTAATACTATGTTTTTTGGAAGACTACCTGTGAAGTTTTGTAAGTTATTGCAGATGGGTATCTTAGACGGCCAACTTTTAATTGTCTAGAAATTGAGATGATCCGAACCCTTTGGATAGAGTTTACTCGTGTCAATTTAGTACCCGGCTAAAGCTTTCCTCAATTGGAAACGTAGTTCCGGTTAATGGAAACGTAGTTCCGGTTAAAATCAACAAAGTTATTAAGATTTTGATTCTCAGTTCTCCCAAACGAATGAACTCATTGGCCGCTACAGCAAGTTCCACAGGTGATCGCGACAGGGTACATTCACTTGGGGATTTGTCGCTTGAGGACCACTGGATAACGTTGAACGGGTCCCGCATGCGTTATTTGCGCAGTGGTTCCGGCCCGGCAGTATTGCTGCTGCATGGGTTGTTGGGTTACTCGTTTTCCTGGCGGTATACGATTCCCGTCCTTGCCAGGCAGAACACGGTGCATGCCGTCGATATGTTGGGAGTCGGTTTTTCCGATCGGCCGGCCGGTCTCGATTGTTCTCTAAAGGCCGCAGCCGAACGCCTGCTGCTGTTTCTTGACTCGGTGGGTGTAGAGTCCTGTGATTTGCTCGGCACTTCCCATGGAGGTGCTGTGGCGATGATGGCGGCCGCGCTGGCGCCGCAGCGCATACGCCGCTTGATTCTTGTTGCTCCCGTCAATCCTTGGTCACAAAAGGGTAAGCGGATGGCCGCATTCCTGAGTAGCCCTATTGTTGCGCCTATCTTTTTACGGACAGCACCACTGATGGAAATCACGCACGAATATTTGTTGAGACGGCTCTATGGCGACACCAGACGTATTCGCCCCGGAACCCTAGAGGGCTACTCGGCGCCATTTGCTCAGCCTGGTGCTTTCCACTATGGGCTTTCTATTCTCCGCACCTGGAAACAAGATCTGCGCGAGCTGGAGTCCATGTTGCCCAGAATCTCGAATATTCCCGCGCTGCTTTTATGGGGAAGCGTCGATGCAGCGGTAATTCCGGCATCCGCTGACCCGTTATCAAAACAGTTTAAAAACTGCCGCGTGCAAATATTTGATGGAGTGGGACACCTTCCTTACGAAGAAGTGCCTGAAGAGTTCAATCAAGCTGTCGCGGAATTTTTGGCTTCGGATCGCAATGTTTAGGTCAGCTGCTCGGCTGTCCTAATTGCGCACGAACTGCCTCAGCAGTAACGTTGCCGCGAGCTGTCGCCAATGCTAGGCTCAGAAGCATCTATTCCATGTCAGTCGTTGCGCAATCCGTGAAGCTCCCTTTTTCTGAACGGCTCTCGGCATTCCTCCGTTTGGATGTCCCCGAGGTCTGGATTCGTTTTTTGCTTGCGTTAGTTGGTTTGATTCTGGCATTTTCCGCGGCTCTCTTTTCAACGGTGGCGCGCGAGTCGGGAAATCTTTGGGCCACGCTCATTTTTGCCTCCTTGGCACTGCTGCTCGCAGTTATCGTCGGATTAACCACCGTTCCGTACTTGGCAAAGCGCGTTGCTGGCGGACGCGTTCGCGATGCTTTTGACTACGAAGTTACGCGTGCTGGAATCATTTACGTAGGTATAGTGCTGCTAATCGGAGTGGCAGCGCTGAACACGGGCAACAATCTGCTCTACATCATCGTTGCTGCAATGATTGCGGCGATCATCGTGTCAGGCATTGCGTCTGCGATGGTCTTGCGAAATTTGGAATTGGATGTTCGATTGCCCGCACACATCTTCGCGCATCAACCAGTACAGGGGAGAATCGTTCTACGAAATCAGCGAAAATGGCTTCCCTCGTTTTCGGTAAATGTAGTGGCTCGCCAGAAGAGAAAAAACACGAAACACTGGAAATGGTTACCGGCCACTTTTGGATGGCCCCCAGGACGCCTGCCTGAGGAGCAATGGATCAAGCTGCCAGATCTCAAACTGCGGAGGATTATCCACAGCGAGAGTTCGAACAGCATATTTCAGGGGGCTGCGTATTTTCCATATGTTCCACCCACGGCCGAACTTAAGGCGAACCTTGAACTCTGTTTCGAACGCCGCGGACATTATCAGCAGGAAAGTTTGGGGCTTGCAACACGTTTTCCTTTTGCATTTCTGGCGAAAACCCGCCGGATTCGATGGACTCGTGAAATTGTTGTCTACCCGCCACTACGGCCTGAAAGCGAACTATTCGAGATTCTTCCGCTGATTCGTGGTGAAATGGAAGCTTTTGAGCGCGGACGCGGTTCGGACCTCTATCGCATTAGAGAATATCTTCCAGAAGATTCAGCCCGCCATGTCGATTGGAAAGCAACGGCTAAGTCCAGTTCGCTAAAAGTTCGCGAGTTTTGTCGTGAAGACCAACGCAAGTTGCGAATCATATTCGATAATCCGAGCGAAGGGATTCTGACTCGTGAAGCGTACGAAGGCGCGGTTTCGTTAGCAGCGTCGCTGGCTTGGCACTTGGGTCAAACGAATTCCGAAGTCATATTCTTCTCTCAAAACGGTAAAGGATCCATTGAAAGTGAAGCGACCGATTTGCATGGATTTCTAGCTTATCTGGCAATTGTCGAAGCAAAAAACTCCGTTTCAATTTTAGAAAATCTGCCGCAAACCGATGGCTATAGCATCATTGTGACCGCGCGCCCGCGCAATAGGATTCCGACTTCACTCTTGGCCTCTTCCCACGTTGTATTCGTCCCCGACGCGCTTAATAAGTACGTTGGCTCGGCTTCCCGTTTCGGCTTTCGTAACTAATTTTTATCGATAACGACTTTTACGGCCCTGCTCGTTAAAATTAAATCCGTCTATTTTCAATGACTTACGCCGGGAATGTCGGTAATGTTACTTTAGGTTACCTAAGTCCGTTGACCATTTGCCCGGAAATGCTAAGCTGCTGTTTCCGATGAATGCCCATCTTCAAATGATATTGTGGCTCGCTCACCCGGTGCTGCAATTGGGTGTAATCGCGGCCATGTTATGGCGTAAGCAAAACCGGACTTTTCCGTTTTTCTTTGCTTATCTGGTGGTTGAAGTCATGGTGTTCTCGATCATCTTCCCCATACGCCAATGGGGCGGCTACTTCTTATATTTTTATGCGTATTGGATTTGTGAAGCAGTAAGCCTGGCGATTGGGTTCAAAGTGATTCATGAGATTTTTTTGGATATTTTCCGTCCTTATCACACTTTAAAGGATCTTGGTTCTGTGATGTTCAAGTGGGCTGGTCTCGTGTTGCTGATGGCTGCTGGCCTAGTCGCTGCCGCGAGTCCGGCTTCCGATCAAGGACCTTTAGTGCAGGCAGTGCTCACTTTGCAGCGTTGCGTGCGTGTGATTCAGTGCGGGCTCATTCTCTTTTTAGTGGTCTTTTCGAAATACCTTGGCGTGTCGTGGAAACAACGGAGTTTTGGAATAGCCATGGGCTTTGGGGCTTCCGCAATCGTTGAGCAGGCGGGCATGGCATTGCGCGCTAGTTCTTATCTAAGCGAACCGGGACTAAATCTTCTGATCATGGGCGCTTACAATGGAGCTATCTTGCTGTGGTTCGTTTATATGTTCGTGAACCAGCCTGTGCGGGCTGTGGTCAATGCCCCACTGGCCTCACAACGATGGGATCAGAGCCTGACAGATTTGCAACATCCAGCCGGTACCGATTCTCTTATTCCCATGTTCGAAGGTATGGTAGACCGGGCATTCTCTAATACAAATTCCATTCCATTTGAGAGAAAGCCAGAAATTCCGGATGGTTCCTTCCTTTTGCCCACTCGGCCTGCCGAAGCGGCCCCACATGTTGCAAGCCACCTCTATCGAAATCGAGTGGTTTCAAAAGCATAAAACCTGCCTTGCATACCTTGTTCGTTTTTTGAAACAAACATTTTTCCTTTCCATATCCCTCAAGCAAAACAATCGTTTGCCGGGGTCATTTACGTGTATTTAAATGAATTACGGGCACTCGGTATTGGATATGACCGACAGCCATTGTCCTAATTAGCCTGCGATTTAAGAAAGCCCCTTGACTCTGCGTGTATAATTCGTGCCCGTGAGGGTTCCCGCTCCCAGGGGATCCGCACTCAAGGAGAAACAAACCATGAAACGTGCGGTCAGGATGGTAGTCCTGATGGTAGGTTTGGTTTGTACGTATGCAGTTGTTGCCACTCCGCTTACTGCGGAGCAGGGACCAATGCCCACGTGCAATCCTCGAACCGGATGCAGATAGCCAGTAGCGGATCGAAAATGATCCAATAACCTGAAGCCGCCCTAAACGGCTAATGAATTCTGGGGGTTGATATTGTGAAGACACATGTCAGCCCTCTTTTTTGGATCGTTTCAACCCACCTTTGAATTTGTGAATCCCATTAATTATGCGTTTTATCTGAATGCATGCCGCAGATGCTGTGCCAATTCTTCGGCATTCGTGATCGGAGGTTGACAGGCAAAGCCGGAGCAGACTACAGCTATAGTTTTCTTTTCTTTCACTGCGGGTAGTTGTGGAATCGTTTCTGCCAGGGCGGCCGGAAGATTTTCAGCAAGTGCTTGATTGTGTGCTAATTTGAGCGCGGTCTTGCCGAAATAAAATTCCTTAACCGCAGCTGCGTACAGTTGGGTGGCTCTATCATCTCCGCCCAGAACAACAATTTGCGTATAGGGCTGCGAAAAATGCACTGCCGCGATGCCATAAGTTGCCGCAAAAATTCCGTATTGTCCGGCCATATCCGAGAGAACTTCCAAAGTTCGCTCTGCCTGATTGCGGTAATCGTGATCATTCGTAAAGGCGTACAAGCGCGAAAGTGCAATGGCAGCGGCGGAATTTCCCGCAGGGGTCGGAGAATCCTGAAAGGGCTTGCGCTTAGCGCCTAAAACTCCAAGAGTGTTTTCACCGTTCGTAATCTTTGGCGTGTCGAAGAATCCCCCGGACGTCTCATCAAAAAACCGCTCAATCATGAAGTCGGTAATTCTTTTGGCAAAATTAAAATACGAGATGTCGGAGGTCGCTTCGTAAGCGTCCAGACAAGCGATTGCCGTAAATGCATAGTCATCAAGCCCGCCGCTCGTTGGGCGCTTGGCTGCGTCTGGATCGGAGTATGCAATTACATGCGCCAAGCCTTTATTGGAATTCCAACCTTCGGCGAGAATTCGATCGAGCGATCGCAATGCAAAATGACGAGCTGTATCAACACCAAGAACTTTGGCAGCTTCAAGATAAGCCGAAATACAAAGCGCGTTCCAACCTGTATAAACCGTTTTGTCTATATACGGAGTCGGCCTCTTCAATCGAGCCGCATACAATTTTTTCTTTGCGGAAGCCAGCAGAGTCTTTATCTTTTCTGGTTCGAGGTTCAGACGCTTTGAAATCTCTTCGACTGATGCACGGACATAGAGGACATTCTTGGCCGGATTGTGATGCATCTCGCCAATTTCGTTGATGTCATAGTGAAGAGCGGCAACCTGGAGTTCTTCTTCGGTCAACACCGCCTTCGCTTCGCCGAGTGTCCAGGTGAAGTAGTCGCCATCGTCGTCGAGGGAGATGTCAGCGTCTTGTGAGGCATAGAACCCACCACGCTCGCGGTCGCTCAGCCACTCATCTATCCATCGAATAATGTCTCGCGCTACGTCGGCGAAGAATTCAGATCCTGTCGCCTGATAAGCGTGGACATAGTTCTTTAGTAGCTCCGAATTGTCGTAGCACATCTTTTCAAAATGTGGCACACCCCAGCGTTCGTCTACAGAATAGCGATGAAAACCTCCCGCGAGCTGGTCGTAAACACCGCCGCGAGCCATTTTTTCAAGTGTCGTGACAAACACATGATGCAGTTGCTCGTCACTGGAGCGGACATATTGATCAATCAGCAGATCGAGCATCGCCGGATGAGGAAATTTTGGCGCATTGCCAAAGCCGCCATTCCGCTCGTCAAACATGCCTAACGCCGATTTCACAATCGCGCCAATCACGCTGGGAGAAAAATCGCCACTTGAACTATGCGATTCCGCCTGGGCAATGGCACTTTCCACCATCTTGGCCTGATCGACTACATCGCCATTCTTCTCGCGATAAGCGTCTGAGATCGACAGCAGCACACGCTTGAAACTAGGGCGCCCGTAATGATCTTCGGGAGGAAAATAAGTTCCCCCAAAAAAAGGCTTGCCGTCGGGAGTAAGAAAAGCAGTGAGCGGCCACCCGCCTTGTCCGCTGATCGCGCTCACAGCAACCTGATAACGGCTGTCGATATCCGGTCGTTCGTCGCGATCTACTTTCACCGCGATGAAACGATCATTAACAATCTCGGCAATTCCCGGATCTTCGTATGATTCGCGATCCATTACATGACACCAGTGACACCAGACCGCGCCAATATCGAGCAGCATGGGCTTATTCTCGCGTTGCGCCTCAGCAAAAGCCTCTTCACCCCATTCATGCCATTGGATCGGCTGGTGCATGGCGGATCGAAGATAAGCAGAAGAAGCCCGGGAAAGAGAGTTGAGCGTGGAAGTCATCTATCAAGTTTATACATTTTGTAATGTGCCATCCTGAGTGTTGTAATGTGCCATCCTGAGTGCCCAGCCCATATATTTCCAGGGTTCGAGTTGCTATGCGTGCTCAGGTTGGGAAGAATCGGCACAGAAATAGAAAAGCCGCCTAGGCGGCTTTTCTAGTGAATTATCAGAAGTTCTTACGCGTGAACCGGCTGTTTGCTGCTTACTGGAACAGGTGTCAGCCAGTTAAATTTATCGGGCTTCTCTCCACGAATAATTGCGTAGAACTCTTTCTGAATAGCTTTGGTTACGGGCCCCATCACTCCGTTTCCTACACTGATTTTATCGACTGACCGGATTGGAGTGACCTCCGCCGCTGTGCCTGTAAAGAACACTTCATCAGAAATGTACAGCATCTCGCGTGGAATACCCGCTTCCAACACAGGAATTCCGAGGTCGCGGGCCAACTGTAGAACAGAATCTCGTGTGATTCCGGGTAGTACAGAGTTGCCCAGTGGAGCTGTCTGAAGAACCCCATTCCGCACAACAAACAAATTCTCGCCCGAACCTTCGCTCACGTACCCATTCGCATCCAAAGCGATGCCTTCAACGTAACCGTTGATGATAGCTTCCATTTTAATCAGCTGCGAATTCATGTAATTTGCGCCAGATTTTGCCATGGCGGGAAGTGTATTCGGAGCAAGACGCGTCCAGGAAGAGACGCATACGTCAACTCCTTCGCCTTCAACGCCAAGATATTTGCCCCAAGGATAATTAATTACGTAGACCTCGGTCGGCGAGTTGAACGGATTGACACCCGCCTCACCATACCCGCGCAGAATGATCGGACGGAGATAACACGGCGAAATGCCGTTATTTTTCACGACTTCAACCATGGCGGCAATGAGCTCTTCGCGCGTGTAATCGACATCAATCCTGTAAATCTTGGCCGAGTCGAGCAGACGTTGCATGTGCTCTGGAGCGCGGAAGATCGCGGGCCCGCTCGGAAGTTGATAACATCGCACGCCCTCAAATACAGACGAGCCATAGTGCACAACGTGCGACATTACGTGAATGGTCGCGTCTTCCCAGCGAATGAGCTTGCCGTTATGCCAGATTTTCTCCGTTTTTTGTAAAGCCATTAAAACTCCTCAAAAGGACATCAACGCCACTGAATAAGCGTCAAACATGATGAACTCAGATTAATTATAACCGACGAGGAAGAGCAAAATCGTGAATCGCGATTACCGCGTTTCCCAGAGGACGTATAAGCTAAATTTAAATGTGGTCTGATCATCGTATTCTGGGTATAAGGAGTGCGTCCGCGTGGTTCAGCTACTTAGTTTAATTAGCGTGTTTTTAGGCATGATCTGCCTGTTTTTCCAGGTCAGCGCTTCTCCGACTCAATCTGCGGCTTTTCCTCGAACAGCGGCTGAAAAAACAACGCCTGCCCCAACTTTCTACAGAGACGTTCTTCCCATTCTCCAGCAGCATTGTCAAAGTTGTCATCGCCCCGGAGAAATCGCGCCCATCCCATTCGTTACTTACGAGCAGAGCAGTGCATGGGCAGACCAGATCAGCGAAGCTGTTCGTACAAAAAAAATGCCACCTTGGTTCGCCGACCCGTGCTGCGGGCATTTTTCCAACGATCCCTCTTTGCTTCCCGATCAGATCGCCACGCTATCGGCATGGGCCAATGCGAAAGCGCCAGCAGGAAACCCGCACGATGCCCCTCCACCACGAAACTGGGCGCAAGGTTGGAACATCCCTCAACCAGATCTCATTCTAAAAATGCCCAAACCAATTGCGATCCCTGCGCATGGAGACGTCGAGTACACCTACGAAATCGCGCCCAGCGGCTTTAACGAAGATCGTTGGGTACAGATGTCGGAAGTGAAACCGTCAAGCTTGCTGCATGTTCATCATGCGGTGGTTTACATCCGTCCGCCGGACTCGAAGTGGCTGCGGCAGGCGCCCATCGGGGTGCCATTCACGGCATCAAGTCTCGGAGACAAGCACCTTCAGCACGAAGCCCACTCCACCGATAGTGACATGCTGTTGGTTTACGCGCCGGGTAGTTCGCCCGATCATTGGCCCGATGGGATGGCGAAGTTTATCCCTGCGCATTCCGATCTGGTTTTTCAGATGCACTACACAACCAATGGACGCGTAGCCATAGATCAAACCAGCGTGGGCATGGTATTCGCAAAAGAAGCGCCTAAGCAGCGCGTACTTACGCTCCAGTTAGCGAACGAGCATGACATGATCCCGATTCCGCCCTTAACGGATAATTATCGTGTTGAAGTTCATGGCACCTTACCCAATGATGCCACGCTGCTCAGCTTTTTTCCGCACATGCATCTTCGCGGAAAGCGATTTGAGTATGACATCATTCATGATGACGAGGATATGGGTAAAGATAGTTTCGAGCCGCTATTGAAAGTAAATTATGACTTCTACTGGCAGCTAAGCTATCGGCTGGCCGAACCGCGTTTCTTAAAAGCGGGTACTGAGTTGCGGGCTGTCGCTTGGTACGACAATTCGCGCAACAATCCGCACAATCCCGATCCCGACAACCCTGTACAGTGGGGCGATCAAACCTACAATGAAATGATGGTGGGATTCTTTGATGTGGCCGTGCCTGCACAAATGGATAAATGGAAGTTCTTTATTCGTCTTGGGGAAGGGAAGAGTGAGAAAAAGGACGATTCTTCACAACGGAAATAGCGCCATTCAAAGACCACGATACTCACATCTGTCCAAAACTGAAGTAGACTCATTCATCCAGCTATGACGCTTAGATTCACACGCCAAAACACTTCGCTGGCCATAGTTTTTCTTTTAGCACTGGTTTCGACCGCTACTGCCCAAGTGCAAAAGCCCTCGCAAAAATATCCTCCAACCGTAGTCTTGATGACCGACTTCGGTACAGTCGACGATTCCGTTGCGATCTGCAAAGGAGTCATGTATTCGATTCTCCCCGACCTTCGCATAGTCGATCTCACGCAGCAAGTCACGCCTTTTTCCATTCTCGACGGAGCCCGTTTCCTCTATGGCGCAACGCCGTATTATCCGGCAAGAACCGTATTTGTTGTCGTGGTTGACCCAACTGTGGGCAGTTCGCGAAAA
This sequence comes from Terriglobales bacterium, assembly GCA_035651835.1. Taxonomy (GTDB): domain Bacteria; phylum Acidobacteriota; class Terriglobia; order Terriglobales; family Acidobacteriaceae; genus JAOAPG01. The sequence continues at coordinate 124,856 of DASRFC010000020.1, forward strand.
GCCATAGTTGCAAAATCGAAACATGGACAATATTTCGTTCTCCCTGATAACGGTTTGTTAACCATGGTGCAGGACCGCGACGGTATCGAGGGCGTTCATGAGATAACGAACCGAAACTGGATGATCGGTGCCGCGCTCTCCTCGACCTTCCATGGCCGCGATATTTTTTCTCCAGTAGGGGCTCATCTCGCGAACGGAGAAGATTGGACCCAAGTAGGTCCGCCACTCGAAACCGCGAAACTGGTGAGATTAGATTTAGCCCCATCCAAACTCGACGAACACGGGCTGACCGGAACTGTGATCGCAACCGATGGACCATTTGGCAATCTGATCACAAACATCAGTGGCGAAGATTTTCTACAGTTTGGCTACAAATACGGTGAAAAAGTTAACGTAACTATCGGCGAGGCGGAGATTACTCTTCCGTTTGTCCACACCTTCAGCGACGTTCCACTCAAGAAGCCGCTGCTGTATATTGACTCGCGCGGCCATCTCGCATTAGCGGTAAATCAGGGGAGCTTTGCCGAGATTTATGGAATAACCCTGCCAATGCCAATCGTTATTCCACACGCTTCGAAGTAGCAATGAATACTGCGTCAAAATGCTATCGGAGATAGTTGTTCTGCATAGGGTGGACCAGCAACCTTGAAATCTTAAATCTCGTTACGTATTAGATCCGAGATCGTTTCTCGCCGGCGAATTACTTTCGATGACTTCCTGTCCACAAGCACTTCCGCAGGCCTGGGCCGCGTGTTGTAATTTGACGCTAAGGCCATTCCATAGGCTCCAGCGTCCAAAATCGCCAATAACTCTCCTTCAGTAACTTCAGGCATTTGACGATCTCTCGCGAAGAAATCTCCCGTTTCGCAAACCGGTCCGACAACATCCACTATTTCTTGTTCTGCCGAATGTTTTAAAGCCACCGGGATGATCTCGTGGTATGCCTGATAGAGCGATGGCCGAATCAAATCGTTCATGCCAGCATCCGCGACGAGAAACTTCTTCCCGCCGTTCGTTTTCTTGTACAGCACGCGCGTGAGTAACACTCCAGCAGGTCCGATGATGGAGCGGCCTGGCTCCAGCAGGAGATGGAGCTTTAGACCTCGCAAAGGATGCGACAGGGCTTGCGCATATTGAGCGACCTGTTTGGAGAAGTCGGGATTATCATCATTATCGTAAGATATTCCCAATCCGCCACCAGCATCGATGTAATCGATTGTGTGTCCGTCGGATCGAAGTTCGCGTACCAAAGCTGTGACACGCGCCATTGCTTCAGAGAACGGCTGCACATCCATAATTTGCGATCCGATATGGACGCTCACCCCTGAAACCCGCAGAAACTTTGCCTTTGCAGCTTGCGCATAGAGCTCGCGAGCTTCATTGATGGGAATACCAAATTTATGTTTATGCAGGCCAGTCGAGATATAGGGATGAGTTTTTGCCAAAACGTCTGGATTCACGCGCACCGCTATGTTGGCTGATTTGCGGGCCTGAGCCGCGCAGTCTGCAAGCGTTTGCAATTCCGACGGGCTTTCCACATTAAACAAAAGAATGCCAGCTTTCAGTGCTGCGTGCATTTCGTCGCGAGTTTTGCCAACTCCGGAAAATACAACCTTCCTGGCTGCGCGCTTATCGATGTGCAGAACGCGTTCAAGTTCTCCGCCAGAGACCACATCGAATCCGCAACCGGCTTTGGCCAGCATGCGCAGAATAGCCAGATTTGAATTGGCTTTTACTGAATAGCAAATCGTATGAGGAGCTTTGGAAAATGCCGCCTCAAAAGCGGAGAGCCGTTGACGAATGACCAATGCAGAGTAGACATACAAGGGCGTGCCATGGCGTGCGGCTAACTTCGACAATGCTACTTGTTCGCCAAAAAGAGACAAATCCGCACGTGTAGCTGAACTACTAGCTTGGTAGGTGAAAGCGGGTGGACGACTGTTGGGCCGGATCGATCGTTTCACTTGCGTTTTCCGGAACTGCCTTTCACTTTAATCGCCACCACGGTTTGATCGTCGAAAGGATTCATACCCGAAGCGTATTCCGCGACCGCTTTGAAAAGTGACGTGACCATCGAGTCTGCGGAATTTTCGGAGCACTCGGAAACAATCTTCTCCACTTGTGTTCGGCCAAACAGCTCGCCGGCTCGATTGCTCGCATCCAGAATGCCGTCGCTGAAAAATACGAATACGTCGCCTGGCTTGGCTTGAATCGTAAACTCGTCGTAATCCGCCTCTTCGAATAACCCAAGCGGGAGCCCCGTGGCTTCAATGATCTTGATCTTACCGTCGCGACAATGGATGGGGCGGGGAAGCCCGGAGTTCGACACTTGCAGCGTGCGCTCCTGATCGTTCCACACAGCGTAAATCAACGATACAAACTGACCTTCAATGCGCCGTTCCCCTAGCGAATAATTAACCGCAGAGAGCATTTCCGCAGGCCCGGGCTCGATCGGGGCATGCGACCTGAGAATTCCCCCAACTAAGGCAGCGTAGATGGCCGCAGGCGCGCCCTTACCGCTAACGTCTCCAATAACGAGTGCAGTGCGCGACTGCGAATAACTGACGAAATCGTACAAGTCCCCGCCGATTGCCCTCGCCGGCACAAACTTTGCGGCAATTTCAAGATTGGCAAGCTTTGGGCGCGATTGCGGAAGCAGCCGAAATTGTAATTCCCGAGCTAGCGCGAGATCGCGTTCGAGTCGTCGCTCCTGACGGGCAATCTCCTCGTAAAGCTGCGCATTTTCAATCGCGATAGCAACTTGTGCGGCCAGCGTGGTCACGGTCCGCTGGTGATCTTCGGTAAAGAACCCGCGTTTCGTATGCTCCAAATCCAAAACGCCGATAACTTTGTCTTTGTAAATCAATGGGACCGCGAGTTCCGAGCGGGTTTCAGGGTTGACTTCGATGTAGCGAGAGTCCTTGCTGACATCCGGAACCAGAACAGCATGCCTGTGCTGAACCGCGTGTCCGACGACACCACGTCCGAGTGGAATGTCGTGCTTGAGCTGAATGTTTTCCTGAAAACGTTGTGAAAAGCGATGTTGCAGCTTCTCTCCAGTTGAATCCAGAAGAAGAATGCTGAACATTTGGTAATCAATTAATCGGCTGAGCAACTCGGCAATTCGCTTGAGCAATTCATCCAGATTCAGAATGGACGTCAGTTCGCGGGCGATCTCGTTTAAAAGCAGCAGTGTGCGCGCTTGCCGGGTTGTTCGCGTGTAAAGGCGCGCATTCTCGATTCCTACCGCCATGCGAGAGCCGATCAACGTCAGTAGCCGCTTGTGTTCTTCGGTGAAATGGTTCGGCTTCTGTGACTCGATATCGATAACGCCGATAACACGATTCTTTACGATGAGGGGAACCGCCAACTCTGAGCGCACATTGGGAACGGCAGAAATATATTGAGGATCGGTCGAAACGTCGCCAATAAGAACAGCCTCGCGTCGTTGCGCCGCAAGTCCCGTAACTCCCTCACCCACTTTAATGCGAAGACGATCAGCTACTTCGTGGGTGTGGCCTAAGCTGAAACGAAACCGTAGTTCCTGAGTTTTTTCATTGAGCAAAAGGATGGCAAAAATCTCATAATCGATAACTTTGCGCACGAGTTCCGCGACACGGCGCAGAGTCGTGTCCAGATCGAGAGTGGTGTTAACCACATCCGCCACTTCAAGCAACAGAGGATCTACTCTGGATTCAATATCAGTTTGGGAGGCTGCCATGTACGGTTTACGTAATCATACCAGCCGCCATAAAAGCTTCAGCCAAATGAACGTGTGATTTGTGCGAAGTTTCCCGGAATCAATTACTTTCCCGTGGAACCACGCAGATATCGGGCAAATTCCGGTACCGTTCGGCATGATCAAGTCCGTAACCAACGACGAACTCGTCAGGGATGCTGAAGCCCACATAGTCGGCATGGATAGGTAGTTTTCTGCGGGAAGGCTTATCAAGTAACGCTGCAATGCGGAATGTTTTAGGCTCGTGACTAAGAAACAGTTTTTTCAGATAAGTCAGAGTGAGACCCGTGTCGAGAATGTCTTCAACAAGAATTACATTCTTATCTTTCATGGATTGATCGACGTCCTTGGTAAGGCGGACCTCGCCTGTGGAATCCCACCCGACGTTCAATTCATGGTCTGGACTTGGCCGGTTTCCGTAGCTTGAGACGCCGATGAAATCGAATGTGGAATCAAGGGAAACGTTTCGCGCCAAATCGCTCAAAAAAATTGCTGCGCCTTTGAGTACGCCTACGAACATGATCGATTGCCCAGTAAAGTCTTTTGCAATTTCGGCGCCGAGTTCCTTCACGCGCTCGGCAATTTGTTGGCGTGAAATCAAAACCTGCAGCTCTGACATGGGTTTTCCATATTAAACTAGGAAGCTGTAGGTTGGCACTGAGAAGTTTTAACGCTTTACGAAAGAGAATTAAATGAATTTGAAAGGCGTCAAAATAACGTGGCTTGGGCATGCCACGTTTCGCATGGAGTCTCCGGGCGGCAAAACCATCCTTGTAGACCCGTGGGTGATGGGCAATCCCATGTGTCCAGATAAAGAAAAAGACCTCAAAAAAGTCGATGTAATGCTATGCACTCACGGGCATTTTGATCATATTGGCGATGCAGTCGAAATCGCAAAGAAACATAACCCAAAAATCGTGGGCATTCCCGAACTCGTAGGATGGCTGGAGAAAAAAGGGGCGAAGCAGACTTCCGGCATGAACAAGGGAGGCACGCAAACTGTCTATGATATCAAGGTAACGATGGTCCACGCCGACCATTCCTGCGGTATCAAAGATGGAGACGAGATTGTTTATGGCGGCGAAGCCTGCGGCTATGTTATTGAATTTGAGAACGGAGTGAAAATTTACCATGCAGGCGACACGAATGTGTTCGGTGACATGCAGATTATTCGTGAGCTGTACCGTCCAGAGATTGCGATGATACCAATCGGCGATCATTTCACCATGGGCCCACGAGAAGCGGCATATGCATGTAATCTGTTGCAGGCGAAGACGGTTATCCCCATGCACTTCGGAACTTTTCCTGTCTTAGTCGGAAGACCAAGCGAATTGCAGAAGCTAGTGCCGCATGTGGATGTACGCGAGATGAAACCGGGCGAAACGATTTCCTAAGTTTGCAGATCTTCGACATTTATTGATAACCGTCTTTTTCAAGGGAGGAAATTTTGTCAGAAAGCAGACCGCAGTGGCAACATCAAGGATTCATTACTGCACCCGGCGTTGATGATTATTTGTATTCGCTGCTTCCGCCACGAGACGAAGTCCTACAAACAATGGAAGAACAGGCAACTCAGCGCCATATTCCCATTGTCGGGCCAGTGGTGGGACGCATTCTTCATCAACTCGCGCTGACGATTAACGCTAAATCCGTTTTCGAAATGGGCTCCGCGATTGGATATTCGACGATCTGGTGGGCGCGTGCTGTCGGTGAGGGCGGACGCGTGTTTTATACCGACGGAGACCGCAAGAATGCTGACGAAGCGCGCGGATACTTTGATAGAGCGGGTGTGAGCGATCGTATAACGGTCAAGACGGGAGACGCGTTGGAGCTTCTGTCAGAGCAGAAACAAGAGTTCGACATTATTTTTAACGATATCGATAAGGAAGATTATCCGCGAGCCTTTCGAGCAGCCATGCCACGGCTGCGAAAGGGCGGCCTTTTCATTACTGATAACGTGCTGTGGAGCGGCAGAGTTGTGGATAAAAATTCACCCGATGCAACAACGAAGGCGATCCAGGAGTTAAATCGCGCGTTATACAGCTCATCCGAAGTGTTCACCACAATTTTGCCAGTCAGGGATGGCGTGGCAGTGTCGATCAAAAAATGACCGCTGCCGATTCAATTTCCAAGATGCGAGTCGTCATCATCGGCGGTACCAAATTTATTGGTCCACATGTCGTACGTCAGTTTGTGGATCAGGGGCATCAAGTCGTTGTATATCATCGCGGGCAGACCGAAGCCTCTTTGCCTGAAGATGTTAAACACATTCATAGTCAAAGTGCGTCGATCCCCATTGTGAGCTTTGCAGACGCACTGTTGGTTGAGCGCTGCGAAGTTGTAATCCACATGATTGCAATGGGTGAGGTGGACGCGCGAGCTACGGTTGAGGCATTCCGCACTCGTGCGCAACGCCTCGTGGTCCTCAGCAGCGGAGACGTTTATCTCGCTTACGGCCGCTTTACACGCAGCGAACCGGGACCACCACTGAATGGCTTGTTACGTGAGGACTCGCCTTTGCGGAGCGTATTCTATCCATACCGGAAAAAGGCGGCCTCGAAAGAGGATTGGACTTACTGCTATGAAAAAATTCTAGTCGAACAAATTGTCTGCTCCGACTCTGAGCTGCCCACGACTGTTTTACGATTGCCTAAAGTGTATGGACCTGGTGGCAATGCCGATCTAAAAACGGCATATTCGTTTCGCAATCATCCCGATTGGCGCTGGACTCACGGCTACGTCGAAAATGTCGCAGCCGCGATTGTTTTGGCTGCCATGCATCCGAAAGCTATAGGCCGCATTTATAATGTTGGCGAGCAATATACTCCCACCATTGCAGAACGTTTGGCATCGCTGCCGGATCATGCTGATATTCCATCCGGTGATCAATCCAATTTTGATTTTCGCCAGAACATGGCCTATGACACAAATCGTATCCGCGAAGAACTAGGATACACAGAGCCTGTCAGTTACGAAGAAGGGTTGCGGAGGACTATGGGATCAGAGCCAAACGCGATAAACGTTTAAATTGACTTGACCGGAATCGTCGTCAGATCATCCACCAGCCCCACTTCTTTTTGCAGGAATGGCTCTGCGTACGTTACTCCTCCCAGCATTCCGTAGAATCTCGCCATGGCTTCTATCCGTGAACGAATCTCCACTTGGGCAGGGAAGAGGTCTTTGCCGGCATCCTGATCGCTGAACTGCGTCTTGTAGGCCATCAACGAATCAAAACGTGCTTCGAATTGTTCAGTGATGTCCACTACGAATGTTGGCCGAATATCGTAATAAAGCGTCGCATAAATAATTTTGAAAGGACGGTGTGGAGAGCTGTGTGCGGCGAGAGTTTCGCTGAACGATGAATGCTGATTGCTGAGGGTTTGGCTTACATCCAGCTTCGCAAGTCCGGCGAGAAAGCAAGCTTCATAACCCAAAATCGAAGCCGTATAGTGATCCGGATGCCGCCCTTTCCAGTAGGGCAGTATCAAAACCCGGGGTTTTTGTTCCCGGATCACTTGCGCAACCTTCAGGCGATTTTCCCATGTGTTCTCGACACGTCCATCGGGAATGTCGAGCGCTTTTCGCCAAGTAACTCCCAAAATCTTCGCTGCCTCTTCAGATTCGCGTTTCCTATCTTCGGCGCTGCCGCGTGTTCCCATCTCGCCTTGGGTCAAATCGAGAATCCCCGTGCGATGCCCAAGCTGTGACATCTTGAGCATGGTGCCACCACAGGTCTGTTCCACATCATCACGGTGAGCGGCGATCGCCAGAACGTCCAGGGAAGGAGTATTAGTCAAGGTTGCCCTGCTCAATAATCACGTTCTCACGCACGATCAAACGATGCGCCGCCATTTCCTTAAGTTTGGGAAGCACGCGGTTCACGTGTTCATCCGTATCGACGAAGATAATAACAATCGGCAATTTGCCCCCCGCATCCACGAGATGGCTGGTTTTTACGCGCATCCGACCAAGAAATCCTCCAACAGCATGAATCGTGATTGCTGCATAGACACTCTCCTGATGAAGATAGTTAAGGATCTCCGAATGCAGGGGGCGGTTGCCAAACTTATCGCCTTCCATCAAATAAATTGTGACCTGCACAGCCATGCTCTCTCGCATTCTACAGCACCCTTGCGAGTGCCATTCCGGCCAGCGCACCCAGCAAACACAGTATGTTGTTGGTGAAAATATTGGTGAGCATCAGTAACCATTGTCCCTGTTCGAAGTAGGCCATGCTCTCGAAAGCGTAACTGGAGAAGGTGGTGAATGCTCCGCAGAATCCGACAACTACTAGTAACCGCCAGCGCGGATCGATCAGCACCCGTTCCGTTGCCCAGATCATGAAAAATCCAACAATCAGGCTACCGCTGATATTGATGAAAAGCGTTCCGTAAGGGAAGGCAGGCCCCAGAGTCTTCGCTGCGTAGCGGCTTAGGATGAAGCGGGCATTCGCGCCGAGAATGGCGCCTATGGATACAACCAGGAAGTCGTTCACGATGGAATTCTCCCTACAAAAAGTTTGTAGGAGTTATCAGCCCAGCTCATTTGCCAGAGGCAGGCGGTTATGGCGAACTCCATCGCCGTGACACTCTCATTTTTACCACAGAGGACACCGGGAACACAGGTACAAAGAAGTGACTTACTAAACAGCTCTTGGCATCCTCATCCCTATTTTTTCCGCTCTACCAGAAATCGGGCTAAGTCCTTCAGCGTCTCTGCTCTCTTCCCGAAATTTTCCAAAGACGCAAATCCCGATTCCACCAAACCGTCTGCTTTCTTGATCGACTCCTCGATTCCAAACAATGCGGGATAGGTCGCCTTCTCCGCAGCCGTGTCTTTCCCAGCAGTCTTTCCCAGTTGCTCGGAACTCTGGGTTACATCAAGTACGTCATCCACGATCTGGAATGCCAGGCCGATTGATTGACCAAAAGCTTTTAAACTAGTGACATCAGCATCTGTAGCTCCCGCATATATCCCGCCACTCACAATGCTTGCGGTAATCAGCGCAGCAGTTTTTGCACGATGAATATACTCCAGCGTTTCGACATTTGGATTCGTACCCTCGGCTTCCAAATCCACTACCTGGCCGCCGATCATCCCATCGACAGTGCCTGTGCCATGCGCAATTTCTTCAATGATGCGGACGCGGGCGTTCGTTGAACATTGCAATTGGGATAGAACTTTATAAGCCTGAGTTTGTAGAGCATCCCCCGCCAGAATTGCTATTGCCTCCCCGAAAACTTTGTGGCAAGTCGGACGTCCACGCCGCAAGTCATCATTGTCGAGTGCGGGTAAATCGTCATGAATGAGCGAATAGGTGTGCAGCATCTCAAGTGCAGCGCCTAGTTCTTCAATCCCTGAGGGGACAGAACCGGCGACCATTCTGCCAGCTTCAATGCACAAGATCGGGCGGATTCGTTTTCCACCCGCGAATACACTGTGCCTCATTGCACGATGAATAGAAGTTGGATGCTGAGTGGCAGGCGGGATCAGGCGTTCCAAAGCTGCGTCGGTTTGCGTCTGGCCTCGCTCCAGAGTCTCTTTAAGCATGAGCGTGAGTATAACAAGCGAGGATGTTGACTTCGATACAGCGCCGGAATCTTACGCGATACGAATAACGGACGAGGACATATTCTGCTGCATCACCGCCTGTTAAGGGAGCGGCGACGTACTTCGCACAGCAGAATTCGCGATACAGCCGATGTCAGATGAGGGACAGACATCCACTGCGCCCGCGTTGAGCGCTTCCGTCCACATTTTGTCATCTGCAAGACGATGAGTGCAGATGATCTTCACATCGGAAAAATCACTGCACAAGCGTCTAACGTCGTTCATAGAAACCATCTCGAGATCGACAATTGCGACTGCGGGATGGTGCTTGGCGATACTTCTTTGAAGCTTGTCAATCGAGTGGGTTGCATCTACCAAAGAAAACGATTTCGACAAACTTGCGGCCATGGACTTTGTAACATTGGGGTCACATTGAAGAAGAACAACATGAGATGGCTGCATACTCCCTCCGCACTTGACCGTTACATCCGGTGAGCGGGCCGCAACATACAATTAAGAACCTGTTGCGGACGTTAGGGGCTCCTAAATTGAAACGTAACAGCTTTTATTTGCGACTGACGGCCCTTTCGCCAAGGGCTTCAAAGGGTTCCGGCTGGAGCTTACCGTTTTGCTTTAGCAGAATCTCCACTTTGCCTTCTGCCTCCTCCAATTCCTTGCGGCAGGCATTGGAAAGTTGCATCCCCTCCTCAAAAAGCGTCAGAGACTTCTCAAGCGGCACATCACCTTTTTCAAGCTCTTGAACAATCTTTTCTAGACGCTGGAGGCAATCTTCGAATTTCGGCAAGGGTACAAGCTCCTCGCAAGATTTTACAGTAACTTCGGCAGATGGATATCCGGTTAAACCTGTACGTAGTTCCAGAATGGTAAGCTGCTCAACTTAGTTACAAGCGACCGACTCGGCGGATCCCAGTGCTTCTAAAACGTCTACAGCCGATGGATATCTCCCCTGTGGAGCGCTGATCTGGGCGCCCTGCACCATATCTTTAACGGCAATCAGCATCTCTCGGGCAATGAGAATTCCTTCTTCCCGCGCTGCCTCCGGAGTCTTTGCCTTGATCATGCGGTCCAGGATAGAGTCGGGAACCGAAACCCGCAGCTCATTTTTCATGAATTCCGCATTTCTCGCGCTAACCAGAGGCCATATTCCCGCAATAACCGGGATCCGGTATTGCTCGATTAAGCGCAGAAAGTTTTCCAGCAGTCCCAGGTCAAATACCGGCTGCGTGACTGCATATTCCGCGCCCGCCTGTACTTTATATTCAAAACGGCGTATTTCTTCGTCAAGGTTTGCAATGCCGGGATTGGCGCCTACTCCGATTACGAATGCCGTTCCTGCTCCAATTGGGTTTCCACCAATATCCTGGCCGCGATTCAGATTATGAACAATATTCACGAGTCCGATTGCGTCGACGTCGAATACTGCCGTGGCATCCGGGTAACTTCCCATCTTCGGAGGATCACCCGTGATGCAAATCAAATTTCGAATGCCCGTGGCGGCGGCTCCCAGCAAATCAGATTGAATGCCCAAAACATTGCGGTCGCGGCATGTGTAATGCAGAATCGCTTCGATGCCTACATCCCGCTGCACCAGAAGCGATAATGCCTGATTACTCATGCGTGCCGACGCACGGGGACTATCCGGAATATTGATGGCGTCGACGCCGACTGATTTTAAAAAACGCGCGCCTTCAATTTCCTTGTGAATGTCTGTCCCTTTGGGGGGGACAATCTCCACCATGGTTATGAACTTGCCAATGGCTAACTTTTCGCCTATAAGCGAACGTTTTTCGATTGGAACGGCAGGCGCTATGACCGGTTTCACTTCTCCCGCGACGTGCGCAACAGGAGTCTTTGAACGCGCCTCTCCGGCGCGCAAAGCAGATTTCATAACCCGGATATGGTCGGGCGTGGTTCCGCAGCACCCGCCCACAAGTCGTACCCCAGCTGCCACGAATTTGCGAGCGTAGCTGGCCATATATTCCGGTGAACAAAGATAGATGTTGCGTCCCTCGACCGAACGAGGGATTCCGGCATTCGGTTGCGCGGCAAGCGGCAGGGAAGTGGCTTGTCGAACCCGTTCCATCGCTTCAAGCATGGCAACCGGCCCAACGCTGCAATTGCAGCCAATAACATCTGCACCCCATTCTTCAAGCCTTGGAGCAAAAGTTTCTGGCGTTGATCCGTCCAGGCAATTCGATTCCTCATCTACGGTAACAAGGGCGACCACAGGAATTTTTGGATTGACATCGCGTGCTGCGAGGATTGCTTGATGCAATTCCTCGACATATCCGAATGTTTCCATGATCAGCAAATCCGCCCCGCCTTCGATCAGTGCTGCGATTTGATCGCGAAAAGCTGCACGCGCCTCTTCGAACGAGGTCTTTCCTAACGGTTCAATCCGAATCCCCAGTGGTCCGACCGATCCTGCCACCCAAACGTCATAGCTCTTTGCCGCTTCACGGGCCAAATGCGCGCCAGCCAAATTAATTTCGCGGACGCGGTCAGCCATGCTATGGCGAGCCAGGCGAAAAGAATTCCCCCCGAAAGTGTTGGTTTCAATGATCTCTGCTCCCGCCTGTAGATATTCGTGATGTACGCTGCGGATTAGATCTGGCTGCGAGACATTTAACTCGTCGTAGGAACGATTGATAAAAATCCCTTTGGAATAGAGCAGCGTTCCCATTGCGCCATCACAAAGAATGGGGGATTTTTTCAACCGATTTAAAAAATCATCAGCCATGTGTAAGAACGAAATATGAGTTTCTTTGGGGGTACAATGAGAATACAAGATGACTACGGGTTTTGCACCCTGGTTAAGTCTGATTTAGCAGGTTACAAACGTGCCATAGAAAAATTCGTTCGCCTCGCTCTGATATAATCCGCTACTTTGCATCTAAATCTCTATCCTTCATGCTCTTCGGAGTTCCAAGTTTGAAAAAAGCCTTATGCAGTATTGTAGTTCTCATGGTTGGAAGTGTGCTCCTGGCTTCCTGCGGAAGCAGTTCTTCGAAGAAGACGGGCAGCGGATACAAGTTTCGCGCTTTTGTTTCGAATCCATTGCACACCAGTGTGTCAGGCGGAGTTATTCCGGTACTGGAAATTATTGACGCTCAAGCTGATACGGGTCCTTTTTTCAATATTAATTTATCGGGATCCAGCGCTTTCCCAGGCATGATGGCGCTTAGTCCGAACAAGCAATTTACGGCCGTCTACAGCACTACTGACCACACTGTAACTACCGTAAACAATGCAAACGAAGCAGTCCAGACGACCAGTAGCGGCAGTTCGGGTTCGAGCCCATTGGGATCCATTACGCTACCCGGCGCGGCCCAGAACATGGTTTTTTGGACCGATAACAACACACTTTTTGTTCCCGTGCCGACTGCAACCAGCGTGTTCAATCCCAATACTCCAGGAGTTTTGGAGGTTTTGAATCTGGGTTCGGCGATAATCTCCGCAACCATACCCATACCGGGTGCTCAGTATGAGACGCTCTCCCCTAATGGCAATCAGCTTGTGGTCTTAGGCACCAGTGCGAATCAGGTTGCGGTGGTGACTCCGCTTTTAATTGGGACGAACACGTCTCCGGTAAATGTGATCACTGGTTTTGATCGTCCGGTGGCTGCGGTATTTAATGGCTCCGATCTTTATATTCTCGATTGCGGAATCGAATGCGTCGGTGGAACTGGTCCGGCCAGCATTATCCATCAAGACCCGAGTAGTTCGACAGCCGGTACGCCGGTTCCGTTAGTCAGTGGAGGGATTAGTGGCGGCGCAACCGTCGCTCTGGTTTCTGGTAGCACTATGTATGTAGCCGGTACACCTCCGGGAACGACTTGTCCTTCAGGAACAGCCGCACCGCACTGCGGCATTCTCAGCGTCGTCGATCTGGGAACGCTCGCTGTGACAGCCACGGCCACCATTACGGACGGTTATCACGATCGCATGCAGATGGGAGCGAACGGCCAGCTCTTCATCGGAGCGAATACCTGCTCCAACGTAACGACATCCACGGAGACCCGAGGTTGTCTTTCCATCGTGAATGCTTCGAACCCCAGCGGCATTTCGGATTCAAGTGTCGTTTTCCCCCCTGAGAATGGAGATGTAACCGGGATTCAGCCCGTCACCAACCGGAGTGTTGTCTACGTTTGTCAAAATAAGCAGTTTCGTATCTACGACACAACTACCGACAAGCTGCTGGTGCAAAGCAAGCCGGTTAACATTATCGGTCAGC
>DASRFC010000021.1:0-67747 GCA_035651835.1 Terriglobales bacterium
CATGTATGCGAGAAGGTTCTTCCACGAATCTGTAAGTGCTTCGTTTGTTGCTAGAACCGCGCCGAATCCGCGGCCATCCAAATCGAACCTTAAGATTGCTTCGGCCCCGCGCATGATTGGTGTCAGTTCCGCGCCATGCCATAAATCGTAGTAGCGTATTCCAGTTTGATGAGGCACTCGGAGCTGTTCGCCATGAAGGTCATATTCGTTACGGTTAACGATTGTCCAAAGGGTGCTTGATTGAGTGGGAAACTTGCTGGCAAAAACTCCGGCTTGAACCGTTGGAACGTGCGGCTCCCATTCCGCACTGCGAAGGTTGTCAGCCATTGCTCGTTCAATGCGCGTGAATCGCAGCAAAGCTTCCGAATCATTAGGATTCATACCGTACCAAAATCCCCAAAGATTTTCGAGGGTGGCATAACCTTCGCCATTGAAGAAGGCGTGTTGCAAGCTGTCGGTCTTGTCTCGTGTAAAACGGTCAGTGACAGCGACGGTGTGGCGCGGCTCCAGCCACCTCGTCTTGTCCACCATGGGAATAAATGGGTATGGTTTGCCTTCCCATGTAACCCAATCGTTCCAATTGATATTGGTCCAGGCAAGTGATTCATCGCGTGGCGCAAACTGAGGCTCAAGGGCAAGCGGGTGGCCAGTCGCATCGGAAGCCTGACGGAATTCCACGGGAACACTTTCGAGCGTGTCGAAATTGATGCCGTCCGCTCCAATATCTGCCAACAATTTCGAGATCGCATTTGATGGCGAAGTGCCTTCATCGCGTGTACCTGTATCCCACGCGATAAAAGGGAAGAACACTTTTACACCCCGGTCATGGAATTGTTGCACCATCTGCCGCAGGCCCAAGATTCCGCCGGGCAAATCTCTGAGCATATCGAACTGATTCCGGTCATCGACGCCGAGATTGGGATATACATGCCAGATAAGAACTGCGTCTATAGGCCCGATGCGGTTCTCGGTATCATCCAAAAATCGATTAACCGTATATTCGCGTTTTTCCGGATCATAGAGACGACGATCCCAAATTAACAACTGCACCTGTGAGAAAACATGCTGTGTCCACTCCAGCTCTGGACGCGCGAATTGTGAACCGTCGTAACGAAGACGAACCTGGCGGTCGCCTCGCCAGGCTTTGATCTGTTCGAGCCACGCGGCCGCATCAGCGGGGTTTTCCGGGCCGGGAAAGAAAACTTCGCTAGGCGGGGGAGGTTCTGACAAATTCATAACACCATTGGGCGAGATGAGAGCATGGCTTGCTTTCCACTCGTCGCAGAAACCCGGGCTAGTGAAGAAGATGATAAAGCTGATGAACAGGATGCTGCGAACATAGCCAGGGACCCGGTGCATATTTCTCATATCCATCGCATATCGCACTATGATCATTAATGAGCGTCAGGTGTGGGAGCGCTCATCAATTCTACAAACATCTGGTTAAATTTTTGCAAATCTAAATCGACTTGAATCTCAACCGGCTGAAATGCAATTTTCGGTTTGTCTTTTTCAGTCCACGTCAGGGTAGCGCCGTAGCCGGCGCCACGATCTAAATTTACACTCATGTAGCGCGTTTCCCGCTTGGTAATCAGGCTTGGATCAATCCATGCGGCTGCCGCGAGTTCGTCCCACATATAATAGCCACCTTGATCAGCCATAAAAAAACGGACTACATATTGTGCGGCAGGATTCTTGCTTGCGCTAATCGCCTTAACCATTTCAGGGGTGATGCGCGTCTTGACCGAAATATCTGTCGGTGTGCACACAACCTTTTTCCACGGCGCACGCAAAACGATATGTGCAGCTTCGGGATCGAACCAGAAATTGAATTCATGACGCGGATCGCTGATAAATTCTGGATCGTCAGTTCGAGGATTGAGACTTCCTCCCATGAAGACCAACTCTTGTGCCAGCTCGGGGAACTCCGGATCAATTGAAATTGCGAGCGCTAGATTGGTCATAGGCCCGCCTTCGTAAATCGTTACCTGATGCGGGAATTCCCGGACCTTCCGAATTAAGAAATGTGCGGCATCTTCATCGGCCGGTTTAGTCGTAGGTGCGCCTTCGAGCAGTGTGGGAATGACAAATGGCTCGAGCCACCAGCGATCATCCCACGCTCCTGCAAAAGCGACTTTTCCATAACGCTGCTGCCATAGTTGGGATTCTTCGCGGCGGCGAACTAAAGGAAAAGCGGCGCCGGGCACCACGGGAATATCGGTGCGTCCAATGAGTTCGAGTAGGCGAAGTGTATGCGCTACCTCTTCATCACGCCACTGGTTTCCGCTGACTACTGTTATTCCCAAAACCTCAACCTGCGAAGATTGGATTAGTGTGAGCAGCGTTTGCATGTTGCTGCCGCCGGGGCCGGAGCAGTCCTGGTTGATGATGATCTTGCGCCGTTGCTGGGCTGAAACAAAAGAACTCGCGAGAAGTAAACAAATTACTACTGAACGGAACCAAGAATATTTCATGATTGATCTAGGGGGAGATAATGAAATCACGAATATCTCTGTGAGTCTCCATGCGCTCTGTGGCTAAATTCTTTACTACAGAGGCACGGAGATCACATTTACACTGCTTCGACACTCAAGTACTCACTTGCCCTAAAAATTCAGCTTGAGGGCAAACTGAATCAAGCGAGGATTGTTAACCGTACTGTTTATTAATCCAAATTGAGGAGATTCAAAATCCGCAGTTGGCAAGGCGAACTGAGCGTGGTTAAAGACATTAAAAAACTCAGCCCGGAAATCGAGTCGCATACCATCTCGATACGGTAATACGAAGTGTTTGATGGCCGAGAAGTCGGTATTCACAAAATCCGGACCATAAACCGGCGTTCGGCTTGCATTACCAAGTTTCCCAGGCGCTGCGGCGGCGAAGCACTGCGTATTAAACCACTGATTTAAAGTCGGGTTGCTCGATTTCGGATTGCATATCTGATCTGGGCGATTGAAGTTGTTTCCGCCTTGATTAAAACCAACTCCTGAATTATCGAGACTGTCATAGACGAAGATGGGGAATCCAGAGGTGATCTTTTGAATTACGTCGACTTCCCAATTACCGAGGATTGCATTCGTCGCCCCGCTCCAGCCACCGCCAAACTGTTTCCCTCTACCGAATGGCAAGTTGTAAATCACACTGGCGCTAATATTGTGCTTGAGGTCGATTTGCGAAAGCGCCCAATCCGCCTTCTGTGTGCCTGGTAAAGGCCAATATGTTGCACCTGTACTGGTACCCACGCCATCAGGAAATCCGGAATCTAGAACGCGAGCGTAGGTGTATGCCAACAGAGCATAAATACCGTGCCTCGCACTCTTAGTTTCAGCCTTGACTTGTAGAGAATCGTATCGCGCTGAGCCTGTGTCGGTTATGTTTGCTATTACTGGAGGGAATGGGAAGGTGGGGGCACCATAGGGAACGTTGGCAACTCCGCAGCCTAAATGGTAGTTAGGATCATAAAGAGTATTGGCCACGCCACCGATAGTTTGGAAGCAAGCAGTAGGTGATGCGACATTCAAGTTGACGCCGTCCACTAAAATATGCGAACTGCGAGATCCGGCATAACCCGCCGTCAGGACAATATTCCCCGGCAGCTGGTGCTCGATATCTAAATTGAATTGCTGAACACGACCTTGTTTGAAGTTAGTGTTTTGTGACTGGATGGTTCCCGTGAATTGGTATGGGTTTGGAGGAGCAGTGAAAACGGGCAGAAAACTTCGTGCCAAGCCACAATCTAACGGGGTTGCGGATGTCGCATTTCCAAGCGGGCACAAGCCATTAAAATTATCGCTCTCGGCATAGTACGGAGGATTTTGCCACAACCCTTGAGCTCCCTGGTTCCAGGAAGAGTCGTGGAAGATCGAGTATCCAGCGCGAATTGCAGTGGACTCTCCACCAAAAGGCTTCCAGGCCAAACCAATTCGCGGCTCAAAGGCTGTCTTGTCCATTTCAATTCCCACCCGGCCGTCAGAATTCTGTCCGGCTATCAAAAATTTTCCAGTCGCAAAATCGAAGTTTGCCTGGCGATTTTGTACTTCGGTGATCGGGGTTACCAAGGCCCAAGCGAGGCCAATATTGGCGGTTAGATTCTTTGTAACCCGCCAGTCGTCTTGTACGTATGGGCGGAACAGTTTCCAGCGACGCCCCGTTGTCGCTCCTTTAAATGTTTGGTCGTGGATCGCCCCCCCCACCTGCCCCAAAAGGAGATCGGCCGAAGCATCATTGGTATATCCACCGAACATGAGCAGATAGCCATCCTGGAAACCATTCGTGAGCACGTTCATCTGGTTAGCACGAATTCCTCCGCCAACGCTGATGCTGTGATTGCCGCGCGTCATGTTGAGAGAATCGGAAACCGAGAACACATTGGTTCCTCCCTGGAAGGGTGCAAATCCGCGGTCTCCCAAGGAGTAGTAACCGCCAAAAAGCTGAGTCGAAGTCAGGCCGCAGCTAACGCAGTACTTGGACGATTGGGTGAGGCTTGAAGGAAGTCCAGTGAGGCTATCGCAGGCGCCACTTAAATCTGCCCCTTGAATCCCAAGCTTCGCTGATTCGCAGGTGCGATCACCGAAAGACAGAATGGAATTGAAAATCCGGTTGAATCCCGCATTGAACTGATTAATTGTCCGATCCGAGAACACGTGTGTTTCCGAAATCGCAGCATTGCGTCCGTGGTTGTCAATGTTCTGTGAGCTTGCAAATGCATTCTGTTCCGCAAATCCCGGCGAGCCGCCAGGGACGAATGAAGTCGCCTGATCATAACTGAAACGGGCAAATATGGAGTCTTTGCTGGATAAGTTATGGTCCACCCTAACGTCAAACTCCCCTTCATTAAGCTTTCTTACCGGCACGTCAGCATAGTTGAAAGAGCCGGGGGAATTGGCGTTAGGCAAAGGGAAAAGATTCATCATCTTTTGCCCGATAGGGTCGATTAAGTTGGACGGGATGATATTACAAGGCGTTCCCACGCCGGTTTGGCTTCCGTCTGGATTTGTAGGGACAGGAATGCCGCCATTGCATACGAATGCATTTGTCGTCTGGCCTGGCGGCGGTACTGCATCGTAGGGGTTAATAAGCTGCGTTCCATTCAGTCGACCGTACGGATCCAAGCTATAATCGCCGGCTCGCATAGCGGCGGTAGGAACAACGCCCACATATGGTGTTCCATGTCGCTGTTGCTTGGCTTGATAATCAAGAAAAAAGAACGTCTTGTCCTTCTTGATTGGGCCACCTATCGCGCCACCAAACTGATTCAGATTGAATTGCTCCTTGGTTGCAGCAAAATAGCTGCGGGCATCCAGTTTAGTGTTTCGAAAGAACTCAAACAGAGAACCATGAATTTGGTTCGATCCAGACTTTGTTGTCACCAGTACCGTGGGGCCTCCACGAGTTCCGTATTCGGCCGAGTAGTTATAAGTGAGAACCTTAAATTCCTGGATGGCATCGATCGAAGGCAGAATTGCAATCCCACCCGCGGTTAATTCGTTATTGTCATTGCCATCGAACAGCCAATCAGTGCTGTTGGCGCGCGAACCGCCGACCGAAAGTGAATAAGTTCCGCGAGCTGAGACTTCGCTGCTGGGACCGCCATTGAAGAAGCTGCCAGTATTGGTTTCTTGTGTCGCCCCGGGAGTCAGAGTTGCCAATTGGACGAAGTCGCGGCCATTCAAAGGAAGTTCAGCAACCTGCTGCGACGTGATGACCTGACCCAAGCTCGGATTTGTGGTCTCGACTGCCACTTCGGTAGCGCTCACTTCAACATTGGTTGTAACGGCGCCAGGCACGAGAGTGAAGTTCACCTCCCGATGCTCATCGACTTGCAGGCGAATGTCTTTTTCTTGCGTGGTCTGAAAGCCCTGCGATTCAACTTGAATTGTAAAGTCCCCAATAGGGAGTAACGGAATTAGATAATGGCCTGAGTCGTCGGTTTTCGATTCGCGCACAAGTCCTGTCTGCTGCGAAGTGGCTTTCACATTCGCGCCAGAGATCACCGATCCAGTTTTGTCGGAAACCGTGCCAGAAAAACTAGCATTGGCCTGACCATAGACAAACGGACAAATGGAAAACAGAAACGAAGACAACGCCGCGACGAGCAACGTTCTTTTTGTCTGCATCAATACTCCCCCTGTTGATAGCCCATTATTGACTGACGACTGAACTTTTGTTTCCACCTACTATCGTTCAATCTGCGATCATAAATTGGCACACGCAACCAACTTGATCGAGCAAAACTCGTTTCAAACGGTTCGGCAATTAAATTTTTAGCGAGCGACAAACCATAAAGCCACCGACCATAGCTTGTCAACCGTAACTTACAGAGTCAAAAGAGATACGGGATTTGAACCTTATTTTTGAATCGTTTCAACGTCGCTGCCTTTTTACTCCAAATCCAAAGCCCTTTCCACAGCAAAAAACAAAAAAGGATTTTCCATGCCCAAAACTGATACTGCTCACATTGCTACTTACTCATTACATCAACAAAAACATTTTCGAACTTCTGGACGTCTACTTCCATCTGTACGCTGGCAGGATGAAGATTAGCTGGTGGGCTCAAATGCCCGATCCATTTGCTGCGGTCCGGCCCATCAGGACCGCTGTATGGCAGGAAGAATTTTGGAACATCGTCCGGCTTTTTCCAGATCAAGGTATGTCCATAACTGGGCCCGTGAGTAATATCGACATCCAGATACATGACGTCAGATCTCTTGATGACCGACGGATCGATGAGGGAGGCTACCGTCAGCTCGTCCCACATCATGGACCAAAGACTTGTCCCCGCAGGTGGCTGAAAGTCCAGATAAAGATTCTTTACATGATTTGCCAGAGGGCCGCCAGCTTTTACCACGCGTTGCATTAATTCTTCGTTGGACCAAACTTGAGCCCCGGCTTCAAATGGTGAGACTACAATTTCTTTCCAGGGAGCGCGCATGGTGATTGCGGCAGCTTCCGGGTCCCACCACCAATTAAGTTCGAGACCGCCTGTGCTGCTTCCGCCCATAATGTAAATAGCCTTTGCCAGCGGCACAATTCCGGGATCCATACTGATCGCGAGCGCAATATTGGTCAGCGGTCCTGCACAATAGAGAACAACTTCACCCGGATTGGCGCGAATCGTGTCAACGATGAAGTCAGCCGCGCGCCCGGGATGAGGTTTGATTTTCGGGTATCCGCCGGGTGGTGCCCATGTCTGTTTTGACTTCGGAGCATCGGGATTGAACGATCCATGCCAACCAACATAAGAACCGTAAAGAGCCTCGCGCAATTCTTGTTCCCGCGGAGTATTCAACAAGGGCATCTCGGCTCCCTTGATTACGGGAACGTCCGGGCGTCTAGCCTGTTCGGTAGCCCAGAGTGCGAATACGGTTGCCGGTTCCATCCATTGATCGCCACTCACCGTGGTGATGCCGAGCAGATCGATCTGCGGAGCCCGGAGCAACATCAGTAACGACAGAAAATTGGTTCCTTGTGGGCCTGCGCTATCCTGATCGGCTATGACTTTGATCTTTTTCTGCTGTGCTGTTGCCATTGCACACAACAGCAAGCCATATCCGATCAGAACCGGGATTCTTTTCATAAGAATTGAACGTTCGCAGGCGTGAACAATAACAAGAGTTCGTTACGATTTATTTCTCGCTGCCCACCCCGCATCGAATCGCGCACGGTCATAAAATGACTTCTGCGTTCCCACGCCCATGGTCGAGAGTCCCGCGTAAAGATTCGCCCGGCGAACGGCTTCGCGTTCCGGCAAACCTTCACCGAGAAACACCGCAAAGCTGCCGATAAACGCATCGCCAGCACCCGTACTATCCACACTCTTCATACTGAATGCGGGAATGTGCTCCATGCCTTCGCGGCCAGCGAGCAATGATCCATTGGCTCCAAGCGTAATAATAATTTTCTTCACGCCGCCGGAAAGCAACTTCTCCGCGCATTTCTTCGCATCATCGACAGTTCGTACAGGTATTCCGGTGATGGTCTCGGCTTCACTTTCGTTAGGAACAAAATAATCGAGTCCAGCTAAAGCATTCAGATCGACAGGCTGGGCAGGAGCAGGATTCACAATGCAGCGAATACCATTTTTGCGGGCAAAGCTCACGCTGTAATAGACGGTCTCAATCGGAATTTCGAACTGGAGGACAATACAATCGACGGTTTTAAGCAAGTCGGCTGCCGCATCCACGTCCGCCGGTTTGAGTAGGTCGTTCGCCCCTTTCACCACAAAAATACGATTCTGTCCGTTCGGCTCTACAAAAATCGGAGCCACGCCACTGGAGACACCCTCCAGTTGCTTAACATGCGACGCGTCGATTCCGAGTTTCTTAAGATTTTCGATCGTACTCGGTCCGAACAGATCGCTGCCAACTCTGGCAACCATGTACACGTCTGCGCCGCAGAGCTTTGATGCGGCCGCCTGGTTTGCCCCTTTACCACCAAACCCAAAATCAAACTTCTGGCCAAAGATTGTTTCTCCAGCCTTGGGAAAGCGGTCGCAAAAAGTTATTAAGTCGACATTTGCACTACCTATCACTGCGATTCGAGGACGTTTCGCCATGGGGTCTCAAGCTTCCAAAAAAATATTTTTTGCTTTTGAAACGCGAAATCAAAGAACGCCGAGTCTATTCAGCGTAAACGCCGTTGTCAATGGATTTAGCTTTCAGGAGTTTGGGAAGTATTCAAAATGGTCTACAGTTATTCGCCGTAGGGGACCCAGATGTTTTTAATCTGAGTAGCGTGCTGCAGAAACCATCTCCCTTCTCCTTGCTTCACGTCGAACCAGTCGATGGCACGGCCTTCGTTGGTAAAAACCTGCTTTAAATTTCCGATTGAGAATGATTTTGCCGCCACGGCGCTGGTTTCGTCGGTAAAACACCAGATGGAGTCCACATCGTCGTGTTCCGCAAGAGTTTTAAGGAGTTGCGAGGATTGTCCAGAGACAATGTTGACTATGCCACCGGGCACATCGCTGGTATCGAAAAGCTGATATAAATCGCCAGTGATGAGAGGATAAGTTTCCGAAGGAATGACGATTGCCGTGTTGCCCATTGCAATGACGGGCAGAACCAACGAGAAGAATCCAAGCAGAGGCACTTCAGCTGGACACACAATGCCGACGGTTCCAATCGGCTCATTCATGGCAAGCGTGACGTTGCGAAATGGTGGATTGTGCACCGCGCCGTCAAACTTATCCGCCCATGCAGCATAGGAAAAGATGCGTTCGATCCCGCTGCTTACTTCGGCCGCAGCTTGCTTCTCTCCTACTGCGCCCGCTAATCGGTGGACAACCTCGTCCTGACGCTGTGAAAGATTTTCTGCCAGGTAGTAGAGAATCTGGGCACGATTGTGAGCGGAACTCCTGGCCCATCCAGCAGCTTTGCGTGCGGCTTCCACCGCATTGCGAATGTCCTTCCGATTGCCAAGAGATGCTTCTCCGAGCAGTTGGCCATTCTGTCCGCGAACTTCCATACTGTAGCCTGAATCAGGTCTGGCCTGCTTGCCTCCGATATAGAGTTTCACCGTGCGATCAATGCCGAGCGGATCGACGCCCGAAATAGCAAGTTCTTTTGCAGGATTAGATTTTTCCGTCAGAGCAGGCTTACCAACAGGCAGAGCGGGTGCATTCTTGAACCAAGTAGGTTCTAGGTATTCGAGCAATCCTTCTTTGCCTCCTTCGCGGCCAAATCCGCTTTCACGGTAGCCTCCAAAACCACACGATGCGTCGAACAAGTTCGTGCAATTTACCCACACCACGCCGGCTTTGATCTGCGCCGCCACATGCAGCGCAACATTGATGCTCTCGCTCCAAACGCAAGCCGCAAGTCCATATATGGTATTGTTCGCCAGTTCGACTGCTTCACTCGGAGTACGAAAAGTCATCGCCGCGAGCACAGGGCCGAAAATTTCCTGCTGTGCGACAACCGAAGTGGGATGAACATTACTCAGCAAAGTCGGCGGAAAATAAAGTCCGCGTGACGGCATTTCGATTTCAGGTTGCCAACAGGTTGCGCCTTCCGTGATCCCTTGATCGACGAGCCGCTGAATGCGGTCAAGCTGCACCCGGTCCACTATGGCGCCGATGTCTATTACCTTATCGAGCGAAGGTCCCGCACGAAGCGTGCTCATGCGATCGCGTATTTTAGCGAGTAGCGGCTCGGCGATACTCTCCTGCATAAGCAGTCGGGAACCTGCACAACAAACCTGTCCTTGGTTGAACCAGATCCCGTCCACAAGTCCCTCAACGGCGCTATCGAGATCGGCATCTTCAAAAATGATAAACGGCGATTTTCCGCCCAGCTCCAACGAAAGCCGTTTGTGACTTTGCGCTGTCGCTTTTCGGATCGCGCGGCCTACTTCGGTTGAGCCCGTGAACGCAATTTTGTCCACATCCGGATGTTTGACCAGCGCTTCGCCGGTTGAACCATCGCCCGTGACGATGTTCACCACTCCGGGCGGGAGTCCGATCTCATGACAGATTTCCGCAAAGGCGAGAGCGGTAAGCGGCGTGAACTCCGCAGGTTTCAGTACGACGGTATTTCCGGTCGCGAGTGCGGGAGCGATCTTCCATGCAAGCATCAGCAATGGAAAATTCCAGGGAATGATTTGCCCCACAACACCAGAAGCCGTGTAATCCGGGAACTCCTGATTCAGCAGTTGTGCCCAACCTGCATGATGATAAAAATGCCGTGCAACTAACGGAATATCGATATCGCGGCTCTCGCGAATCGGTTTGCCGTTATCCATCGTTTCGAGTACGGCAAGCCGGCGGGAATGTTTCTGCACCTGCCTCGCCAAAGCATACAGATAACGGGCGCGGGTGTGAGGAGTAAGCGATTGCCACTGGGAAAATGCAGCGCGAGCAGCCTTGACAGCAGCATCGACGTCCGCAACTGATCCTTGCGCGACGCTGGCGAGCTTCTCGCCGGTTGAAGGATCAGCGGTGTCGAAGTATTCTCCCGCCGAAGGCTCCAGCCACCTTCCATTTACGAAGTGACCAAAACGGCGTTCGTGATGATCGAGCCAATTGAGCGCTTCTTTTGGATCTTCCGGCGCGGGGCCATACTCCATCGAGACAAATTTTTCAGCAATACTCATCCTGGTAAGTCGGCTCCTAAAGTTAGCTGAGAACTATGCTATGGGATGGCGATAATCTGCCGAGTAGCGCCCGGTCGCGTGATGTTCCAATTGCCGCTCGATGTCATTTAATAATCCGCTTGCGCCGAAGCGAAAAAGGTCTGCTTTCATCCAAGGCAGGCCAAGTTCCTCCTTCATCATCGCCAGCCACTCACTCGATTGCTTGGCAGTCCGAATGCCGCCCGCAGGTTTGAAACCAACCGCCATCCCAGTTTCTTGCGCGTATTCACGAATAGCGCGAGTCATCACAAATCCAACCGGCAGCGTGGCATTGGTCGGTTCTTTGCCAGTAGACGTCTTGATGAAATCGGCTCCGGCCATCATGGCAACCCAGCTGGCGCGAGCCACATTGCGAAGCGTAAGCAGATCGCCCGTACCCAAAATTACTTTCATATGTGCTGGACCGCTTGCCTGCTTGAAAGCGGCGACTTCATCGTAAAGCTCCTGCCAGCGAGCGCCGAAAACATGAGCGCGTGTGATGACAACATCAATTTCTTGAGCGCCAGCCTCGACGGAGCGGCGAATTTCCGAAACACGCTCAGACAGCGGAGAAAGCCCTGCGGGAAACCCCGTGGATACCGCTGCAACGTTTATGTTGCTGCCCTCAAGCGCCCTGCGCGCGGTTTCTACAAACCTGTGATAAACGCAAACTGCAGCCACCTGGATTTTGAGATCTTCAATCCCCAGACGTGCTACTAAATCATGTTCAAGTGGTTGTTTAGCTTTGGCGCACAAGCGGCGGACACGTTCGTCGGTGTCATCCCCCGAAAGCGTCGTGAGATCCATGCAAGTAATCGCCCGCAGCAGCCATGCCGCTTGCCACTCCTTTTTCACGCTACGGCGAGCCGTATGACTTTGCGCCCGGCGCTCGACCGCACTTGTATTGACTCGGACCTTCGCCACCCAATCCAGATTGAGCGGTATGCCTCGGTTCGACAATAATGGGCGCCCAGCAAGCGTCGCTAGAGGATTTTCGGATCTTGCCGTCAATTCGCTAAAAGATTTGCTGGCGCCAATAACAACGCCGTGATGTCTGCTGCTTTCCATTGACCTGTTGGATGTTCCGTGCCACACCTGCGATTCACCACTTAAATAGCAGGGTAATACGTCCCAGTTAAAAGTGAAAATTGGCGAACCCATTGTACGGCAGAATTCAAAAAGAAGATTTCCTGCGTATGCCTGCGTGATTTGCCCTTTTGAAATTTGCCCCATACCACAGGGCCTTGCACTTTGGCCTTGACAGTGACAAATCTCAACGCTAGGCTACATCGCCGAATCTTTTCCGCGAAGAAATGAAAAACAAATTGGTTGTTACCCCGGGCCCCCTGCGTTTTTTCACCTCAACTTTTTTTCTTTTGATCTCTCTGCTGCTGGCATTTTCTTTACCTGCGTCAGCCGCCAAAAAGATTATCTTCGATACCGACCCAGGCACCGATGACGCTTTGGCGCTGATGCTGGCGTTGAATTCGCCGGAGCTGGACGTCCGGGCTATCACCGTGGTGCCGGGAAACGTTACGGCAGAGATGGGGCTGGAAAACGCGCTCCGCATGGTTTCGCTGGCGAACCGGTGTGACATTCCAGTCGCTGCCGGAGCGCAGCATCCGCTCTTTCAGAAACTAATTACCGCCGAGTTCTGGCATGGAAAAAATGGATTAGGCGACGTTGAAATCCCGCCTAGCAAATGCAACGTTGATTCTCGCTTTGGTCCCGATCTCATCATTCAACTCGTGCACGCGTCGCCACATGAGATCACGCTGGTTCCGGTCGGCCCACTCACCAACATCGCGCTTGCCATCGAGAAAGATCCCTCTATCGTTCCGCTGGTGAAGGAAGTCATCATCATGGGAGGTTCAATCAGCGGCGGTAACGTGAATGCTTCCGCTGAGGCGAACATCTTTAACGATCCCGAAGCCGCGCAGATTGTTTTTCAAGCTGGATGGCCGCTGACCATGTCCGGCCTCGAAGTTGGTGACAAGGCCCTCTTCACCCGCAAATATCTCGACGAACTGGGGCAGACTCACGGGCCTGTAAACGATTTCATCCATTCCATTGCCAAATACATGATCGAGCGTTCGGAGCAGTTCGGTTCCCCCGGAGCTTCGATGTATGATCCGTCTGCCGTTGCGATAGCCATTGATCCGACGCTCGTAAAAACGCAAGCCATGCACGTCGATGTCGAAACCAGAGGCGATTTTACCCGCGGCGAAACCGTCGGCAACCGTCACGGCGGCGTAGAGCGTAACGTTCTGCATGGAGATCGTTATGTGATTGAAGGCGTCGATCCTGTCAAGCCGAATGCAAATGTCTGCGTGGATGTCGATGCGGACCGCTTCTTGAAGCTTTTTGTTTCCAGAATTCGTGGCAAGTAATTCACAAAACGTATCTTCACGAATAAGCGCTTCGAACAGCAGTTACCTACGAAGTCCCTCTCGGAGCTGTTAAGGAGAAAGAATGTTCACACCGCATAGTCTTGGCATTGCACTCATCATGATGATAACCAGCGCCATATGCTGGGGGTCGTGGGCCAACACTTACAAGGGCGTCAAGGGATATCGCTTCGAGCTTTTCTACTGGGATTACGCGGTCGGCATCTTTCTGATCTCGTTAATTTTCGCGCTCACCCTGGGAAGCACGTCGAATGACCCGAACAGCTTCCTGAATAATGTGCATTCTGCGGATACCTCAAATATTGTCTCGACAATGGTCGGCGGAGCGATCTTCAATCTCGCCAACTTATTACTGGTGGCTGCGATTGACATGGCAGGCTTGGCAATTGCGTTTCCGGTTTCAATCGGAATCGCTCTCGTAGTGGGCGTGATTTCCAGTTACATCCTGCAACCGAAAGGTAATGGCGGACTACTCGCCGCAGGAGTCATCTGCGCGCTGATTGCAGTGATTCTCGACGGCAAAGCCTACGGAAGTCTCATCAAAGCCGGCCGTTCAGTCTCGAAAAAAAGTATTGTCACCTGCATTGTCTCCGGCGTTCTAATGGGACTCTGGGCGCCCTTCGTCGCCCATGCCATGACAAAAGGCAATACACTTGGACCCTACAGCATCGCCGTCTTCCTGACACTAGGCGCCCTGCTCTCCTGCTCTATCTGGAACGTTTACTTTATGAAGCATCCACTCGTGGGAGAGCCGGTAAGTTTCAGTGGATTCTTCAAAGGCCCAATCTCGGGACACATGCTTGGACTACTAGGCGGGATAATCTGGGGTACAGGGATGGTGTTTAATCTTGTGGCTGCAAATTTCACGGGAGTGGCCATCTCTTACGCGATCGGCCAGTCTGCGCCAATGGTCGCGGCTCTATGGGGAGTGCTGGCGTGGAAAGAATTTGAAGGCGCAGGAAGCCGCGCCAAGCTTTATCTGGCCCTGATGTTTGTCTTTTACTGCTTTGCTATCGCGCTAGTGGCAAAAGCAAACGGATAAAATCCCCTCAAGCCGCTTTTGCGCCTTGCTCAATCGATTCCCATTCTTGCGGACTCAATTGAATCTCGGCTGCCGCAACATTTTCTTCTAAATGTTTCACCGATGATGTGCCCGGGATGGGAAGCATGACGGGCGATCGATGCAGCAGCCATGCCAACGCGATCTGCGCGGTCGTAACCTTGTGCGATTTTGCAATTTTATCCAGTGGACCGCCCGGCTTCGTCAGCTCTCCAGCAGCCATTGGGAACCAGGGAATAAACGCTAGATTATTTTTTTCGCAGTAGTGCAGCACATTTTCGTGAGCGCGATCGCTGATATTGTATTGATTCTGCACGCTTACCACGTCAACTATTTTTTGAGCTCGCTGCGTTTCAGCTACAGAAACTTCCGAAATTCCAATGAAGCGGATCTTGCCCTCCTCTTGCATCTTCTTCAACGCGCCAAGGGACTCTTCCACCGGAACTTTTGGATCAAACCGATGCAGTTGATACAAATCGATCCGCTCCAGCTTTAACCGTCGCAGGCTCATCTCCACACACTGCCGCAGATATTCTGGTCTGGCAACCGGCAACCATTCATTTGGGCCTTGACGCGTTAATCCGCCTTTGGTGGCAATTACTAATCCTTTCGGATACGGATGCAATGCCTCGGCGATTAGGTTCTCACTTACCTCGGGGCCATAAGCGTCCGAAGTGTCGATGAAGTTCACGCCAAGCTCGGGTAGCCGCCTCAGGACCCTCTTGCACTCCTCGGGGTTCTTCGGATCACCCCAAATCCCCTCGCCTGTAATGCGCATGGCGCCAAAGCCGAGTCGATGGACGGGAAGTTCTCCCCCAATAGAAAAAGTACCGCTGGAAGCTGCATTAGGATTTGCCATGGCTCTTGGATTCCGTTTTCCAGGCAAAAGTTTCTGTTAATTCTTGAAGCACAGAACCTGGACTGCTTCTCCAGATTTGCTGGTTTAAGTGTTAGTCTCTGCAATATCCTAGCTTTCAGAGTAACGCGCAGAGGAATGAATGCCGGTACGGCTGATCGAGAGTCTCGCCACTACCACTGAACTCGCCGAAGTGTTTTCCGACGAGTCAGTGCTGCGGGCCATGTTGGATTTCGAAGTGGCCCTCGCTCGCGCCGAAGCACATGCAGACGTCATTCCGCACCAAGCTGCCGAGACGATTGCAACCGCAGCAAAGACTGAGGCATTTGACATCGCAGCTCTCGCCCACGATGCTTTGCGCGCTGGCACTCTCGCCATTCCATTAGTTAAAGCGCTGACTGAAAAAGTTTGCGTAAATGATTCATTGACTGCCGGTTTTGTTCATTGGGGAGCCACTAGTCAAGATGTCGCCGATACAGCTCTGGTGCTTCTGCTTAAACGAGCTCAGACCATCTTTGATACTGACCTCGCACGACTCGAAGCTGGACTACGTCGTTTGTCAGAGCAGCACAAGAACACCGTCATGCTGGGACGAACCCTGATGCAGCCCGCTCCGCCAATCACCTTTGGATTAAAAGCCGCAGGCTGGTTGGGAGCGGTTCGCCGAAATAGAAAGCGTCTCGGTTCCAGTTTCAAAGAAACATTAGTAGTCCAATTTGGGGGAGCGAGCGGCACGCTGGCGTCTCTAGGTGACAATGGTATTTCCATAGGACAAGGCATCGCCAAAGAACTCGGACTCGCTTTTTCTGAAGCCCCCTGGCATACGCACCGGGATCGCCTTGCAGCTCTCGTGTGTTCGTGCGGAGTCTTGACCGGTTCGCTGGGTAAGATGGCTCGTGATATTAGCCTGCTGATGCAAGCGGAAGTGGCCGAAGCATCTGAACCGGGAGGAGAAGGTCGCGGCGGTTCTTCGACCATGCCGCACAAGCGAAATCCGACTGGTTGTTCGATTGCTCTTGCTTCTGCACAGCGTGTGCCTGGGCTTGTGGCAACGTTTCTGTACACGATGGTGCAGGAGCACGAGCGCGCTGTCGGTGGATGGCAGGCGGAATGGCCGACAGTTGCTGCTGTGATTCAAGCGACTGGTCTGGCGATTTCTTCAATGGTCGAAGTCGCTGAAGGGCTCAAGGTAGACAAGACTCGCATGCGAGCTAATATCGATGCCACTCGCGGCGCGATCTTTGCCGAACGAGCCATGATGTTACTCGCAGAAAAAATTGGCCGCGATGGTGCTCATAAATTGATGGAAGAAGCTACGCAAAAGAGCATCGCCCAAGGACGGCAATTGGCTGAGGTTCTACGCGGAATGCCGCAAGTCGTGCAGCACATCGACAACGAAATATTAGGTGAACTCGAACTACCGGAAAAATACCTCGGAGCAGCCGAGCAATTCCGCCTCAATCTTCTTGCAACAAAGTAAACATGCCAATAAATAACAGCCCTCAACAAGGATCACCATCATGCCATTCATAACCGTTGAAAAAAACCGCATTTTTTATCGGCTTGAGGGTGCAACTGGTAAAGCAGGCAAAGCTGGCAACCCGGTCTTGGTGCTCTCGCATTCTATTGGTACGGATCATGGAATGTGGTCTCCGCAAGTGGAAGACTTGCTGCCGCATTTTCAACTTCTGCGTTACGACACAAGAGGACACGGTGCCTCCGATGTTCCTTCAGGAGACTATTCAATCGAAAGCTTAGGCCACGACGTACTTGGCCTGATTGACGCCTTGGGTATTTCAAAATTTGCATTCTGCGGACTCTCCCTTGGCGGAGCAATTGGTCAGTGGCTGGGAGCTAACGCATCGCATCGACTCAGCCATTTGGTGCTCGCGAATACTTCTCCAACATTTGGAGCAAAAACAAATTGGGAGACGCGCATCGCCACGGTTCGCGAAAAGGGTGTGGCCGGAATTATTGAAATGGCTATGCAGCGTTTCTTCTCGGCCGAAACACTCGCTCGCGGAGATTTCTATGCGCAAGCGATCAGGTCAGTGCTCCTCGGAACTGATCCCACTGGCTACATCGGTTGCTGTGCGGCGCTGCGCGACTTCGATAGCACAGAGTGGTTGCAAAAAATTAAAGTTCCCACACTGGTGATTGCTGGCGATCATGATGTCTCCACACCATGGGAAGGAAATGGCGAAGTACTAGCTCGCGAGATCCCGGGCGCTCGCGCTCTGCATTTGTTCGCTACACATCTCTCCAATCTGGAGCGTCCGCGATCATTTACTACGGCGCTGCTCGAATTTCTTCAGCCAGCCAACGATACTTTGACGGATCCATTGCAGGGCGGTTTCGAAGTCCGCCGCACGGTGCTTGGAGATGCGCATGTTGATCGCTCCATCGCAGCAACCACCGATCTTACTCGCGACTTTCAACAGTTGATCACCCGCTACGCATGGGGCACCATCTGGACCCGACCCGGCTTAAGCTGGAGAACTCGGCGTTTGCTGGTTCTTTCGATGACAGCCTCGCTTGGGCGATGGGAAGAGTTCACCTTGCACTTGCGCGCCGGCTTGACGAATGAACTGGAACTCTGTGATGTAAAAGAAGTGCTCATGCAAACCGCGATCTATGCTGGTGTTCCCGCAGCCAATACTGCGTTTCATATTGCCAACCAAGAGGTTGAAAAACTTCGCAAGACTTCGGAGTAACCCAGGAGCTTATAAGAATGTTCGTGAACGAAAGGGAAATTGCCGTCGAATGGGGACACTGCGATCCCGCCGGAATCGTCTTCTATCCCAACTACCTCGCATGGTTCGACGATTGCACCAGCGCTCTATTCAACGCCGCTGGCCTCCCAACACACATTCTTTTTAAGGCGCACGGAATTGTGGGAGTTCCTCTGGTCGATTTGAAGGTGCGGTTTCTCGCTTCGTCTACATTCAATGACAAATTGCGGGCGCGATCGTCGGTTGTGGAGTGGAAAAAGTCGAGCTTTCGGATCCAGCATCAATTCTATAAAGGTGAAGTCCTGGGAGTGGAAGGAGTAGAAACGCGCGTCTGGACGGGACATGATCCGCAAAATCCCGAGCGGCTTAAATCGCGTCCTATTCCGGCTGAAGTGATAGAGCGTTTGTCGCCAACCCGCTAATACAGCATTCCCGCTATTGAGGCTGACATTAAGTTAGCCATCGTTCCGGCCATCATGGCGCGAAATCCCAAGCGAGCCAAGTCGCCGCGCCGATTGGGAGCGAGCGCGCCAATGCCTCCGATCTGAATGCCGATTGAACTGAGATTCGCAAATCCGCACAAAGCAAACGTAGCGATTGTGAAAGACCGCGGATCAAGCGCGCCCTTTAGCGGACCCAACATGGAAAATGCCACCACTTCGTTCAACACCATGCGCGTGCCCAGTAAATTTCCAATTGCCATGCAATCCCGCCACGGAATGCCAATAACCCAAGCCACCGGCGCAAACACAAATCCTAAAATTCTTTCAAGAGAAGAAGGGAACCAGTTGATACCGAAATGTGTCAACCCATTGTGAACGCCGCCAAGAATACCGTTCGTTAGCGCGATTAATGCCAAAAAAGAAATCAGCATCGCCGCGATATTAAGAGCAAGATTTAAGCCGTCGGTCGTGCCTCGTGCCACAGCTCCCAAGAGATTTTCACTCTTTTCCGCCTCTACTTCTTCTTCGCTCATCACCACTCGACCGGCTGTTTTTGGTGTTTCTGTTTCCGGCACTAGCATCTTGGCCATAAGAATCGTACCCGGCGCTGTCATAATCACAGCGCTCAGCAAATGCTTGGGATCGATTCCGAAAGCAATGTAAGCCGCCATAATTCCACCGGACACATGAGCCATGCCACTGGTCATAACGGTCATCAATTCAGACTGCGTAAGATCAGGTAAAAATGGGCGGATGGTCAGTGGCGCTTCCGTCTGTCCCATGAAAATACTTGCAGCAACGTTCAATGACTCGGCCCCGCTTGCGCCCATGAAGCGAGTCATCACCTTAGCCGCCTGCTTGATGATGAACTGCATTACTCCGAAGTGATACAGCACCGCAAAAAACGCCGCGATAAAAATAATCGTAGGCAGAACTTGAAAAGCAAAATAGAAACCCATGGGAGACCCCTGCTTCCCGAGGCCCCCAAATACAAACGTCGATCCAGCGTAAGAATAGCTAAGCAGCCGGTTGACTGCGTCTCCAGCCTTCTGAAAGATGAGCCGCCCGATTTCCAGCTTGAGAACAAAAACCGCGAAAGCAAATTGCAAGCCGAGTCCCCACGCGACGGTCTTGCCCCGAATAGCGCGCCGATTCGTCGAGAAAGCGTACGCCAGAGTGATCATCGTAAGCAGGCCAAGCAGCCCGGTGAATCTGCCCATTTAGTTTTTCTCTCCTTGAATTACCCGGTGAACCATTGGCCGTTTTGCTGGAGGTGCATCGGCGATTTGATAGCTGGCTTCCAGCAGTTGTTTTGCCGACGCGAGTCGTGCTTCGAAATTGTAATGAATCGTGCAGAGCGGCTCTCCACCAACAACTTTGTCGCCAATTTTTTTATGCAAAACGATTCCAACCGCGGGATCGACCGAATCTTCCTTGCGCTCGCGCCCACCGCCTAAAACAACCGAAGCAGTACCGACCTGTTCGCACTGAATCGTAGCAACGTAACCGGCAGCGGGACTTAACACATCGGTACGAAATCGCGCCTGTGGCAAGCGCTTCGGATTGTCGATAACGCCAACATCCCCGCCCTGCATCGCTGTCATCTCGCGGAATTTCTCAAGTGCCTGCCCTGAGCGGATAATCTGCTCCGCTTTTTCTCTGCCTTGTGGGATCGAAGCGCTGACACCACCCAAGTAGAACATCCACGCTGAAAGTTCAAGGCATAACTCACGCAAGTCTTCCGGGCCTTCACCGCGCAAAATCTGAATACATTCTTCGACCTCGAGCGAGTTGCCCACAGCCTGCCCGAGCGGTTGGTCCATGTCAGTGATCAGAGCGACCATTTTCTTTCCCATGCGTTCGCCAGTCTCGACCATCAGCTCGGCTAAATGCGCAGCATCGTCCACTTGCTTCATGAACGCCCCTGAGCCAGTCTTCACGTCGAGGACAAGCGCATCAATTCCCTCGGCTAATTTCTTACTCATGATGGAAGCGCAAATCAGCGCGGGACTCTCCACCGTTCCCGTAACATCGCGCAGTGCATAAAGCTTGCGATCGGCTGGCGCGATCTCCGCGGTTTGACCGATCATGGCGCAGCCGCACTCCTCCAGAACTTTGCGGAAACGCGCGACCGAAAGATTCACATTGAAGCCGGGAATCGATTCAAGTTTGTCCAGCGTGCCGCCGGTGTGTCCCAGGCCACGGCCGCTGATCATGGGGACAGCTAAGCCTCCGACTGCGGCTACTGGCGCCAGTATCAATGATGTCTTGTCTCCCACGCCGCCCGTGGAATGCTTGTCTACTTTTTTCGCTGGCAAGTCCGAGAGGTCCAGAACTTCGCCCGAATGCAGCATGGCATCGGTTAACACCGCAGTTTCCACTCGCGACAGACCGCGTAAAACGGAAGCCATCAACCACGCTGACATTTGATAGTCGGGAATTTCGCCCTGGCTATAGCCTCGAACGAGGTATTGAATCTCGGCGGGCAAGAGCTCTAGGCCATCTCTTTTCTTTCTGATAACGTCAATGGCGCGAAATGTATTCGAAGCGGAGGGTGCGCTCATTTGAGGCGGAACCCATAAGGCAGGAGTTCCGTAATGTGTGCCTGCTTCCAGCTTTTATCTTTTCTAAAAAACACAATTGCATCCGGACCGAATTCGTAAATCACCTGACGGCAAGCGCCACAGGGAGAACAATCCGCATCCTTATCATTCATAACCGCAACCGCGCGAATCTCCAGCTTGGGGCCGCCCTTCGCGACGGCTGCGAATATCGCAGTTCGCTCGGCGCAGTTTGTCATTCCATAAGAAGCATTCTCGACATTGCAACCGAGGAAAATATCGCCCTCGGTGGTCAACAAAGCCGACCCGACCCGGAACTTTGAATACGGCGCGTAGGCCTTCTTGGTCGCGGCTTCTGCGCCCTCGATCAGTTGCTCTTTATCCGCTGCGGAAATGTTGGATTTACCCATAGGTAAGTGTGACTAAATTTGTGCGCTTGATTGTAACCTGTCAAATTCGATTAGCGGTATATAAAACAAGTATTGTCATTCCGAGCAGCCTGCTCGTCGCGGTCGAGAACCTGTCCTGAGCGAAGCCGAAGGAGATCTGGGTGTGCCGATTCATGCCAGCGCATGAAAGGCACGCATCCTTAAATTAGAAACTTAACTTCGCATTCATCAACGCTAATCGTTCACACTGCCCTCACACTGTGAAAAAACTCCCTCAGCTTCGCTTCATCCAATCGTCCATTCGTTCTTACTCCACTGCAAAGGTCCACGCCAAACGGCTTTACTTGGCGAATCGCTTCAGCAACGTTCTCCAAACGAAGTCCTCCCGCCAGAAATACTGGCACGTTTACCGACTCACAAATTTTCCGGCTAACACTCCAGTCGTGCGTACGGCCTGTGCCTCCAAGTTCCTTCACAGGACCGCTCAGTATTCCAGAGTCGAGCAGCAGCGCGTGTACGTGGGGACTAATCTCGATCGCTTCCTGCAAGGACTCCTCGCCAGTCACATGAATCACCTGGACAATTCGAATCCCCGTCAACTCGCGAGTTAAGACTTTATAACTGCCCGGAGCCATGCGATCGCAGAGTTGAATCACGCTGGTTCTACAATGCCTATGTTGCTCGATCACCGCCGTTGCATCTTGAATGCATGTCAAAAGAAAACTGTCCACGCCTGGCGGTACTTGAGCGGCGATCTCTGCTATGGCGTCTTCCGAAATGATTCCGGGACCGCTGGGCATGCTCGACACTAGCCCCACTGCGGACGCACCGAACCGCACCGCCATCTCCATCTCTTCCACGCTTCCGATGCAGCAAATCTTTACACGCGTAATGTTCGGTGAACGCAAAACGTCTCCTCCTATGAATTTGCGATTCTAAATGGTCGGTCAAATAAGAACACAAGCCGGCAGGGAATCGGAGTTTGCGTGCGTTAAGTTAAAATAAACAAGTTAGAATAAATTCCAAGGCCGGGATGGTGGAATTGGCAGACACGCAGGTCTTAGGAGCCTGTGCCTAATAAGCGTGGGGGTTCAAGTCCCCCTCCCGGCACCACCGTTTGTCCTTTTACTGTCTTCTTAAATTCGGCCGAATTCGCTTGTATAGGGTCTTATTCCGCGAGTGTTCCTACGGGAACATAGCGTCGTAATGTTCCTGTAGGAACATTCTTATGCACATGATTGTACGTACAGGCGTGTGTGATGTAGTTGAATCGGTGGTGGTTGGCGAAAAGGTCCCTTTTGGGAAAAACAAATGGTTCCCGTTCTGGATTTTCAGGGGTGAATGACGCGAAAATACTTCATCGTTAAACGACGAGCGTTTTGACTCCCACTTATTCGCCAAAGCGCGAACAAAAGAAGGCACCGCACAATCCAGAGCTCCGTGAATAGATCGACAACAGTTGGCCACCATTTCTAGCCTTTAGCATCCTATGCACTGCACGTGACCGAGTACGATAAATTTGCGGAACTGTACGAACGACATTTCGCGCAAGACTTCAAACAACGTGTGTTGCCGGTTTTGCAGAAGTTGCTGCTACACTCGCTTGCTCCTGCCGCTCACATCCTTGAGCTCTGCTGCGGGCCGGGATCGATAACCCAGGCGCTCGCGGAGCGTGGTTATCGGCTTACCGGAGTGGATCTTTCCGGGCCAATGCTGCAACTCGCCCGCAGGAATGTGCCAGAGGCAACATTTCTTCATGAAGATGTGCGATGTTTCCGGACATCCGGGACATTCGACGCTGCACTTTGCTTCTTTAACAGTTTTGCCCATATGCTCTCGCCCGAGGATTTGACGTCCGCATTTCAGCAGGTGAATGCCGCGCTCAAACCTCATGGGACATTTCTTTTCGACATAAGCATGGAAGAGGCGTATCGCACGAAATGGCGAGGCTCGTTTTCCAGGATTGAACCCGATGCGGTCTGGATTTGTTGTCCGTCCTATGACTCCGCCCAGCGCATGGCAACGAATCGCATTACATTGTTCGAACCCAGCAATTCGGCTTTGTGGTCGCGCAACGATTTCGAGATTCGCCAACGATGTCATTCACATCAGCAGATTCTAAGCGCGTTGAAAAATAGTGGGTTTGGACAGATCGAGGTATTTGATGCGGAGCGAGATCTGGATATGTCCGGGGAAGCGGGAAGAAGTTTTTTCTACGCGGTAAATCGGTGAGTAAACCTTCCTGTTAGGATGCTGGGAAGATCGGGATACAGGCACTTGTCCGATCAGACGGCATTCGTTCTTGGGTTTCTTGACTCACTCTTTCCTATAAATACCTTTTAAATACCTTTCCATATTGTCATTCCGAACCCCGGTTTTAGCGATGAGGAATCTGCTTTGCTCCCCTGGGAACAGTAGATTCCTCGAGGATAAAATCCTCTCGGAATGACAAATGAAAAAGGGGCACCCCTGTTTAGTGAACACAAACGGGATCGGATCAGGTACGCAGTCGTGCACACTTTCTTCTCTGGTTTAAGTCTAACCAGCGTATTCTCATGCGCATACTGCACATTAATTTAAAGACGAGGTCAATCAAGATGAAATCGTTAGTTGTTTTTCTGGTTCTTGCACTTTCATTATCCGCCTACGCACAAGACCACAAAACGCCCACGCTCAAGAGCATTTTGCTTGAGCAACTGCGAACTACTCACAATGTGAAGGAATGGTTTGTGCCCGCCAACACAGCCGTCGAAGGACTCACCCCCGAGCAGGCCAGCTGGAAAGACACAAGCGGCAATCACTCCATTGGGCAACTGGCCAATCATCTGGTTTTTTGGAATCAGGAGGAGCTGTCAAAATTCAAGGGAGAGCCTGTCCCAAAATTTAGTGGCAACAACGATGAGACCTTCAACAACTTTGACGCCAAAAAATGGACTGCTACCGTGCAGCAACTCGACAGCGTGCTTACGGAATGGGAAAAAGCGGTGGAAGCAGCGGATGACAAAAAGTTAGAGTCATGGTACTCAATCATCGCACACATCGGCACGCACAACGCCTACCACATCGGACAGATCGTTTATATTCGCAAGTTGCAAGGTTCCTGGGATCCGGAAAAAGGAGTGAAATAAATCCGCTTTTTGTGTAGATGCCTTAACCTTGCTTATAGCTAAGATTATCCGCCTGATCGCGATGACAAACGTGTAGTCAACACAGAGGATCGGGATACAGGCCCGACACTCGTCCAAAATCAAATGGCTTTCGTCTTTACGCGGGGCGAGTGCCGGGCATTGAGTTACTTTCGATGCCCGGGCATGGTTTCGGAGCATTTCCAAAGTACATGCGAACAACTTGCCTACGGGAACACTGGCGTATATCCCGATTCGCACGCGCTCAACGAAGCAGCCATAGAAGGTCCATTATTTGGAGTAAACAGTTTTGAAGCTCAACAACATCCGGTATCTCAAAAATCTTCTATATCCGGCACGCTGAAAAATGGGATGCGTGTGGGTGCGGCATCATCCAACCCGTGCATTCCGCCCAAATGCACTAAGTGCTGCTGCTTGTAGTGCTTGTTGATCTTGTCCATAGTACGGCTCAACGTCTCCCGCTTTTCATCGTTGAAGAATCCCAAGGTATGCAGATTGTCCGGGATCAAATCGAAAAACCAGACGCCGACATGAACTGGAGTCTTTGCAGGGCAATCCTTCCACAACTCGCGAAAATGGTCCTGCAATGTCATGGTGTCGCGGCA
Organism: Terriglobales bacterium; assembly: GCA_035651835.1. Lineage (GTDB taxonomy): Bacteria > Acidobacteriota > Terriglobia > Terriglobales > Acidobacteriaceae > JAOAPG01. The sequence goes on from DASRFC010000021.1 coordinate 25,310, forward strand.
AGCGTGAATATTTATGTGAGAGCTCCAGCGCGAGGGTTCGTCTTTATCCTTCATTTCTTTACCCCAATGTGTAAAGGCAATCGTGACTCCGATACCGCGCGCCCACATATTCAATCGCCGTAATTTAGTCGCAGCATTGCTGAGCAGTTTGAGCGCGACGTTGTAGGCCTGTTCTCTCGTCCGATACTTCGGCGCCAGCACATGTTGTTTGCCGATGCTCTTGGGTTGAGGTCTAGGCTTCTCCTTCCAATCTTCGCCCTGCAACCAATACCACATGGTTTCTCCCTGCACACTGCCCCAAATATCCCGCATCTGCTGGGATGACAGCTTGCAAAGCTGCTCAACCGTGGTGATGCCTCGATTGTGCAGGCGGTGCTCCATCGCATGGCTGATGCCCACTACATCGCGCAATTCCATGCAGTGCAGCGCATGGGGCAGATCTTTTTTAAGAAGTATGGTCAATCCGTCGGGTTTGCAAAGGTCGGCTGCGGTCTTGGCTAGATAACAGTTAGGCGCAAGGCCGATGGAGCAGCGCAGGGCGACACCAAAGTTGCGAATGGACTGCTTCATTCTGTAAGCGAGTGTTGTGGCGTTGGGAAGAAAACGTTCACGCCCTACGAGATGGCAGGCCATTTCATCCACGGAAAAAGCCTTGTAAACCGGCAAGCTCTCCTCCATAGCTTCGATAATTTTCTTTTGATACTCGACATACAACTTAGGACGGGCTTCGACGATTTCAATGTGCGGACACAATGCTTTTGCATCTTTAACTCCGGTGCCGGTTTTTACTCCATAAGCTTTGGCTTCATAGCTGGCGGCCAGACAGCATGTGGAATCGGTGTTGACGGCAACCACTCCCACAGGGCGTCCGCGCAGCTCGGGCCGGTCTTGTTGTTCTACGGAAGCAAAATAAGAATTGAGATCGAGGAAGAGCCATTCGACAGTGGGATATTGGCCTTCGGAGAAGAAAGGCAGGGAAGTGGACATGCAGAAGGCAGTTTATCGCAAAGGCGAATAAAAAGCGAACAATAGTCCTTTATGTCAACCGAGACGTGAAAGAAGCAGCCCTCGATGCCATATCAAGAACTAAGCACGGGTACGGGTAAGTCGATCAGTTCAACCCACAGCTCCGATCTCAGAACCTTTGCCCTGCATTGCCTCTGGTTTGGGTTTCAGCAACAATGTAAATATGCCGCCGGAGCATAAATATGCCAGGATCGAGCGCGAACGTCGGTTCCTTCTCGACCAGTTTCCAAAAAATGCAATTGCGGTGCGAGTCCGTCGAATCACCGACTACTACATTGAGGGCACAACTCTGCGTCTACGGGAGCAGAATGAAGACAGTGGTCCGAGCATATTCAAACTCACGCAGAAGGTTCCGAAACGGGGAAGCGGAGCGCAACAGGGCTTCATCACAACCATGTACCTGACCGAGGACGATTTTTGCGTGCTCGCGCAACTCTCGGCGAGGAAGCTCAACAAAATTCGTTATAGCGTGCCACCCTTCGGTATCGACGTATTTCAAGATAACTTAGAAGGTCTACTGCTGGCCGAAGCAGAGTTCGACTCATCGGTTGATGCTGACAACCTGACACTTCCTTCCTTCATCCTGCATGAAGTATCCTCCGACGAGCGATTCACGGGAGGACAGCTTGTCCGTGCCTCGCGACAGGATATACAGACTTGGCTGCTGGAATATGGGATCAGGCTCAAGCCATCATGAAAGCGTCCTTTCTTAAGGAACAACATTTCAACTCAAAATAATGTCCTTTATGAGGCCGGTCACGATAGGAAATGTCCTCCTTCAAACTGACCCCCTGCCAAATACACGGCGCTGAAGCCGCCGCTCTTCCACCTCTTTTTTTATTGCCTATTGCCCCGCCGCTGCTGCTGCCTTTTGTCCGATCATCACCGCGTCCTGCATCTGGCGGAATAAATCTCCTACCGCTGCCGGAGAATGCGACATCAGAATCGTGTTGCTCTTATCGTTTGCGCCAATTTCTTTCATGGTGTCGAGATACTGTGTGACCAGCACCAGCATCATCACGTCTTTGGGCGTGGATCCCTCCACCGCTTTCGAGAAAGCTTCAACGGAATCCTTGAGTCCTTCGATAATTGCCTTGCGCTGATTGGCGATGCCTTGTCCCTGGAGAGCCTTGCTCTGAGCTTCGGCTTCGGCCTGCTTTACCTTCAGTATCTTTTCCGCTTCGCCACGTGCAGTGGCAGCGACCTGCTCGCGCTGTGCCGCATTGATCTCGTTCATGGCGGCTTTTACTTTTTCGTCAGGTTCAATATCGGTGACAAGAGCCTGATCAATGGCGTATCCATAAGTCTTCATCACATCGTCCAATCCTTCTTTAATAGCAACAGCGATGTCGGATTGTTGCAAGAAAGCGTCGTCCAGAATCATCTTGGGCACGTGCCCGAGAATCACGTTGAAGACATACGACGAAATCTGCTGCTTCGGGTTCGCCAGCTTATAAAAAGCTTCGTAGACGTGATCGGGAATCACATGATATTGAACCGACACAGGGATTTTTACGAAGACGTTGTCTTTGGTTTTGGTTTCGACATCAAGAGCAAGTTGCTGCACGCGCAAATCGATGCGTCCAGCGATTTGATCGAGCCAGGGCAGTTTGAAATTCATTCCAGCTGTCGCCACTCGCTGAAATTTTCCCATGCGCTGGATGACAGCAGCTTCCGCGGTTTGCACCTGGAAAAATCCGCTCAAGATTGTACCGACTGTGAATAAGAGCACAATTCCATATAAGAAAAACATCGCTCCCTGTCCCATATCCATACGCAATTTCTCCTTAAACTCTTTTGGAGCAAGCTTCCGCTGCCGAATGATGTGCTAAATGAATACACACCATAGTCGCAGGCAGCATAACCGTTCGCCAGCCGTGGGGCAATCGATTTCGCGAATGTTTGGTTACTCCTGGTTAATGGAGAATGCGAGTTTTGCTTCCAGCCGCGCTTTGTTGGCGGCTAGCGTTTCTTTCCGTTTTTGCGTGAGCCGCGAACGAAGATCTAAAGTTTCGAACTAATTCCAGGTTTGCGGATGAAATGATAGCCTGATTTCGTGGCAAAAGAACCAGCCAATGAAGTGCTTTTTATTGAGGGGCGTGAAGTCCACATAACGCATCCCGGAAAGTTATATTTTTCGCAAGCTCGGATCACGAAGCTCGATCTCGTTCGTTACTATCTTTCCCTTGCACCTGGCGCACTCGCGGGAATTCAAGATCGTCCAGTTGTTCTCAAGCGTTTCGTTAATGGTGCCGAGGCGGAAGCGTTTTATCAAAAGCGTGCGCCCGATAAGCGGCCGCCGTGGTTACGGACTGTCACGCTCTCATTTCCTTCGGGCAGAACTGCCGAAGAGGTCGTCGTAGATGACGCTGCCGGGCTCGCCTGGATCGTGAATCTTGGTTGTATCGAGTTACACCCGCATCCTGTACGCTCCGCCGATCTTGAGCATCCCGATGAATTGCGCATCGATCTCGACCCGATACCGGGTGTCAGTTGGGCCGATGTGCGCCGCGTAGCGCTTGAAGTACAGGCTCTGCTCGAAGAACTAGGGCTTCGCGGTTGGCCTAAAACTAGCGGTTCGCGGGGCATGCACATAAATGTACGTATTGAACCGCGCTGGACGTTCGCTGAAGTTCGCCGAGCCGCCGTTGCATTGTCGCGCGCGGTGGAGCGTCGTGCACCCGCTCTAGCCAGCTCGAAATGGTGGAAAGAAGAGCGCCACGGCGTGTTCCTTGACTACAACCAGAATGCGAAGGACCGGACGACGTGCTCGGCCTATTCGGTACGGCCGCTTCCCGACGCCCGCGTATCGACGCCGCTTCATTGGCATGAAGTCCCTGACTGTGAACCAGCCAATTTCACGATATTTACGGTTCCTGATCGTTCCGCAAAAATTGGCGATCCGCACGCGAATATGAATGACGCGCCCGGTTCACTTGAAAAATTGCTCGAACTTGCAGAAAAAGACGAAGCGTCCGGTCTCGGAGATGCGCCCTGGCCCCCGCACTTCCGCAAGATGGAAAAAGAAGCGCCTAGAGTAGCGCCTTCTCGCGCCAAATCGGCTGCAAAAAAGCCGCGGGTGAAGATGCCTCTAATCGTGGTCGCCAACTCTCCCGACAAAGCAGCCGCATTGACGGGTCTCGAAAGATGGAAATCGAAACACCCCGAGGTAGCCACTCTTCTTGCTATAGATGACGTACTTGTTGACTCGATGCGAGGCCGATCATCGACGTGGACTCGCATCCGCATTAATCTGCGTCATGTGCCCGAGGAACTGCGGCCATCACAAGAAACTCCCGACCCTGATGACGATCCCACGCGGGAGTGGCGCGAACATTGGAAGAAACGAACCAAAAAACAATGAGTTACCGACCGTGCGGGAAAATCTCTGCCAGCTCTTGCGGTGGGACTACTTCAAGCTGAGCATAGGTGCAATCGCTCGCCTTCTTGTCGGTTCGCCATCTGCGAAACTGGGACATGTGACGGAACCGGTTCCCTTGCATGTGCTCGTAAGCGACTTCCACTACCAGTTCGGGGCGCAGTGGCTCCCATGATAAGTCCTTGCCCTGACTCCAGCGGCTCTGGCCACCCGGCATGCGCTTGACTCCTTCGTCCGTCGTTATTTCAGATTCCGCCCAGGCTTTCCATGGATGATCAACGAGCGCGTCTTTGCGATATGGCGCGAGGAACTCTGCCAATTCCAGCCGCTTCTTAGCGCTGAAGCTCGCGCAGACCCCAACGTGTTGCAAAGCGCCGGCATCATCGAACAATCCTAGTAGCAATGAACCGACCAGAGTGCGATCACCTTTTTTGTACCAACGAAATCCTGCCACCACACAATCGCAATCACGCTCATGTTTTACTTTGAGCATCACGCGCTTATTGGGTTCGTAGGTTCCTTCAATAGGCTTAGCTATAACGCCGTCGAGACCCGCACCCTCAAAACGCCGAAACCAGTCGGAAGCAATACTGCGGTCGTTAGTTGCTGGAGTTATATGGATGGGTTGCGACGCCGAGGAAAGCAGCGATTCCAACTCGCGGCGCCGCGTTTGGAATGGCTCTCCGCGAAGGTCGCGGTCTCCCACGCTGACCAAGTCGAAGAACACGAATGACGCTGGAATTTGTCCAGATAAAAGCTTCACTCGCGAAGCAGCCGGATGAAGCCGCAATTGCAGGGCGTCGAAGTCAAGCTCGTCGTCTTTGACGATGACAATCTCTCCGTCAAGTACGCAGCGAGTAGGCAACTGTGAGCGCAACGGTTCGAGCAGTTCCGGAAAGTAGCGGTTCAACGATTTTTCGTCCCGGCTCTGGATCAAGATCTCATCGCCGTCGCGAAATACGAGTGCGCGAAATCCATCCCACTTCGGTTCGAAGATCCAATCCTCGCCGTCCGGCAATTCACCAACTCGCTTGGCGAGCATCGGCAACAGCGGTGGATTTACTGGAAGGTCCATTCCCCCATGGTATAACGCATGCGCCATTTTGTGATTTTGTCTGAGATAGCCTAACTGTGGTTTACTAGTCGGCAATGAATCCCAGGTTCAATTTGCACATGTCGCTACTCGGCATTCTTTTATCCACTTTCGTGGCCTCAGCGTCCGCGCAAACTTTAGCGGAGCGTCTCGGATACCCTGCCGGCACAAAATTAATCATCGTCCATGCGGACGATCTCGGCGAAACACACGCCGTGAATGCTGCCGCCATCAAAGCTCTGGAAGGGGGAACGATCAATTCTGCCAGCCTGATGGTGCCCTGCCCTTGGTTCCCGGAGATCGCCGACTACGCCAAATCTCATCCCGACGCAGATTTTGGACTGCACCTTACGCTGACGAGCGAACGAGTTTATTACCGCTGGGGTCCGGTAGCGCCCGCGGACAAGGTGCCGAGTCTGGTGGATGCAAACGGATACTTCTACCATAATTGGGATCACACCAAACCTGTGAATCCCCATGAGGTGGAGATCGAACTCCGTGCCCAGATAGAGCGTGCGTTAGCGATGGGTGTTCGTCCTACACATTTGGATTCGCATCAGTACCGGCTGATTATGAGCGGCAAGGAACTGTTTGACGTGATGTTGCGAGTAGCTCACGAATACAAGCTGTCGGTTTTTGTTAATAAAGACTGGTTTGCCAACTATCCGTACTTGGAGAAGAGCCTCGGTCCGGGCGATATTGTGCTCGACCATACGGTCACAATTGAACCCGAAGTTACGCCCGATAAATGGATCGACTTCTACCGTACAGCGCTCCAAAACTTGCAACCCGGTGTAACCGAGTTCGTCATCCATCCCGGTTTTGACGATGAGGAACTCCGTGCTGCCACTCGGGAACGTTCCAGTTGGGGTTCGGCTTGGCGGCAGCGTGACTACGATTTTTTTACCAGCAATCAATTTCGCGAGATCCTGGCCCAGCAGAAGATTAAGCTGATCACCTGGCGGGAGCTGGCCCATTTGGCCACAACAAAATAAGGAATTCGACCGAACGGAATTCCCGACTCAAATCGCTTTCTTGTCTGCTCAATCATCTCTCGCTTAGCATCCTCCTCTAAAGCACTCTTACCTGAACGCTAGCCCCGAATTTCAAGCTGCTTACTACATGCACTAGGGTATTGCCGGTTCGGTTAAAACACTTAAGACTAGCGTGGTGCGGACTAGCATGGTGCGGATCGATTAACGCTGTTTTGGAGAAGATCAAAAGTGGCGAAGCCAATTCATCATTGGTTGCCATCGGATCGCCGTCAATCCTTTCCACAAGCCTGCAAGTGCTAGGCGAAAAACCCGATGGGCACATTAAACCCGTCATAAGCGAATTAATCTTAAGGAGGAAGAATTGATGAATAGCAGCAATCGTTTTGCAGTGGTAACTGGCGCATCGAGCGGCATCGGATATGAACTTGCCCGCGTGTTTGCAAAGAATGGTTACGATTTGCTGGTCACTGCTGAAAATAGTGATTTAACCAACGCCGTACACGATCTTAAACGAGTGGGAACCGAGGTGCAGAGCATTCAAGCCGACTTAGCAAGTTATGAGGGGGTTGAAAAGCTTTGGCAGGCTATTCAGTCCACAGGTCGTCCAATTGACGCTATTGCCATTAATGCCGGAGTTGGCGTTGGGGGAAACTTTATTGAAACTGATCTTCAGGAAGAGCTCAATCTCATTCAACTAAACGTGACCTCAACCGTGCACCTCGCCAAGTATGTTGTAAAAGAAATGGTATCGCGTGGTTCAGGCCGCATTTTATTTACGTCCTCTATTGCTGGAACGATGCCAACGCCCTTGGAAGCAGTTTATGGGGCCTCAAAGGCATTTGTTTTATCTTTCTCGCAATCACTACGCTACGAGTTGAAGGACACCGGAGTTTCGGTGACCGCTTTACAGCCAGGACCAACAGATACGAATTTCTTCCGTCGCGCCGGAATGGAAGATACCAAAGTCGGTTCCGAAGGAAAGCACACCAACGATCCTGCCGAAGTGGCCCAACAGGGATATGAAGCATTGATGTCTGGGAAGGATCACATATATGCCTCGTCATTAAAGACAAAAATTCAAGGCGAACTTGGTAAATTCGTTCCCGAATCAATAAAGGCAGAGCAGCACCGCAAACAGGCTGAGCCTAAATCCGGAACGCGCTAGAACCAGACGCTAGAACAACACAAAGAGTCGCAAGAAAGAGAACCGGAAGGTGTAAGGCTCCTGAGAAACGGGCCACTCCTGCCGGTTGTCATTCGCATATACCCTATGGCGTGTTGCATTCAACCGTAGCGGCTTTCACCTGTACGCCGCTGCATAAAATGTCCGACTAAGTGAATTAACAGAATAGGGATACTCCCATGGATCGCATTGCCATTCCCGAAGATCAAATAGTCCCGATGGAAAATATTGCCGCCGGTATTCGCGGCTTGCGCATTGCTTTCGTCAATGTGTTTGCAGTAACACACTCAGACGGTTCCTGGACGCTTATCGATGCATCGCTGCCATTCACGGCAACATTGATTCGACATTGGGCAGAGAAATTTACGCCAACTCCGCCGAATGCCATTCTCCTTACTCATGGTCACTTCGATCATGTCAGCGCCGCCCGCGACTTGGCAGACGAATGGAATGTGCCAATTTATGCGCACCCGTCGGAATCTCCATACCTGACCGGCCAGAAGGAATACCCACCGCCCAATGCCGGAGCGGGTGGAGGAGCAATGTCATGGCTATCGCCGCTTTATCCTCGCGGTCCGATCAACGTGGGGGATCGCTTACATCTCGTGCGAGCTTTAGATTTATCTGACTTGCCGGAAATGCCCGGTTGGCAGATCTTGCATACGCCGGGCCACACGCCGGGGCACATCTCACTTTTTCGATTAGAAGATCGATGTCTCCTGGTCGGTGACGCATTTTGCACAACCAAACCCGAGTCTTTCTTCGAAGCTGCCATCATGCAGCGAGCAGAATTACATGGACCGCCGGCCTATTTCACATCAGATTGGAATTCTGCGTGTCAATCGGTTCAACGTCTCGCCTCGCTCAATCCTCTCATTGTTGCTCCGGGACATGGCCAGTCACTTTCTGGTGCAAATCTCCCTGAAAAATTGCGCAGGTTGGCTGAACAATTCGATAGGATCGCGGTGCCTGGAAATAAAAAGGAATCAGCCGCGTGAACAAACTTGGAAATCGCGGTAGCGGGATAACAGCAGAGTGTTAGGCACTCATCTGGGGGACGCCAGCCCTAAAAAGATTTAGGTCCAACGTCCCCAAACTTTACCCGCGATCTTGGGGTGGGAAATGCTCCAACATTTTGTGAACCGTCTTGTCGAGCTTCTTCTCGTTTTTATCGGGATTATCGGATAGCGAGTCACTGGCAGTGCCGCGCCAGATCAGCTGTTTATTATGAGTATCGTATAAATCTAAAACCAGGGTGCCGACTGGATAGTTTTGTACCTGGGTCGTGGTTTGTCCAAGCCCTCCCCAACGCCATCCCCCCATTCCATCATAGAAAGTCTGGTATTCCTTTTGGTTATGAGCACTTCCCACGGCAGCTATGGCGACATCGCCGCCATTGTCTACACGCTGCCATCCTTTAGCTTGCAGTTCGTGATCGACGGCTTCCTGAATCCTGCTCTGCCAAAGAGGATTTGTGGTTTGTACCTTCTCCCAATAATAGGTGTGATATTGCGAGAAATTGGCGTGATGATCATAGTCGGTTTTCACATCCTGCGCTAATACATTGGCAGTTACGAATAGGATCAAAAAACTCAAAAACGAAATGCGGAATGCGTTCATAACTTCTCCTCTTTTCTCGTGAAAATACTCCCAAATTTCATCGGCTGCGCGTATATGGGATGCGTCGAACGCGAAAAGGTATGCGGCTGCTTGGAACTTGTGAGGTGTTCATCAGAGCTGGAGGCGCATGGCAAAGATATTGCGGCCTTATGCGACTTGATTGTTACTCTCGGCCGCGCGCTCATTGAGGGTTGTTAACCAAGATGGAGAAATTTCCGAGAAGCTTTCTTTACCAGTCTTTACCTCTGTGTCAGACCCCTCTGCCGCAGGTAACAACGCGTCCGTGATCGCAAGAATGTCCGACGTTATTCCCGGAAACAATGCATTGAATTTCACCGCTACCTTGGCTGGAACCGAGAGGACAACCTCGGCTTCCCCTCGCACACATGCCCGGACGATCCGCCGGGCTGCACGCTCCGCATTCATTGAGAGAACCGGCAGAGCGTCACTGATGCTGAACCACGCATACTCGGCTTCATTGTTTCCTTTGAAAAAGGCATTCCGCGGACTTCCCGTCCGCATCAATCCTGGACAAACCGTCGTTACATAAATGTTGTCTTTCAATAACGCAGACCGCAGACCCTCAGAAAATCCAGTCAAAGCAAATTTACCGACACAATACGGTAGCAGGTGCGGCACACTGACCTTTCCACCAATTGACGAGATATTCACGATCCTTCCTTGCTTGCGGCTCTTCATTTCTTGCAATACCAACATAGTCGAAAAATATGGGCCCCAAAAGTGAGTGTTGACGGAATTCCGGAAATCATCAATGGTCATAACTTCCAGCGGCCCGACGGATATCGTTCCTGCATTATTTATGAGAATATCCACGGGTCCAAATTGCTGCCGGATTTTATCAACCGCGCTCTCGGCTTCTTCCCGTAAAGTCATGTCAGCTTCTATTGCGAGCACATTGCCGCCAAACCTTTGAACGTCTTTAGTCGCCCGATCAAGCGCTTCGCGGTCACGTGCCGAAATCGCGACCTTTGCACCAAGGGAGGCAAATTCTCGACCCAAGAGGAGGCCGAGTCCGCGCGATCCGCCGCTTATAAATACAGTTTTACCGGCAATGTTGTACCTCCGCGGCTTCCACAAACGTGCGGCGACAATTCCAGCGGCGATACCAGCGCCAACGAGTGCATTCCGAGTTTTGTTTTTAGACCTCATTTTGCTCACCCGGGTTCCATGGCTATGATGCGAAAAGCAGCGATGCCTGTTGCTGAGACAGATCCCGCTCTAATGCTGAGGGCCAGTTACACGGGAATTAAAGTCAGGTGGGAACTTTTGTACAAAATCAGCGGCCAACGAGGATAGATCCTATCGATTTTGTCGAAGGACCAAGCGCTGGGTATGGATGTAGATACCCGCGAAATGCTTACTACTCCGGAATGGCATCCGGCTGCGATGCCGAAATCGCCCCGGCGGAGAATCGCATCGGTTGCAGCCGGTATCCATCTCTCGTTCGTATGTGGTACTTCTTCATGTGACTGCCCACCAGCTTTACTGTAATTGGACGCCAGCCTCGATTAGGATTCGGTTTGGGGTAATAGCTGAGCGAGTAAAGATGGGCGAGGTCATCGCGAATGGAAGCCAGTGCGCGCTTTTCATCTCGCCAGTCTTTGGCAAAATAAGCTCTTCCGCCCGTAGCGGCAGTCATGCGCTCGAAGACAGCGGTGGAAATTGGTTCGAGTTGAGCCTGGCGGGTACTAATCATGTAAATAGCGGTTCCCGTGGATTGCGCCAATTCCGCCACATCTTCCGGAGGCACCATGCTGGCATTATCTGGACCGTTCGAGAACACGACTACAACTTTTTTCCCGGTATACTGTGCCGCATCTTTCACGGTTAAAAGAAGAGTATTGTAAAGCGCGGCATCGTCTCCTGCGACTGTCCCGCGCACACCGCGCAAAACCAGTGATCGATCTGACGTAAGCGGCGCGGCTCGCGAAAGGTCGCGGCTATAAGAATAAAAGGCCACCTTGTCTGCCTTTTCCAGCGTACGCACAAAATCGGCAATCGCATCCTGTGCGAAGACGAAGCCACGATACATATAATTACTGGTGTCAAATAGAATAAAAACTTTGGCGCCTGTTACCGCATCCGCGATTGTGTCGGGCTGATGGTCGCCCGGCGGGTGAAGCGTCGGGTCATTCGTCTTGCCGTCTGTTTGACCCGGAACCCCGGATGGAGAAGCTTCTACCAACCTGCGAGTGGGCTCATTACCTTCCCCGAAGGTAGCAATCTTTTCAGGAATACCATCTTCCGTGATTGTGAAATCCTCTGGACGTAAGCCATTAACGTAATTTCCCTTTTTATCAGTCACCGCCACATTCAACTGCACCATGTCCACAGTGACTCGGATATCGGGTGCGTGTTCCTGAGCCAGCACTGCATGGGAGTTAAAGAGCACATCGTCCCCAAAAAGGATTCCAAGGAAAACCACTAGAAATAGAAAATATTTTCTCACCATAGTTCCCGTCCAACCCACCGCTCTCCACAACAAGCTATGTAATTCGTTTAACTTGCTTTTTATTTCTTTCAACTGCCACTTAAGGGCGTGAAGTGGCTACCGCTGTAGATGCAACCGCAATTTTCCCCTGTCGAAATTCTTCTCCGGTTTCCCGCATGGCACGTAGAATGGCTGGCCAATCTTCCAGGTCAGTAGCGAAGATTTTTCCCACCATGCGTCCTGTCAATTCAGGAACAAGGCGATTCAGCATCACGGGGGCATAGCCCATCTCGTCCGCCAGACGAGCCCAGTACAAATTGCTGGAATCCCACGACTCCGCTAATAAGCGACTAGAGTATCCAGAAAATGCGGGGAATGGTTTTAAAATCAGCAGCTCACGCGAGTAACTCTGTGTCAGCACGGGATGAGGTACGCCAAAATCCCGCGAAAGCCGCTCCCAACTAATCTCTGCCGCATATTGCTGATTAAGTCCGGCTAATTCGCGACTCGCCGACCCTATAGACTCAACATCCCGAGGAAATCGTCTGCGAAACTCCGCAGCAAGATAAAAGGTTTCCGCTGGCAACATTTGAGGTAGCACTTTATCAAGTTGGCCAGTATGCAGACCCTGCTCGATTTCTTCCGACCGCTTTGGAGCAACACGTTCAGAAAGAACATTGATTACCTTGCCCCGCAAATCCGTATTTCCAGCGGCAGCGGTCAAAATCTCTTCGCCTGACCGCTGATAAAGCGCGACGGCATGAAGTTCGTTTTTGCTCACGCCCCACCAACGCGGCAAAGTCGCATCCATCAAAAGCCCGGGCACCAGCTCCCTCCAGATCAGGGCTTGAACATTTTCTGGCGATATAAAATCCTGTTCAACTTCCGCAAGAACATACGGCAAATCCGCCAGCGAGCCGATTAGATGAGCTCCACCTGCTGCAGGTGACCCTTCGCCAAATAATTGTGGGGCTTGCCAGACATGTTCAACGCCTACGACCGTATCTCCCGCGAAATCATGGGAGCGAACGAAAAGGGGATTGTTATGAAGAATTTGAGCTCCCGGCGGTTCGTAGTAGGCATAGTTCAAGCCGACCAGGGTATCTCTCAAAAAGGAGGAGAGTTTACCGCGAGCTTCTTCTAATTGGGCGTGGGAAGCTGGAGATTTGATGATCTTCATCAAATCGGTTCGCATCTGCAATTCGGTGTGACGATTGTTGTAAATTCCAGCCGCCCATTGAGTCCTCTCGCCGCCTGTGAAAATTGGACGCGGCATCTCGAATTCCTGTAGCTCTCCCGCAAGCGGTATCAGGCTGTCGCCAACTGTGCCTCCTTTCGCCATTTCATTAAGACCATCTCCCAGTTGCAACAGCGTGTCCAGTGAAACCAGGCGCTGACCATCCATTACTGAGCGGATTCTATTCGCTACTTCCTCATGTATCCGCCGCCCATCAAGACTTGTTTGGTCGGGACCGGCTAATAAATTAATAATTTCATCCTGCGAATAGTTCGTTTTACCTGTCGACGCCCGCAGAATCTCTCCTAGAGAATTGCGCCCTGAATCAAAGAGTTGAGCGGAAGAGTGAATGTCGGAAAAAGGCTTAATCACCTTTTGCCAGGAATCTTCCAACTCGGTACTCGGGATCTGCTTTTGACGCGACAGTATTTGCCAAAGCCCAACATTGGCTTCAAATATTCCCATGGCATTGCCACGTAGCGTATGGTTGGGAATCTTACCTACGATCTCCGCCGTGTTTAAAAATTCGGTAATAGATGTGTCGCCCAGCTCCGGAAATTCAGAAAAGATCAAGTACTGATTGCTGAAATTGGAAAATTTATCCGCCAATAGGCGCACCGTTTGCGGACTCAACTGCCGCTCTGGAGCTCTTTTGGCATCCAGTTCATTTAACGCTAAATAAATCTGTAACGGCCCAGAGTCTGTCTCCATCCGGGAGAACGCAAACATGGCTTCCAGCAGTTGTTCGGGACGATTCCATTGCCTGGTACGCCTGCTCCAATCACGAACAATCTTGTAATCAGTCTTTTGGCGCAGTATTTCTTTCCAAACCTCAAGGCTTCCGGGAACGTGCGGTTCGCCGTTGGCCTCCCATCGCACCGAAGTAAGTAAAAGCAACAGGCCGGGAGCGGGTCGAAACGCCTGCCGGGCAGCTTCAATCGAAGGATTTGATCCGCGAAACGCTTCGTAGTAACGCTTCAGCTGGCCTGCTTGAGCGAAATGCGCCTGCTGAGCCTGATTTATCCGTGATAGCGCATCAAAGTACGCGGCCAGCCAACCTTTATCTTTTGCTAGCAACCGGGGAACAAACTCGCCCGGCGACTCCGGACTCGCCCCAACCAAATCCTTCCACACAGGCTCTGCATCCGGACCGCCGGGCACCAGGACGCGCCCAGACCGGATAGCAATGTGACTGCCGTAAAAATCGAGGATGTCAGCGTTGGGCAGCAATTTTCTCAGCCCAACAGATTGCCGCAAGGCATCTCTGGTTTCGGCATCGATATGCGTCATCGCCCAGTAAAGACGGGCCAGCGAAGAATCCCGTATCATGACGTCCACCAAATTCCGGCCAGCTTTGCCACCTTCTTTGCTTGCTGATACCCAATCGTTCTCCGTAAACAGCATGGGAACCCGTGACTCCGGAAAGGGATAGACAAAAGGCTTGCCTCCATTCTGGAAACCTTGCAGTGCCTCTTCGAGATCGGGCAGAGGAAAGCCGGAGTCAGTCGTGAGAAATGCTCTTTCTGCATCGGCAGTTACAAGGAAGGTTGTGCTCTGTCCGCAGTCTGATCTGAGGCCGTATCCTAGTACCCGTAATAGAGGCCTGGCCTGTTCACAACCGGCGACACGAATAACTCTTTCAGGGCCTGCCAAGTCCGACAATTCCCGTGCCTGATGCACGTAGCGGTTCAGCAAGACCAGGAATTCCGTTGGCCTACCGCTCTCTCGCCAGCCTTCATAGCCTTGCGAAAACACATTGCGCGTCAGCAAGGGTAAAATTTCGTCCGGAGATACTTTCTGGCTGATCCCTGCCATGCGCAGAAAAGAGCGCATAGGGCCGGGAATAATTGTGGTCCCCTGGGATGCTTCGGATTTGGAGGCTTGAGCACCCGGTTCATCAGATGAATAGCCGGATGAAGCCGCGTCCAACGCAGGTGGAACAAAGGGAATGACCAGGGAAATCGCTACGAGACAGCAGAATAGGCAAACAGGAGATTTCATGGCTGGAGTCTCCAGACTTCAACACATTCGAAATAACATCTTCGTACGGCCTAACAATGGTGAGGAGAGTTCACATAGGTCGTAATTTTATGGGGACGAAGCACCCGTTATAACCTCACGTCCTACTGACACCCAAGTCTTTGGTGTCGGCCAAGATATACCATTCCCGGCCGTTATCCAAGACTTTTCAGAATATAAACAAGAATTTGACAAATGCATTTTCGGCCAATTCGCTCACGCACAATTCGCATGATATATAGATAAAGCTGGCGGCAACCACTCTTCGGTGACGAAATGATAGGAAGAGGTTGCCTCGCCAAATACAAGTAGGCGGCCGAATAGCGTTCGCATGCGAAATCTGGAGAAATTTTGATCCGAACGGTCCTAAGTCTAATGTTGCTGGCGTGGCAGACCGGGTCTCCGGAAGCGTTACAACATTTGCAGGCTGGCGCAGAAGCCGACAAGCAACGTCATTTTGACGTTGCTATTATCGAATACCGAAAAGCTACTGACCTCGATCCCACGCTAATTACTGGGTTTGTAAGTCTCGGCCAGGTTTACATGGAGAATCGCGACTACGGTGCCGCGGTTTCCCCGCTCAAACGAGCCTTAGAGTTGAATCCCGACTTGGTTGCAGCTCATCGGTTGTTGGGCTATGCGCTTCTCTCGCAGGGTTATGCAGGAGAGGCTATCCCACATCTAGCCCGCGCACAGGATGCAACTGCACTGGGAATCGCAGAAATCGCAACCGGACATTTGAAAGAAGCGGTAGAAAACCTGCAAATAGCACTAGCTAAACAGCCTAACGATCCCGATCTGCTTTACTATTTGGGACGAGCCAGCGGACTTCTGTCAAAACAATCAGTCGACTCACTTCTCGCAGCGTACCCCGATTCCGCACGCTCTCATCAAGCTATGGGCGAAAATTACTTTGTATTGCGGCAAATGCCGCAAGCCGAAAAAGAATTTCGTGCTGCCTTGCAACTGCGTCCCGATTCGCCCGAGGTCCATCTTGAACTGGGTGAGGTCTACGCAGGTTCTTCCCAATGGGACAAAGCTGAACAAGAATACCGCGCGCAAACTAAACTCCAGCCCGGTAATGCCGAAGCCTTCTATCGCCTGGGTGATTCCCTGTTACAGCAAGGGAAAGTTCACGACGCACGGACAGTGCTGCAGCATTCTGACCAGTTACAACCGGAAATGCCGGAAACTCTATACGCTTTGGGGAAGGCATCTGCGCTGGACGGCGATCCTGTATCAGCGGAAAAATCCTGGAAGAAGATGCTCTCGATTGAGAAGGACACTACACTGGCAGGGCAGGCGCATTTCGCACTGGCTGGTCTTTACCGCAAGCAAGGAAAAGCGGCGGAAGCAGCTAAAGAGATGCAGGAATTCCAAAAACTACAAGCGAATCCAGAAGCTTCTTCTACACAATCGAGCCCGAAATAGTTTTCGCAGTATTCAATTTACTGAAGGCAGTATCGGGAAGTTCATTCTTTTTAGCTCGTCTTCGAGCTGTGGCACTGAAAGAAACTGGATTGCATTCATTCCCAGTTTCCTCGCCGCGATTATGTTCGGTTCGCGGTCATCGATAAATAATGCCTGGGTGGCAGAAACACCGAGTCCTTCGAGAGTATGCCGATAAATTTCCGGATCCGGCTTAACCATCCTGACGTCAGCCGAGAACGTTTGAAAATGGAAATCATTTAGCCACTCGAATTTGCTCCGGCAATGCTCGACCATATCTGGATGCATATTGGAGAGCAGACCAATCTTAAAACCTGCTTTTCGTAATCTTTGCGCCCAATCCACCATGACCGAATTTACCTTGGCCCACATCTCCAGATCCCATTTGCGGAGATATTCAAGCTGTTTTGGATCAATCTTCACACCTGCGTCTTCCGCCAACATGGACCAGTAAACTTGCGCCGTTAAATCGCCCCGGTCAAATGCAGGACGATTTCGCTCCCAAAGCGTACGAAACAGTTCAGGGTCAACTCCGAAAAGAGTTCTCATTTGCCGAAGCTCTTCCCCATCCGGACGATGGCACAGGACTTCGCCGTAATCGAAAATTACCGCTTTAAGGTCGCGCCCCTTGCTCCTATTTTCGCCTGCCATTAATACCTTTCTGCTTCTTGTTTAAACACCAGCACTCGTCGCCTTAATTGGATGTCTATGCTTGCCGACCGGAATCGTTACTTCTATCGCGCTTCTATGCTATAAAGCGCACATCCGTGAGACGGCAACTTTATCGTGATCGATTCCGCTGTCTTGAGATTCTTGTGTTCCCACAAATCACGCATTGCATATTGTTCTTTCTTCAAACCTAACTCTTGCCAAGCATAATGAATCTCTTGAGCTGACGGAGAAATGTTGAAGATGGCAAGATAATATTTCTCTCCCGATTGTGACTGCGCCATCCAAACTACTGTCTGGTCTGAATTAATCACGGGATGATTGCCGGTTGAATGTTGATCGACTGCAATGACTTCCGGATTTGTTAGCAAAGAAGTCGTCCATGCGTCATTTGAAGGCAAGTTTCCACCCATCATCAATGGAGAGCGGAAAATCGACCAAAGCGTCAATAAAGTCCGCTGCTCATCGTGAGTAAGACGCGTGTCACGGGCTTGACCCCAGCCGGGAGCAGGCCCGAGATGACCAAGCGCCAGCATATCCGCGTCTGGCCAACCGCCAGAACTCGAAAGCGTCGCCCACTTTGAAACGTTCGCAAACTGATCTCCCAACCCTTGCGGATAAGCCACTGTGCTATGCCACAGATCCCAAATGTCATCCGAGATGCGCCACATCTGAGCATACTTACGCATCTCGTCTACCTTATCGAGCGGCGCCGCCCCAGGCGAAAGACTCAGCACGATGGGCCGTCCAGTTTTGCGAAGCGCTGCACTCAGCATCCGGATTTCATCGCCTTTGTAGGGATGGCTGCTGATGCAATCGACTTTGATCAGATCAACACCCCAACCCGCATAGAGCTGCGCAATCGAATCGTAATAGGCCTGCGCTCCCGGTTTCGCCACATCCATTCCGTAGTTGTCGTAGTTCCATGGACAAAGGTCCGAAGTATCAGCGGCATCCGCCGCGTGATAAGAGGATCCCGCAATTGGCAAGTTCTGTTCGACTGCTTGTTTGGGAATGCCGCGAAGAATATGTATGCCGAACTTAAGTCCCAGCGAATGTATGTAGTCGGCGAGGCCTTGGAACCCAGAATTATTGGCTGCCGAGGGGAAACGGTTGAGGGCGGGGGTGTACCGGCCATAACTATCGAGAGTGTATTTGAATTGTTTGGAATTGCCCTCAGCAATCGGATTGGTAACAAACCACTCCATGTCTACAACCACGTATTGCCATCCGAATGGCTTCAGATGTTGGGCCATCCAGTCAGCATTGGCTTTGACATCCGCTTCGTTGACGGTAGCTCCGTAAGCATCCCAACTATTCCAGCCCATGGAAGGAGTTTTGGCCAAAATTTCAGTCGTAGCTGCGACTTGTGCGGCTGCGGAAAATGCACCTCCCTGAATTAGCCAAGCGGAAAGTAAAAGAAGAACGGCAATCTTGAATTGTCTGTGCACTCGATCTCCGATGCCATTGCGGCTGTCGTCGTGATGCGCTGATGCATCCAAAATAACAAAGCTACCAATCAAAATCGGACGTTGCCATTTCTGGAAACATTTGTACTCGCCCGAATTACTATATCCACGTGGCCCTTTCCAAGCGAACCCAAGTCGGAATCGTTGGTGCCGGACCGGCTGGTCTGGTGCTATCGCATCTTTTGCATTTAAACGGAATTGAATCCGTGGTCATTGAGAATCGCAGCCGGCAATATGTGGAAGAGCGAGTGCGAGCGGGCGTGCTGGAACAAGGGACGGTCGACTTGCTCACCGAGATGGGGGTGGGCGAGCGCATGAAACAACTAGGACTCGTCCATTACGGAATCGAGCTGCGGTTCAATGGACGCGGGCACCGGATCGATTTTAAAGAACTCGCAGATGGCAAGGGAATCACCATATATGCGCAACACGAAGTTGTGAAAGATCTCACCAATGCGCGCCTCGCAGCCGATGGTCAGGTTTTGTTTGAGGTCGAAGATGTCAGTGTGCATGAGCTCGACAGCGAGAAGCCACAAATCCACTATAGAGATAAAGGCGGATCTTACGAGTTAACGTGCGACTTCATTGCTGGATGCGATGGCTTTCACGGAATCTGCCGTCCGAGCATCCCGTCGGGCGTGCTCACCGAATACGAGCGCATTTATCCTTTCGGCTGGCTCGGCATTTTGGCTGAAGCGCCTCCGTCATCGCATGAGCTCATCTATGCCAATCATGATCGCGGTTTTGCTCTGCTCAGCATGCGTACTCCGCAGATCAGCCGTTTATATGTGCAATGTGATCCAGACGAAAATATAGCGGTATGGCCGGATGAAAAAATCTGGCAGGAGTTGCACACGAGGCTGGCTGCGGATCATTGGAAGTTGACCGAAGGCCCGGTCATTCAAAAAGGGATTACAGGAATGCGCAGCTTCGTGGTTGAGCCGATGCAGTATGGAAGGCTCTTCCTGGCAGGAGATTCCGCCCACATTGTTCCGCCGACAGGAGCCAAGGGATTAAATCTCGCAGTGGCGGACGTTCGAGTGCTCGCCCGGGCGCTTGAAGCATTTTATAAAAATAATCGGAAAGACCTGCTCGAAAATTATTCGCAAACCTGTTTGCGGCGGGTTTGGAAGGTGCAGCGATTTTCCTGGTGGATGACTTCGATGCTGCACCGCTTTCATGATGAGAATCCATTCGATCATCGCCGACAGCTTGCGGAACTCGACTACGTCACCAGCTCTCGTGCAGCATCGCAAAGCTTAGCGGAAAATTACGTGGGACTGCCGATGGAGTGGGGCTGATTTCGAGCAAAGAAAAGCCTCCGCCAATGTTCCGGGCGAGGGTGACGGAGGGAGAGGCTGGCTCAGTAATGTGCGCCTATAACAGCATCAATGGGCAGCCAGCATGCGTAAACCAATTCCTGTTGCAGGAAAGCGGGTCTCAGTTAAAGTAGCAGCGCAACCATCCGCGTTACTGCGAATTGCTCTTAAAGGTAAGGCGAACCGCGTAAGCATATTTCGCGGGACTTTGAGCTGGTAAATGGACGTGCAGGCCGTCTGGACGTTGGTCGAATGGGATTTTTGCATCACTGCCCAGCAAGACAGCGGACTGTACGGGTTCGCCGCCGGCAGTCACCGCCAATGAGTGAATCACCGCCTCTCCATTCGTGGGCCACTCGAGTCCGATCACATAGAGCACATTGCCCTTGGTTGTGAAACGAACGTCTTCGGGTGTGTAGTGCGTGGTGTCGGTATCGTGAAACGATCCCGCTGCAACTTTGGTTGGGCCCTCGCCATAAATACGCCACGGCCGGGTGCCGTAGATCGCATCTCCATTGACATCGAGCCATGCACCGACGTCGAGAAGCACCTGCTGCACTTCTTCCGGGATAGTTCCGTCCGAACGCGGCCCAATGTTCAACAGCAGATTGCCATTCTTGCTGACGATATCAATGAGCTGATGAACCACAAATTCCGGCGACTTAAAGGTGTCATCTTTGATGTAACCCCAAGACTTATTGCTCACGGAAGTATCGGTCTGCCAGGCGAGCGGGCGAATATCGCTGAGTTGTCCACGCTCCAAGTCGAGGACCGCGGAGTGGTCCTGCATGGCATAGTCCTTGTAGTTGATCACGCCAACATGGTCACCATATTTCAGCGAGCTGTTGTAGTAGAACGCGGCGAAGCGTGTGAGATTCGGACGGATCAACGCCTGCCCAATCCACCAGTCGAAATACACAATGTCAGGGTGATATTTCTCTACCAGTTCCGCGGACCGCGCTAGCCAGTCATTCGCCCACGCTGAAGAGACACAAGTGAAGTCATCATTGAGCGGCACGCCTTGCGGAGCCATGAGCCAGGTATGTGCAGGGCCATAGAACGCGGCATACTGCGAATCGTTTACGTCCGAAGTGATGATTCGTCCCGGGCCCAAAAAGAAATTGTGTTCCACTCGATGAGACGACAAGCCAAAGTGCAGACCTGCAGCCCGCACTGCTTTGGCCAATTCTCCCGTGGTGTCGCGATGCGGTCCCATCTTGGCTGCCGTCCAGTCGCTCACACCGCTGTCATACATCGCAAAACCATCATGATGTTCCGCAACCGGAATCACGTACTTTGCGCCTGCCTTTTTGAACAACTCAGCCCATGCCTTCGGATCCAAGTGCTCGGCCTTAAACATGGGTATAAAATCTTTGTAGCCAAATTTGTCCTGGGTTCCGTAGGTCGCGATATGGTGCTTGTATTCTTCAGATCCCTCGATATACATGAGTCGCGGATACCACTCGCTCCCAAACGCCGGAACTGAGTATGCTCCCCAATGAATAAAAATGCCGAACTTGGCGTCTCTGTACCATTCGGGCGCTTCATATTTCTGAAGGGATTCCCAGTCAGGCCGGAAGGGACCCTGGTGATCGGCGTTTTCGACATCCTTCAGCAAGGCGGCGCGTTGCGAATCATATTTACTGCTGGCCTTCTGCCAAACCTGATCAAGAGTTTCTGGATCCTGCGAGGCAGTCGGAGCCGTGGCAGTTTGCGCTTGCAGGCCAGAAAATGCGCATAGTCCCAGCAGTAAAATGCTGAGTCGGCGAACGGACTGCAATGGAAGTAGCGAATGTAAGAGCATGGTGTTCTTTCCTCAACCACGAATTACGTTGCAAATCATTCCGGACACGCTGAAAGTCGTTAGACTTGTGTTAGCGCGGCTATAACTCTCCACCTACAATAGGGGCGCCCCAGTGAAGGCATAGAGTCGGTCTCGTTCCATTCGCTGCTGTTGGTGAGAGCTCGAATATAGTTCCGTATCCACGCCCGCCAACGCGCGTATTCCATAGAGATTGCCCGCACTGTCTGCAGTGAGGCGCGAAGTAGGAAGAGCGCCATCCGTGCAGTTGTCATCTCCGAACCGAGCAGAAGTTGTAAAGGACTGTTTCGGTTTGGGCGACCGCTGGCCGAGCGGCAAGCGGCAATAGTGCGGAAAAGAGAGATAGTGCCAGCCCGCGAAAAATCGTTGTCTCAAGAAGACAGCTCCGATGTGGCGCAACGCTGTTCATAAGTCTCCTTATAGAGCGTTAGCATAGTACACGGAAAGCACTATTTTTATATTTCCAGGGTAATAAATTAAGGTTAAGGATGGTGGAGGCGGCGGGAGTCGAACCCGCGTCCGAAAATGTTACTGGTCAAGAGACTACATGCTTATTCGCGTTCATGCTCCCGGCCTTCACCGGGAACGTTCGCGGCCCACGCTCAGAACGGACAAGAAACGCTAGCCGCTAGCCTGTGATCTTAACCTCCCAACCCAGACGTAGCAGGGAAGAGCAGCCCTCTGTGTGACGTTCGCTCGCAGCCCAAGGGCGAAGCTGCGGAAAACGGCTGCCTAATTAATTAGGCTGCGTATGCCATTTGTTGATTGGCAATTATCATTTTGCACGCGATTACGGGTGTGTGCACCCCGGCATGCCTCTTGGCCGCAAGCATCTCCGTCGAAGCCGTGACGCCCCCACTAGTGGGTTTGGCCTATAAAGAACCACTTCCAGACTAGGTTGGAACCCCAGGGAAGTCAATCATTTGATGCTGGCGCTCCGCCTAGAGGTTCAACCGGAAAACTGTCTTGCATTGAAAAGCTCCTCCGTATTTGGGGGTGCAAGACGACCTTAGCTTGTTCTCCGCCGATCATCTGCAAAAGGTCGCCAGAAACGTGAAGGGAGGCTAAGAACATATTAGCCGGCAGGTTGCTTGGCGGCGCTGCTGTTGAATCTGATCGGGTTTACTTGGCGATGAGCTTACCGACTAGAACGGTATGTCTTCGTCGCTGATAGGGCTTGCTCCTGCATGCTCTGGTTCGTGTGATCGCTGGTCGAAATTGTTTCCCGACGCGCCGCGCGAGCTTCCACCAAAATCCCCACCGCTTCCACCGTCGCCTTTGCCACTCAACAAAACCAAATCGTTGGCGATGATTTCCGTCTTATATTTCTTCTGGCCGGTTTCTTTATCGTCCCACGAACTGGTGCGTAGGCTACCTTCGATGTAGAGCTTGCCGCCCTTCTTTACGTATTCGCCGACGATTTCCGCAAGCCGCTGGAAAGCGACGATATTGTGCCACTCGGTACGATCCTGCCATTGTCCTTCTTTGTCTTTGAATCGTTCATTGGTGGCGAGAGAAAACTTGGCTATAGGCATGCCACCAGGCGTGTACTTCACCTCAGGATCTTTGCCAAGATTGCCGATGAGAATAACTTTATTAACGCTTTTTCCTGCCATAAATGCTTACTCCTTTTGCCCTTTAAGTAATTAGTAAGGGCTGAAAATACAATATTCGTATCGATAAACCAGGACTGGTCGCTCACTATACCAGAAATGGGAGGGAAGAAAAGTGATCCAGCTACATTTGGAATTATGGTGCCATCAAGCTGCCGGTTTCGTGCTGCGGCGATTCACCATAATGAACGACAAGCTGAACATAATTAAAGTGAACAGCAACAACGTTGCCAATGAGGAAGCCAGAGGCGCGACCGCCGGGCTACCTGGGTAGAGCAGGATCCGAAGCGCCTCAACTCCATAGGTTAGCGGATTGATTCTCATGAGAAGCCGCATCCAGCCCGAAGCCCCCGCTAACGGAAACATCGCTCCTGAAAGCAACCACAACGGAATCAGAAACAAATTGATAATTCCGTGAAAGGCCTGTGTCGAATCCATCGGCCAGGCGATTGCGAATCCCAGCGCTGTTAGCGCAAAAGAAACCAAAAAGATCGTCAGCACGATGAGCAGGAAGTCGACGATTCCCATGTGCACGCCGACCAGTGGCGCAAAAGCCAGGAAGATGAGCCCCTGGATTGTTGCCAGCGTTGTTCCGCCCAAAACCTTTCCCAGCACAATGGCTGAACGTGAAACCGGCGCCACTAGAACCGAAAGCAGAAATCCTTCTTTGCGATCTTCAATGACCGACATCATGGTAAAGATCGAAGTGAACAGCACGATCATAATGAGGGCGCCGGGATAGAAGTAGCTGAGATACTGCTGACCGCTGCTGGTCCCACCACTGCTGCGGAAAGACGATCCAAAGCCCGATCCGATCACTACCCAAAACACTAATGGCGATGCGATAACGCCGACGACACGAGCCTTTTGCCGATAAAAGCGGACGATTTCACGCCACCATAAAGTTAAGGCGGGAAGTAGTATTTCGGTCGAGACCGAGGACGACGTTATTGGAAATGATGTACTTTGTGTTGCCATTTGTTATCCTTCTACTTTAAACACACGGGTTTCGGGAAAAGCAGATTCCTCATCCGCTAGCCCGGATTCGGAATGACAAGATTACAATGTCCTTGGAGCCAACAGCCTAAAGCCTAGCGCCTGAGCCTGCTGCCTAAAGTCCGTCTTGCTCATTCCGCTCTGTCCAGAACCTGTGACCCGTTCTCCGGATAAATACATCTTCTAAGCTTGGTTTGCTCACCGAGATCGCTTCAATCTCTCCCGGAAAAGCTTCTACCACATCTGTGATGAATCGATGTCCGTTCTCGCGTTCCAGCCTAACTCGATTCTCGACCACTTTTACGTCGATCCGATAACGAATGCGAATGCGTTCGGCTAGCGATTCCGCATCTTTTGCGTCGAGTACGATGACGTCTCCGCCGATTTCATGCTTCAGGTCCGCCGGAGTACCTAACGCAACCAGCTTTCCTTCGTTAAGAAACGCAAGGCGGTCACAGCGCTCCGCCTCTTCCATCAAATGCGTGGTAACGAGCACAGTTACCTTTTCTTCATCGCGCAAAATCTGGAGATAACGCCAAAGATCGATGCGGGCTCCGGGATCAAGGCCGGTAGTCGGTTCGTCGAGCAGCAACACGGATGGATGATGAAGCAACCCTTTCGCCAACTCCAACCGTCGTTGCATTCCACCCGAGAACGTCTCTGCCTTTTCGTTTGCGCGATCAGATAATCCTACCCGGTCCAGCATTTCCGTTATGCGTAACTTCAGCGTTTTGCCGCGTAGTCCATAAAGATGTCCCTGATGCATCAGGTTTTCCGCAGCCGTGAGCTTCACATCAATACTCTGTGCCTGGAATACAACCCCAATCTGGCGTCGCAGGCTGTTTGGATCCTTCGCTGCATCATGTCCAAGAATTACGGCACGCCCTCCACTCGGAATCATCAGCGTGGAAAGAATGCGGAACATCGTCGTCTTGCCGCTGCCATTGGGACCAAGCAATCCGAACAATTCGGCGTGATGCACGTCGAATGAAACGCCATTCAAAGCCGCCCGTTCCTCATATTGATGGGCAAGATTCTGAACTGAGATTACAGATGGGGTAATTTCCAGATCGTTTTCAGGTATAGCAACCGCGTATGCAGGTGAGTTAATAGCCACGGATTATTTTACGACGAGAACCACACAATAGGGGGCGATTCCTTAATTCAAGCGGGAACCGGCTTTCGGGATGTACTTTCTTGTGGAATCCGTTCTTTTACGGCGGTTGGAACATGTCGCCAAACCTGGATCGTCAAAATAACCGTCGAGGCCAGTAGCAAAGCCCCCGTGACGACGTGTGCCACGGTGGAGATCACCATCGGTAATCCTGGTTGAGCCGCATCTTTGCCCCACTCCACCCGCGTCATAAATGCCAGAAATCCGAGACACAACTGCGCAATCAGCAAAGAAAGCATGGCAATGGCCGGACGCCGAATTGCGTCGATCTTAGAATATTGAGTGAGAGCGCGAATCGCTGTCCACGCGACAATGATTGCAACTATCGGTGCATTCAAAACGTGCGGCAACCAGCTCATGCCATGGTGCCGGAACATCGCGCCTAGAATGAGCTGGACATAAAGAATGAAGACTGAGGAGAATGCCAGAGTCAGAAGACGCGGATGATAGCTGCCGATTTCGTACTGCGTTATTTCTTCATTAGGTCCTTCTTCGACCCAAGCCTTTCCGGTAAAGACAGCAATAGCACATGCGATGCAAAAGAATGTTTGTCCTACTGCTGCGTGAGCGGAAGAAATTGCCGGAGGCAAAAATTTCAGGACCGTCAATCCGCCGAGAATTCCTTGCGCGATGATCGTTCCCAGAGCGCCAAGAGCCAAAGCCTTCATCCAGCGCCGCCGGTCCGATATCCAGGTCCATACAGCGATAGTAATCGTCAGAGTACCGATGAACTCAGCGATCATGCGATGACTGTGCTCGTAAACGATGCCGCCGGTCCAGGGAGGCAACTTGTAATACGAGCCATACGAAGTCGGCCAATCGGGAACGGAAAGTCCGGCGTCGTTGCTGGTAACCAAAGCGCCCGCGATGAGTAAAAAAAACGTCGCACAGGCCACGAACACGGCAAATCGATGATGAGCGCGGTTGTACGGTGTAGAAACAGCTTCCACTTAAGCTCCCTTAGTTCTAGTAACTGAGGTTCGCGAAGACGAACTAGCTAAGTCAATCGTTCCTGGATTATAGGCGGACGAACTACGTCGCCAGAAATACTATTCAATAAACAGATTATTCTAGCAAAGCTGTTGCTACAGGAAGCTGTAATATTCGCCGAAATTTGTATGTGGCAGACTGCCGTATGGAGAAAGTGCGGAAATTTGTATTTAGGTTCGGGTGTTTGACTGCCGTATTGGCGCCATTATTAGCGATCATTCTGTATCCAAGGGCCAATTGGCTATTTGCGCTTGTGCTAGTCGGAATCGCAATTTTGATTTTGCAAAGCCGATTTAGCGAGGACCCGACACCTTATACGTTAGCCAATGAGATCGAACGATTGTTGAATGGGACTTCTTACGGCAGATGGGACGTCGATGATTTTGAGTCGCAATACATTCGAGATTCGCGTTTAAAAGAACTCTGGCGTAAAAGCATGGAAATCGGTGGTCTTCCGGAAGAATGGGTCAAATTAGATGAACAAAAGAAAGAAAGATCAGTTGCGAGAGGTCATCAAAAACTTGAGAGACTTAGGAAAAACCCAAGACGCTGGGCAGGAGAAGAACGTACCACATGAGCCACGGTAAAATACTCAAGCTATCACTCTGGCTCTCTTACCCAATAGCTCGCCCTCGCCAGCACCGTCGCCGTACCCGCTTCCTTTAGCCTTACACGAATCTCATGCAGTCCAGGATGCGGATTCTTCGGCTCAAAGCTCAACAAATAACGGCTGTGCAGATGATTACTGAAGCTGGTCATCCTGGTTTCAAAACTCTTGCGCGAGGAGAATAATTCATATTCACCTCCGGTCATGGACGCGATCGCCTTGGGAATATTTTTCCTCATCGCGTGCGCGGCCATGATGAGCGGAGCTAATAAATCCGGCTGTCCCTGCATTTCGTCCCTATTGCTGCCACGCTCGGTATCCAGCACTTGCGACAACGATGGCGAGAATGGCAGCGCATAAACAACCGTATTACTGTTTCCGATGGCGGTTATGACATCCTCAATCTTCGCGCGTTGACTGCCGTGATCGCGCGTTTCGGAGATCAGCAACAACACGCGCTGCCGCCCTTTGGGCAACGTCTCAAGTAGCTTCACCGAATAGTCCACTGCATCTAGAATTGCCGCTCCATCGTCGCGGGATTGCAATTGCTTAAGGTCTTCTTCGATCAGGCCGTCTGTGCTAGTGAAGTCTTGAATAAGATTTACGTTGCTGTCGAATTCCACCAACGCAATTTTGGCGTTCGGCTGTCCGAAGATGGGTTGTAGCATGGCGCTCAGGCCATGGATTCTCGGAAACTCGCGCATCGCCCGCCGCCCAGTCTGGACCGCGACGACTACTGAGACAGGTTCAGCGTCGGCAGCCTCGTCCAGGTGAACGGTCTGCTCAACTCCGTCGTCATCGATTGAGAAATCCTTCGCTTGCAATCCGTAAACTGCCTTACCATGCGTATCTCTCACCAGAGCAGGCACGATTACCACATTGGATTGGCTGGAAAAAGTCGGTTCCTGCGCGATGACCATCTCTGCATGAAACAAAAAAGGAAAGAACGCTAACGCCACGTAAATCTGACGAGAGAACCGCATTCCAGAAATTGTAAAGCACATCCCGTTCTTTAATAGCTCAGGTGCGTTTCTGCATTTCGCTGGAAAAAGTAATCCTTGCGAAACTAATCTGTGCAGGCCGGGTTGTTTAGTAAAGATCGTAGTCCCATGCCCATAGTGCCAATTCTTTTGAGGTTCTTATGAAGCTGCTCTCGTATGTCCTGTCTTTAATTCTGATTTCAACTTTTTCCCAATTCGCACACGCACAAGTACAGGCCCAGCAACAGGACTGGGTTCCTTCAGGAATTCAAGATTTAGGACGAAATGCCTCTTCCCGGTCTGATTTTTCTCTGAACCATTCCATGCTGGTGCTTGCATCCAAACTGGACAAAAATGACGACGGAGACTTGCGGCGGGTAATCGCGGGCGTAAACGGCGTATCTGTCCATAGCTATCGCTTCTCGGAATCAGGAACATACGATCTGGACACATTGAAATCCGTGCTACAGCAATATCACGAGGCGGGTTGGATGCAGTTGGTAGGCTCTCATAGTAAAGACGGTAGCCCAGGCCAAACCGATCTCTGGGTTCGCTTTGAAAATAATGCCATCAGCAACATCGCTGTGCTCATCGCCAGGCAAAACCAGCTCAATTTCTTCGCGGTTTCGGGATCAATTAGTCCGCTTGACCTGGTGCACCTTAGTGGGCACTTTGGAATTCCTAAGATCGTCGGAGGAGTTGTCATCCCAGAGCCTAGAAGCCCCCAGTAAAGTTCGAAGTTTTTATTATTGTCATCACTACCCAACACCTCATCCTAGCGAGTACAGCGGCGGTGCTGGTTCCTCAATTGGATATGAATCCCGTGTAATCCGGATGTGGACTTTTTTGTTCAGAACTCAAAAATATACCGGCTGCGCGATGATTGCTGAACCTGGTCGTCTTGGTCTCAAATCTCTTAGAGCTCAAAGCTCTTAGGATGAAGAGAACAGCTCATGTAACCTGGTTATTTTTGATCGATTGAATCCGCGATCCACCGCAAATACTCCTGGCTACCATCTTGAATTTGCACAACGATACACTCCGGCAGCTCGTACGAATGTAATTGCTTAATTGCATCCCGCACGCGCTCGAATGCCGTTTCAGTCGTCTTAATAAGCAATAACCATTCCTGGGCTTCTTCGATCTTCCCTTGCCATCGATAGACCGAATGAATCTGAGGCACAATATTTACACAGGCTGCCAGTTTATCTTCCACTAATGCGTGCGCGATTTTTCGAGCTTCTTCAAGAGATCCGGCCGTGGTCAATACGAGCTTCTTGTCGGTCATATAAAATCGGCTTTGTTCTAATCGCTGAATGCTGAACTGCATCAAAGGACTTCATCTTCACTTCTAGCACAAACGAATGAGCCGACAATCATGACAACACAAATAAAGTTTGGAACTTCGGGCTGGCGCGCTGTAATGGCGGAGGAATTTACTTTTGTGAATGTGAGGCGGGCCGTTCACGGCATTGCTCGATATGTCGCATCACAGAAGTCAGCGGGATCGAAAGTGATCGTCGGGCGCGATCCGCGTTTCCTGGGAGAAACTTTCACAGCAATGGCGGCTGAAATTCTTTCTGCTCACGGCATAGTTCCCCTACTGATAGCTGAACCCGCGCCGACTCCCGCGATTTCTTACGCCGTCACTCATGAGCACGCCGATGGCGCTATCAATATTACCGCCTCGCATAATCCGCCGGAGTACAACGGAATCAAATTTTCCACATCTGATGGTGCGCCGGCACTGCCGGAAGCCACAAGCGCAATCGAGGCTCAAATTATTGCCTTCGATAAAGGCGAACAGTCTGGCTTCGAAAAAAGTCACGCGGATCATGTACCAACGCAGCCGCTCGATCCGCGTGGCATGTACCTTGAACGCCTCCAGGAGATCGTCGATCTTGGGTGCATCAAGAAAACTGGATTGCGAGTTGTATTTGATCCGCTATGGGGAGCTGCTCGCGGCTATTCCGATGTGCTTTTGCGCGAAGCTGGAGTTGACGTCACGACAGTGCACGATTACCGCGATGTGCTCTTCGGAGGCCACGCACCGGAACCGGACGATTACTTGCTCAAACCTCTGCGTGAAAAGATGCGCGAGAGCAAGGCGCACATTGGCATCGCAACGGATGGAGACGCGGACCGCTTCGGCATTGTCGATAAAGATGGAACGTTCTTTCAACCGAATTACATCATCGCGCTTTTATTTGACTATCTCGTTGAAAGCCGTGGCTGGAAAAATGGGGTAGGGAAGTCGGTTGCCACAACAAACTTTATCAATGCTATTGCCCGGCACTACAAAATCGAATTGCACGAAACTCCGGTGGGCTTTAAATATATTGGCGAACTCATCAAAGCTGACCAGATTGCCATTGGCGGGGAAGAGAGCGCTGGCCTTTCCATTCGTCACCATGTGCCGGAGAAAGACGGCATCCTTGCCGGCCTGCTCTGTTGTGAGATGGTGGCGCGCCGGGGCAAGTCGCTTACCAAACAATTGCACGAGCTATTTGCCAAAGTTGGTTCCTATTATCCACAAAGAGAGAACTTCCACTTGACCGCACGGGTCAAAGAGAAGTTCACTGGAAAGTTAAGGCAAGAACCGCGTGACTTCTACGGTCGAAAGGTTGCGGAAGTAGTTCGCAAAGATGGACTCAAACTAGTGTTCGAAGACGGAGCCTGGGTCTGTTACAGGCTTTCGGGGACCGAACCTGTGGTGCGAGTCTATTCCGAGGCGGCCAGTGAGGCTGATCTGCAAAAATTGAGCGCGGCAGCGAAGCAATGGATATTCGATTGAAACGATTCCCCAATTTTCGAGTTTTACAAAAGCCGCAAAACGGCTTTCAGACGCTGGTACAACGGGCGCCGGAAGCAGAAGCGCTGGCTGATCGGGCGATGGAAAAGCTCCTTCCGACCCTCACTGTGGCTTACACTTTCCGTCGCCGAATCGCAACGGGACTTGTAGGCGTGCTCACGATTTGGTTGTTTATACACGTAATGTTCGGCGCCAACGGCATGGTTGTCTATCGTCAAAAGCGCGCCGAATATCAAAGTTTGCAAAAAGAAATCGACAGCTTGCAGAAAGAAAACGACCACTACAGTAAACAGATCAATGCATTGAAAACCGACCCCAAGACTATCGAAAAAGAAGCGCGGGAAGCGCTTCACTACACCAAGCCTGGGGAATTTGTGTATGTCTCCCCGAATGCCGCCAATGCGCCTATCCCCGCTACCAACAGCGCTAAGAGATAAAGTCCTGCTATGTTCTGTGCTATATTTCCCTCATCTTGAAGGTTGAGATGGAGATTCACGTTGCCATTACCATCTTGGCTGTACATTGTTCCCCCGTGCTCTACAGAATGACAGCACTCCGGAACGGGTTCGTAACAAAATTGCGGCGATGCCGCCAAATTTGAGGAGACTGTTTGCCATGAAAAAGATACTAGGTTCTCTAGCAATGTCGGTTGTGTTTTTTATGGTTGTGAGCGCTTCCGCTGCGGACAAGACCACTGTCAACGGCTGGGTTAGCGATACCCAATGTGGGGCCAAGGGAGCCTCGGCAGAGCACGCAGCATGCACGAAGAAGTGCTTGGCCAAGGGAGCGAAATTGGCCGTGGTTACCGATTCCGATAAGAAGGTCCTGACAGTGGACAATCCAGAAGCGCTGAAGGGTCATGAAGGGCATCATGTTGCCATAACTGGAGACGTAACTGGAGACTCAATCCACGTGGACAGCGCAAAGATGCTGTGAGAATCACAATCGAATGTCTGTGCGCGTAACCTGTGTTCTCTGTGGGGAAAAAGTTTTAAACTGCGGTAAAAAATGTTTTAAACCGTGGTGAAAAAAGTTTTAAACCACAGAGGAACACAGAGTGCATAGAGGAACGCAGGGTTCACAAGAACAGGTCCGCTGGTTTATTAGAAGTCCGATCCTATCGCACTACACCTTCCAGCGGTGAACTTGCTGTTGCATACAGCCTGCGTGGCATGCGTCCAGCCAAGTATGCCTGACGCCCTGCCAAAACTGCATGCTTCATTGCCTCTGCCATTAGAACAGGATCTTCGGCTGCGGCAATCCCGGTGTTCATCAATACCGCATCGACTCCCAACTCCATTGCAACAGTTGCGTCTGAAGCTGTTCCTACACCGGCGTCCAAGATGAGCGGGACCCCTGTAATCATCTCGCGCAAGATGCGAATGTTGGCCGCATTTTGAATCCCAAGGCCGCTTCCGATGGGAGCACCAAGAGGCATAATGGCGCTCGCGCCCACGTCAATTAATCGCTTTGCAAATACAATGTCATCAGATGTATAGGGAAGAACATTAAATCCTTCCTTTACTAGTACGCGTGTCGCTTCGACGGTTCCCTGAACGTCGGGATATAACGTTGCCTGATCACCAATTACTTCGATCTTCACCCAATCAGAAAGCCCGACTTCACGACCTAGCCTCGCGGCGCGGATGGCCTCATCGGCGGTATAACATCCGGCAGTATTCGGTAGCATGAAATATTTTTTCGGATCAATGTAATCGAGAAGCGATTCCTTACTGCGATCGAGATTCACCCGGCGCACGGCCACGGTAACCATCTCTGCGCCGCTGGCTTCAAGAGCACGAGCAGTTTCCTGAAATGATTTATATTTCCCCGTTCCCACAATCAGGCGCGAACGGAACGGGCGATCGGCAATGACGAATGGATCAGACATGAATCTATTGTAATGAAAATCGTTGGAAGGGGAATCCGGTTTCAAGAGTCTTGGCTTGGTTCAGCCTGAAATGGAGAAGCGACGTTCTCCGTTAGTGAGTATTCCCCCTTCGGGCGGGGATTTTCAAGGCATGGGGTCTTTCGATCCGATGGAGGTTGGGCGCGCAAGCACGAGTCCTCGCCCCCCGTTCATCGTCTCGATGAGCCCCCCGGATTATCCCTCGGCATGGTTGCGTCCCCGCAGTGCCCGCTTCCGTTTCACCCGGCAAGTTCATTTTAGCTCCGCTGTTCTCAACTTCCAGTTTGCTCGTGAGACTACCGAACAGGGAAACCTCTCACCATGTAGGCAGCTGCTGCAACCCTGCCTTCATTTTTGAGGTTTGGGTTGCGAGGACTGTTGTTGTTGTGGCCGCGGGCGGCTTGCAGGCGGGACGATGCCGTTCATCCGCAAGTACTCGACCATCTGACCGTAGTGATCCTTCGGATGGAAGGAGCCGATAATGGCGATTGCGAGACGCGTCGAGAGGAATGGGGTTACGGGCTTGGGCAGCGGCGTGACCTCGTTTTCGGAGGTGATCCCAGAAATGGCCCGATGGCCGAGCGCGAACGAATCTTTAAGATACTGCACAATTTCGGCCTTGGTTTTAAGCGCTGCGGGGCCGTTGAGATTTTCTTCGATGGAGTTAGTGTCTATCGTCTCGCCCATGAGCGGGCCAAAATAAAGGTGATTGGCGAAGCCGATGTGTTTCACCTGTTCAGCGAAAGTGCGTACGCCTTTAAACTCGCCATTAGTAGGCGCGAAGGAATACTTGTCTTCGGGCATAGCCTCAGCAGCGGAAACGACCTCCTGCTCGACAACACCATAGAGCATGTTGAGGACAGAAGTGACGGTGGGCGGTTGTTGCTGGGCCGTTGAGCCGATCATCAGACGCTCCTTGTTTTATGAAGTAACGCCAAAATCTTATGCTTCTGTGGCCAGAGAAGTCATCCGCAAGTTTTTTACTGGCCGCTCGCTGCAGCAGACTGCTCCACCAACTATGCTAGCGAGATCCCGGCAGCTAGCCGCCTCGTTCTTCACGCAGCTTGCTGGCGGCGACTCTGACGTAGCAGTCTGGCGGCTTCCAGTTTGCGGTCGCGCTCAGCATGGATCTTTGCCTGTCGGCCCGCGAGCATGTCGTTCGATGTCACGTAGCCAATCGCGCTGTGCAATCGCACGTTGTTATAGCGATCCACATACTGTTGGATCAGGCGTTTCGCGTCTTCCAGTGACAGCGGCGTTCCCGGTCGAATGCATTCGCTTTTCAGCGATTTGTGCCAGCGCTCCAGCTTTCCGCAGCAGCTGCTCGAAACCGGTTCCCTTGCGCGATGGTTTGCTCTTCCACTGGGATAATAATCCAGCTTGCTTCAACACTCGCCAAACACTCGCCGGACTAACCGCCACAACGTCAGCGTCGAGCATCATGAACGTCAGCCCCCGATAACCTTCCAGCGGGTTCTCCAGATGGAACTCAATGATCGCTTCTTTCTCCCACGGCTCCAACCAAAAATCACGGGGAACCCAACCGTTGTGCTCGTTGACGCACCCGTAGCGCTGCCGCCAGTCATAGAACTTGCTGGCGGTCACGCCCAGCCACGGGATGAACCGTCCGACGCCGATCCCGGCCTTCTCCGACCAGCGTCGGACGAAATCCACTACTAGATCCCGCACATCGTGCGGCACCCAGTTGCCGGTTAGAGTTCCCCAAGACTTTTTTTAGAGCGATGTGCTCAGCCATCAGCTCAGCCAGGACCTCGTCCTTGGTCTGCATCTTCTTCTCCAAGAACTCGATCCGTTTCTGCTTCTCCTCCACTTGGCGCTGGGGACGCTCTTGAGATTGAAAAGCGGCGGCTCCGTTCTCGAACAGTTCCTTCTGCCAGCGGTAGAACACTGTTGGCCGCAGGCCTAGTTCTTCACACAGCTCCGAGACGGGTATTTTGTCACAAGATGCCGCCTCAGATGGCTACTTTTTCTTCTGGAGTGAAATGCTTCCGTTCCTTCCTCATACGTTCGCTCCGTTATCTTAACGGACGAACGCTTTCTCCATTTCCAACTGAGGCAGAACAAGTCTTGGCTTGTGTGTTTGGCGGTTCCACGTGGGACGCCACACGGGATCCCACTTCAAAATTGGCCCGGCTCTATTCTCGTCTAAAGTTATATCTGGGACTGAGGCGCCCAAGCGGACATTCCCGATTGCGTATCGTTGTAGTGGCCCTGATTGCTGGTTTATGTACATACTGCCTATGCCAGTTTCTTATCACCCTTATTACGTTGTCGCAGGTCGGGAATGTATACATTAAGCACCTAGCGGATTGCCATATGGAAAAAGCAAATCATTCAGATTCCACTGACGATCAGTGATCCCCGCTTCCAGCGTGCCGGAGTTAACAGCGTGATCGCTTGGCGGCCCTCTCTTCCGAGGCCGCCACCAAGTTTTAACGCAGTGTTAGGAACACTACCATCTGTCATAAGCGGTTTGACAGCGGCCTGTTCCAATCCATAACCTACCATCATGGAAGTCCGGTTGAATTCTGAGCTAGAAACCAAGCTTGCCCAGCTTGCATCGCAACGGGGCCGTGACAGCGAAGCATTGGTAGTGGAGGCCATCGAACGCATGGTGAGCTATGACCAATGGTTCATGCGCGCGAAGTGGAGACGGGGATATCCGCAGCAGACCGTGGCGAGTTTGTTGAACACGAAAGCATTAAGAAACTGCTAGACACTCGGTATCCCGGGTAATGCATATTCGCTGGACGCAGCCTGCGCCCCGCGACCTCACTCAAATCTGCGATTATATTGAGAAGCATACAAGTGGTGCCACTGTTCGCCGTGTTGCGCTTTCTATTTACGAGCGTACCGGTACACTGACGAAGTTTGCCGAAAGCGGACGGCCGGGACGGATGCCTGGTACCCGAGAGCTTATCTTCACTGGACTGCCTTATCTTGCTGTATACCGTATCGCCAAGGACGTAGTGGAGATTCTACGTGTCCTTCACGGCGCACAAGAATGGCCGTAGGAAGACAATCAGGGGATCTGTTGTCGGGTACGAAGCACTGATCCTAATCGACTTGCGATACAGGACCCGACGCCTCCGCTACCGCATACATCTCCTCTATTTTTTTGCTGTATCGCGCTTCCACTGCGCGTCGTCGTAGTTTCATGCTGGCGGTAAGGGTTCCGTTATCCGCGGAAAACTCTTCTGCGATCAGGATCACTTTTTTCAGCTTTTCAAATCGCGCAAGATTCTGATTTTTTTCTTCAACAATGCCTTCGTACAATTCGCACACCGGAGAACAACAGACGAGCTCCTGTCGGCTAGAGAAAGTGACACCTTTGCTGCGAGCCCACGCTTCGAGTACGACGAAGTTCGGCGCAATCAGCACAGCAGGGAACTTGCGTTTGTCGCCTAGAACCACCGCTTCAGCAATCAGGGGATTGTGCTTCAGCGAGTTCTCGATGGGTTGGGGAGCTATGAACTTTCCGCCGGAGGTTTTAATCAGGTCTTTCTTGCGATCGGTGATTGATAAAAATCCGTCAGCATCGAGACTTCCGATATCTCCGGTTTTGAACCAATCTTCCTCGAATGCGTTCCTGGTCTCTTCTGGCTTGTTCCAATATCCTTTGAAAACCGACGGGCCGCGCACTAGAACTTCGCCGTCATCGGCAATGCGCACTTCAATATTCGAGAGCGGCTTTCCGACGGTACCCAGTTTGTGAGCCTGGGGAGTGTTGACCGCAATTACCGGCGAAGTCTCGGTTAATCCGTAACCCTCATGTATGCGAATCCCTATAGTTGCATACCACTCCGCCAGATCGCGGCCAAGCGGCGCTCCTCCGGAGATGAATATTTCCACTTGCCCACCTATTCCGGCCCGGACTTTCGAATAAAGAAGCCTGTTTGCCAGCTTCCAACCCAGGGAGCGTGGGGTGCGTCCCGCGAGGATCTCGGCACGGTGAGTGCGTCCTACAGAAAGCCCCCATTCATAAATCGCTTTATGGAGAAAACTTTGAGCCTTCAGAACGACTTGGGCATGTACCTTTTCATACACGCGGGGAACGCCGACGAAAATCGCGGGACGAACCTCGGCAAGAGCTTTTGGAAGCTGATCGAGAAAAGGAACATATGCCAGCGTGACCCCATGGCGTAATAGAGTAAAGTCTACGTGTCGCGCAGTCACATGGGAGAGTGGCAGGAACGAAATGCTGGTCTGGCCATGGTGAATGTCAAAACCGTCCAGTGAGCAAGCAATATTAGACGCCATGTTCCCGTGGGTAAGCATTGCGCCCTTGGGTGTGCCAGTAGTGCCAGAGGTATAGATAATGGTTGCCAGATCATCAGGCATTACTTGCCGAGCCCGTTTATCAAACTCGGGATCGCGCTGTGTGGGACCCGTTTGCGCCAGCTCACCCCATTGCCGACAGTGCGAACTTGCAGGTGCATCCATCGCAACAATCTGTTCCAAAAAGGTTTCCTTTTGAATGGGGAGAACCTTGTCCAACTGTTTTTGCGTCGAGACAAAAATTGCACGTGCACCCGAATCACGCAAAATATATGCAGTCTGCTCCGGGGTAAGCGTGGCATAAATGGGAACAACAACTATGCCAGTGAGTAGACAGGCGAAATCGGTAATGGTCCACTCTGGGCGGTTTTCGCTGAGAATGGCGAGCCGGTCTCCAGAAGAGACGCCCCATGCCGCCATGGCCTTACTAATGCCTAAAGCTTGTTGATAAATCTGCTGGGAAGAAATTGATTCCCATGTTTCTCCAGCGCGCCGCCTCATCACATGGGAATTCTCTCGATCAACGATCGAAAAGAAGATGTCATTGAGGGTCTGAAGGCCCATGCCGAATCAGTGTATCCGAACAGCAATGTACTCGGTCCTGAAGCTTCAAGCAATTAGTCAGCAGTAGACATCTTGCATCCATGGACGGATTCCGACATCTCATAAAACGACGTTCAAGAGACGCCATAGGGACGACCTGTACAATGACGGATTACTTCGCATGAATTGTTTCGTCCAACCTAGTCAGGAGAGTTGCCGGTGAAGTCCCATTGTTTACCCTTCAACCAGATTCCTCACACGGCGCGGCTCTTCACCGATTTCCTCTCATATACTCCAAAAGTTCAGCAATTTTATCCACATTCTCCTCGATTTAATGAGTGGTTTCGGGAGGAAGCCTCGTCCATTGATTACGACCCCGAGCGCAGGGCCAAAGTTTCTGCTGTCCTTGAACGCCAGAATAAAGCATGGAATGTGTCAGCGAAGGCACTGCAAAATATTGAGCGGCTGCGGCGTGGTGCCGCAGCTGTTGTTTCAGGTCAGCAAGTAGGCTTGTTTGGCGGTACTTCATTCTCGCTATTCAAAGCACTTACGGCTGCTAAGCTTGCGGAACAAGCCACGAGTGCCGGAGTCGACTGCGTTCCGGTGTTCTGGCTTGCCACTGACGATCATGACTTAGCAGAAATTAATCATGTAACAATTCCTGCTCCAAATGGTTCTCCCCATCGATTAAACGCGCCCACCCAGGGGCTGCCCGACGCTCCAGTGGGAACCATAAAATTAGGTTCGGAGATCGAATCTGTGGTGGCGGAAGCGGCGGAATTGCTTGGTGACTCAGACATCTCAATTTTGCTAAGAGATGCTTACAAATCAGGAGAAACTTTCGGTAGCGCCTATGCCCGCCTATTCGCAACTTTATTTGCTGAGTGGGGAGTTATTTTGCTGGATGCATCCGACCCGGAAATTCATGAGCTCGCTGGTCCGATTTTGCGCTCCGCCATTGAAAAGTCGGCGCAATTGGGGGAGGGATTACTCGCCCGCGGCAAAGAGATCGAGAGTGCGGGATATCACCAGCAGGTTAAAGTAACGCCTTCTTCTACGTTGCTATTTGCGATTCAAAATGGCTCGCGCACT
Organism: Terriglobales bacterium; assembly: GCA_035651835.1. GTDB lineage: Bacteria > Acidobacteriota > Terriglobia > Terriglobales > Acidobacteriaceae > JAOAPG01. Next base: position 64,057 of record DASRFC010000021.1, read on the forward strand.
CCTGTGCATCGTAGAACCAATGCAACTACAGGAGACGAGGAATTTTTGATCGGTGAAGAAAAGATATCAAAAGCGGATCTATTGAAGCGTATAGATTCGTCCCCTGGTGATTTCAGCGCCAATGTTTTGTTGCGGCCAGTGGTGCAGGACTATCTTCTACCAACGATCACTTATGCAGGCGGCGCAGCTGAAATCGCTTATTTCGCGCAAGCTGGTGCGGTATACGAAGCTCTACTAGACCGCGTTACTCCCATCGTGATGCGTTTCTCAGCTACTTTGGTGGAGAGTAAACCTCAGTCGTTGCTCGAAAAATATGCTTTGGATTTGATTGACGTTTTTCGTGGTCCAGAGGCATTGCGGGCTGAGCTGGCGGCACGAACCCTATCGGCGAAGGTGCAAGACTCGTTTGAAAAAGCGGCCTCATTGTTAAATAAGTCGCTTTCCGGGATTCGCGAATCTTTGGAACAACTCGACAAAACGTTGATAGATGCGGCTAATAACGCCGAATCCAAGATGCAATATCAACTCGACCAATTACGCTCCCGTGCCGCACGGGCTGAGTTGAGGCATAGCGAGGTTATCGGCCGTCATGCCGAGATACTTAGCAACTTACTGTATCCGAACAAAGGCTTACAGGAGCGGGAGATCGCGGGAATATACTTTGTAGCGCATCACGGAAATGAACTTCTTCGAAATCTCTATCAAATGGTCAATGCGGACTGCCTGGATCACCAGGTAGTCTTTCTATAGCCCCATTCCTTATCAAAACTGCCCAATTTAACCGGGGATGGTATGCTTTTGATTCCTTATGCAGGCCATCCCGCCAGCCCGTTTCTTGCTCTTTGTAGCCTTTCAATTTCCGGGCAAAACGGCGGACATCTTTAACATTGTTTGGGCGCTAGTGTTTGGTTTCGCTACGTTGAACATTTTAGGTCTAGTTGCACGGCGATATGATACTGGGCGTAAGCGCTTTAGTTTTGGGGAAATTCTTGCTGTCATGGTTGTGGGTGTATCGGTTCTCCTGCTTGGGTGGGAAATGCTGACTCTATTCAAGGTTTTCCCAATCAAGCTCCATTCCCAGTACTGAGGCATTTTGCGATATCATTTGCCAATGGCGCACACTCCAGCTTTCGAGATTACCTGTCCATGTTGCAACGCGGTGTTGAAGGTAGACCCCGAAGCTAAAGCCGTCATTGCCCACACTGCGGCCGTAAAACCCAAGACTTTCAATGACATCGAAGAAGCGGCGCGGGCCATGAAAGAGCAGGATAATCGCCGGGATTCGATCTTCCGCCAGTCCGTTGAAAATCAAAAGAACGCCGCCGACCTACTGGAGCGAAAATTTCAAGAAGCAGTTAAGCGCGCCAAAGAATCCCCAGATACCGGTAAACCGCTGCGCGACTTCGATTTGGATTGAAGAACCCCCAATGCGCCTCATCAAAATAAAAAATCAACGAATGTTTTGGTTGACAGAGTAAACTTCCATCGATGGCAATTAGGCCCCTGTTGCTCGGTCATCGCGGTACACGCTCAACTCCACACATTGCAGAAAACACGATTGCATCGTTCGACAAAGCCATCGAACACGGGTGCGATGGTTTTGAATTCGACGTTCGCCAGACGGCGGATGGTTTTGCAGTAATCTGCCATAATGCCACCGACAAGAGGTTGAAAATCGCTCTATCGAGTCGCGCCAGCGTTCCACAGCTAAGCGGACTTGAAGATATAGTCAAGCGATATCATCAAAAGGTATTTCTCGCTATAGAGCTTAAAGTTAAAGGGCTTGAGGCGCTGATCCTTGACCTTTTGCGTGAGCATCCACCCGAACGCGATTACGTAGTTTCCTCGTTGTTGAGGGAAGTTGTCCTGGAATTAAAAGCCCGTAACGCAAGAGTTCCAACCGGAATTATTTGTGAGAAACAACGTCATCTGGAGGGTTGGCGCGACTTAGCCGTCGATTATGTGGTGGCGCAAGAAGATCTAGTAAATCAAAAGCTAATAGAAGAAACACATGAGGCCAACGTAAAGCTTCTTGTCTGGACCGTCAATAACAAGCGTTCTATGCTAAAGCTCGCAAAATGGGGCGTCGACGGAATTATTTCAGACGACACTGAATTATTGGTGCGAACCCTTCATAAGCCTGCTCCTGAGGATGGTTCTTACATAATGTGACTGCAGGCTTCAATCTAAACGCCACGTTTCTATTCCCGGTTCTGCACCAGAACCGTGACAGTCTATAATCAACTCGGATGGACGCGCTGTGCCCGCCTCCAGCGCCCAATAAACTATGTCTGTTTTATGGTTGCGAGTCGCGCTCGTTTGCTACGCTGTTGGGCTGCTTTATGCCTCAATAGCGTTAACCCGCACCAACGAATTGGTAAACCGTGTCGTCTTGCATGCTGCCTATCTGGGCATGATTTTCCATTTTGTTTCGCTTACCGAAGAAATTCTTGTGACGGGCAAGATTACGTTGACATCGATTCACAACACAGAATCGGCTCTGGCATTCCTGATCATGATCGTGTTTACGGGAGCAGTCCTGGTGTATCGCACCACCTCTCCCGGCATCGTGGTTTTTCCCGTGGTATTTCTTTTGACCCTACTTGCCGCTACCGGTGATCGACCCTTTTTACTGGCATCTGAGAGTGTGCACCGAGGATGGCTGTTCACTCACATCGCTCTAATTCTCGTCGGCTATGCTGCCCTGGTTTTAAGCTTTGGGGCCAGCTTGCTTTATTTATTGCAGGAACGATCTCTGAAATCCAAGAATGTGCGAGGAATACTGTCACGGCTTCCAGCACTCGAGATAATTGACGAAATCGGCTTCCGATCGCTTTTACTTGGCTTTCCTTTTATGACGTTGGGATTAATTGCTGGTACTGCTTTGGCGGAAACTACATTCGGACGCGTGAACTTTTTTGATCCCAAAATTTTCCTGTCATTCTTAATGTGGGCGGTTTACCTGGTCTTGCTTTATACCCGCTGGAACGCGGGGTGGCGCGGCAGGCGAGCCGCTTATCTGGCGTCCGGGGCATTCCTGGCGGCGGTGTTAGCGTGGACCGCCAATACGCTCCACAGGTTCGTATCGTGAGATTTCAGCTTATTGGAGTGAATCATAAGAGTGCGCCCATTGAGGTGCGGGAGCGGCTTGCCATTCCCGAATCCCGCATACCGGACGCTCTCAAACGGCTGGTTCAGCATCCCGGTGTCGATGAAGGCTTGATCCTGTGCACCTGCAATCGTGTGGAGGTTTTAGCTCAGAGTAAGAACGGTGGCAGCGATCTTCGTGGATTTTTGCGGGATTTTTTTCACCTGGAATCGACCGCTTACGAATCCCATCTCTACGAATATAGCGAGCGGGATGCGATTCGGCATCTCTTTCGCGTGTCTTCCAGCCTGGATTCCATGGTGGTTGGCGAACCGCAGATTCTTGGACAAGTTAAAGAAGCATACGCATCGGCGCGCGCGATCGGAGCCATTCACTCGCACTTGGATCTGCTACTCACACGTGCTTTCGCTGTGGCGAAACGTGTGCGAACGGAAACTGCGCTCGGATCCTCAGCGGTTTCGATTGCATCGGTCGCAGTCGAACTGGCGAAGAAAATCTTCGGTTCTTTAAACGGTAAGCAAGTCTTTCTAGTGGGCGCCGGAAAGATGAGCGAACTTGCGGCACGCCATCTAATTGCAAATG
>DASRFC010000022.1:0-160497 GCA_035651835.1 Terriglobales bacterium
TGGTGCCGGATCAGTTTGTTTCGGAAGAAAGGCACTGAAGAGCGCTCTACTCTCGACAGCAGTTATGGAGCCTGTCCATGCAAGCGCTGGCCATGCGATCAGTAAACAACCGAGACATATCTCCACTAATTTAACTGTGGCAAGAAGCCGTCCACCTAGATCGATTCTCATGGGAACATAGGAGGCAATAACTCCAGTACCGAGAATTACGATCGCCGCGATAACCATTCTGGCACTGTCCGGCAGCAAGGACTTTATTCGAAACAGGTGGAACGTGTGTGTAAGGGCAAACAACATAAAGAACATGCCTATAAACTCCGTGAAAGCCATACCCGATAACACACCACGAAAACCTAATTTATGCGCAAAAGCAACGATCACAAGGAGTACAAGAGTTCGGACCACTTGCAAAATATTATCAAGCAGCGCTTTTCCGGAGGTCCTATAAAGTACAAAAGAAAGCATTGAAAAGGCTCGCCAAAAAAACGCTAAACAGACCAGTACGAATGCAACCCGAAAGGCTGGGCTGTTTTGCCCCGTCCATGCGTAAGCCATTTTGGGCCCGAAAATGCTAATAAAACCGAAAGGAAGGAGCGCCAATCCAAGGGTAACCTTGAATGCTTTGATCACCAATGCTTGCATCCTTTCGGCTGAACCTGAAGCAAACACCATTGTCCCGCCTGAAAGTATCGGAGTGAGAAATGCATCTTGAAGAACTACCGCCGATGTCGCAATGCGAGTCACGACGGCATAAACGCCGGACGATTCAGCTCCGAATGCTTTAAGGATCGTAAACGGAATAATAGAGCCATAAAGGACTTCCAATAGATTTAGCAATTGATAGCTTCCGGCAAAACGAAACAACTCAAATAGAACGCCCCTGTCCAATGATTCGATACTAATACGGATTTGCGGAACAACATTGTGAGAAGCGATATAGCAGCAACCAATATACAAAAGTTCCGATGCTCCCATTACACTAGCCATTGCAAACAGGCCAAAACCAAAATGGAGTACAGCAACAATGGCAATCGCTTCTAAGATGGTAAGAATTGTGCTGAACTTCCGTGCAAGGTCGATTCGATGACCACCCATTACAATCGCCTCGTATGCGGCGCCAACATTCGCCATCATCATAATAAGAGCTAATAACGAGATGGCACCGGCTGACGATTTCAGGAATTCTGGAGGTACGCCTCCAGCCTGCGCGATATGCTGCGAAAAATATGACAGTGGGATCAATATTGCGATTGAGACCAGCAACATGAGAGCGCATCCGGTGCTTAAGAGACGGTTAGCTTTCTCATAGTCTCCGTTTCCGGTAGCTTCTGCTACATACTTCTGAAATGCAGTTTTTACCCCGACGCTTCCAAACCGCATGTAGGTTGCGGACATCATAATGATGTTCCAGATCCCGTACCCGCCCAAGCCAAGGTGGTGAATGACGATGGGTACTGTCACTAAGCGAGTCCCCATTTGCGTGAAATTGGAAAGAAACCCAAATAGGGTATTCGTTCCAATTGAGGCCGCAAGGCTTCGATGTGGCTGTTCGTCTTGCTTATTCATTTGAACTAAAGAAGGGTATGCCTGAAGTAAAGGCGGGAAAATGTTTCAACTATTAATAAAATTCTGAACAATCGCGGGGCCCCGAAGTCTCGGGGCCCTCAGAAAACAATTCATTGATCTCGTCTGTTGAATCACTGCACGGATGCTTGTAGACCGCTGGGCGCGTTCGGTGAATTTGCAGTTCCGTACTGATAAGCTCCCACATCCCAACAAGTTGCTGTCCCACGATTCGAGCACGAACCACCAGGTCGCGAGAGCGGAGCTCTAACATCACCATCGCTGGTGTCTTTGGCGAGTGAACCAAGGTTACCCGTGCCGATGTTCATTAAGTTTGCGCCTTGCTGAATGACAGGCGAACTGGACTGCGGAGATCCGTCAGAATTTAACAAAGGATTATTGTTTTGGAGAGCATGAGAGTCGCAATTGCATGATGCCTTCCATGCAGCAAAAGATCCTGTAAAAACTCCATTCCAAATGAAACAGTTATTGCCATTACCACACTGCGTCCCGTATAAATTGTAGTCTGCAGCTACTACCTTGGTATTACTGATGTTCACGGGGTCACCGCAATTTGTAAAAGTATTGTTCTCGTAACTTACACCGGAAAGGTTTTCAAGGCCGAGGCATAAGGTATTGTCAGTATTGTTTGGTCCAATGAAGGTATTGTTATAGATCTGTTGCGTACCGCTATCGCCGGAAGCTATATCCACCCATCCATTGGTATTAACCTCAGTCGTTGTACCGAGCGACCCCGATAAAATGTGAACATTGTTCCAATATCCGAAGTTTTTCATATGGGCAGGTGTACTCGACCCCCCTCCTTCATCAAACACGAAACCGGTTGGGCATGCTCCCCAGTTTCCCGCGAATTGGTTGTTGTACATGTATACCCCATCCATTGAACTACCAGCGGTGCCGAAAAAATGCACGCCATCAATGTGATATCCGCATCCAGCTGTATCCCAGACATTGGTATCGTGTAACCGATTGTCATGGAACAAGAGAGCCGGGTTTACGGCAGCATGGGCAGCACTGGTGGCGAACATCAATGCATGAGCAAAACCAGACATATCATTGCCATAAATTTCTATGTCGGTGTCGCCATTGTTATACGCGTCGAAAAGGCACCATCCACAGTTTTTAATAGTATTCCCACTGACAACCCAATGCGAACCTGTCATAGCGATAGCGCGCATTTGCGCTTGGTCAACAGAGGTATCGTTAAAATTACTTTTAACGAAAATGTTCAAAATGCTCAAATTGCTGACGGTGCAGTTTTGGCACGAATAGGCATCCACGCCTGTGCTGTCTTGTTGGCTGGCGTAGGCTTCACCATTGGCGGTGTTCCTCAGAATACCATTCGAACCCCCATCAATTATTACGTAGCTGCGATTGCAGATCGAGACACCACCACCGCAACCCATTCCATTTCCTGAGGCTGCAAAATAAGGAGCCTGAACAATAGCACCAGATTCAAACAACAACTTTATTGGATTCCCATTTGTACCACTAGCTTGGAATGCAAACTCAGTCGCACCAGCACCAGCCGTGAAAGTTCCGCAGAGATGGACGGTGGTGCCGGGGCCTATCTGACTGACTCCGCTGCCCCAGTTGCTTGCCGTATTGAACCAAACCGGGTTATGCGGGTTGGTGGTGCAGACACCCTGGGGACTACCGTCCGGGGTGACATACACGTCGGTGGCGGAGGCGGCTGCGAGAGTTGCGGCTGCGAGAGAAAAAATCACAGCCAAGGCTAAGTTTCGGAGAGGCAAATTTTTATAACTGAACTTTCGAAGAGCTTTCACAACTGTCCTCCACTAATCGTAGTGCATGCGGTTGCCGTAAAGGCGAACCTTGCTGGTCAAGATACTTCTCTTTGCCAGTAGGGGAATTCACTCACGATCTACTGGATCGCTCAATCTCTCCAGTATTTATAGAAGGAAGCATTGGATGGTGATAGGTCTCGGGGGTACATGCCCAGATTCCAAAGGGCAGTTATTAGATTAGAAATGTGTAATTTACGAGCCTTGATGGCGTACAGAATGAGCCCACTTTTTGCCTAATTTGGCGAGGTATTGGGGATGGGCGATCCAGTCATAGGCACCGGCCAGTTTCGCGGCAAACAAGCGGTTGTCATCGCAGGAGTTCACCGGGAGACGCTTAAGGAAAAACTTGTCATTCTTGTTATCCGCCCGGCCAATAGTCGTACAGACGCCGTCGGAGTATCCAGCTTGGCTTAGCTCGTCGCGAAACATTTGTCGGAATGCGGAATCGGCTTCAGGGAATGCAAATGGATAGGCGAACGACTCGATTGCGTGGCCGAGTTCTTGCTCGATGGTCTGTTTTGAGGTTGTCACTTCACGCCTAATGGCTGGCTGAGCGAGATTGTAGAGCTGAGGATGAGTCATCGTATGCGATCCGAAGGAAATTCCCTGTTTGGCTAGTTCGCGCACCTCGCTCCAGGTGAGACATTGTTTTCCTTTGAAGCTTTGCCGGCTTTCTGCAATGTAAGCGGTCGGAAGATACATGGTTGCTGTGAGACCGTATTGATTGAGAACAGGGACGGCGTTGGTGTAAAAATCCAAGAAACCGTCGTCAAACGTGATTACGACAGACTTCGATAAATCGTCTTCTGCTTTGTTGGTTACGCGATTTGCTGCCTGTGCCGGAGTGATTGACTCGTAACCATGCTCTCGTAGGTATGCCATATGAGCGGCAAATATCGATGGTGTGGTTATGGTGCGGTAATAAGGATGTGCAGCATTTTCCGAGTCTGACGAAATACCGTGATACATGAGGATCGGAATCGAGTTTCTTCCCCCGAACCCCAACCGCTGCATAGGACTCGCAACGTATAAGGTCGCCAGCCTATCTAAACGAAAATCCATTTAAATCGTCCGCGCATGTACGGGATTGTGATATCCGCCCTAAACACATGCCGCCGCGACCTCGCGTTGGCTGAATCGCACTATTTCTGCCACAACTTTTGCCTGTTGATCTGCTGTAAGAGTCGGGAACATCGGCAAGGACACAATCTGCGGGGCAAGCTTTTCGGCGACTGTAAAATCTCCAGCCTTATAGCGCATACCGCTGTACGCCTTCTGCAGATGCAACGGAATTGGATAATGGATCGCAGTTCCGATTCCGGCCGCGCTGAGATGCTTCATAAACTCCTCCCGATTTGCGGTTCGTACCACATAAAGGTGGTACACGGCTCGGGACCAGGAAGGCTCATGGGGCGCGACCAACTCGCATGATGATTTGCCGAGGAGATCGTTGTAATGGGCTGCGCGTTCTCTACGTTGAGTGTTCCAGCCTGCCAAATGGTCCAGCTTTACTCGTAGAATCCCCGCTTGAATCGCGTCCAATCTGCCGTTGTACCCCTCTATATCGTGATAGTACTTCTTAGCCTGGCCATGGTCGCGCAACATGCGAATTTTGCGGGCTAGTTCCGCGTCGTTGGTAGTGACAGCACCGGCTTCTCCACACGCTCCCAGGTTTTTGCCGGGGTAAAAACTGAATGCAGCCGCTTGTCCAATCGATCCCGCTTTTCTCCAGCGATTTTCTTTCTTTGAAAAATACTCCGCTCCATGTGCCTGGCATGCGTCCTCGATCACCAGCAGTTGGTATTTCTGAGCCAGTTCCATAATCGGATCCATGTCAGCCATTTGCCCGTAAAGATGAACCGGAACAATTGCTTTTACCCGCTTTCCAGTTGCGCGATGGATCAGGCTCCCATGCTGATCAACCGAGCATTCGGAGGTTAAATATTTTTCGAGCTTTGACGGATCCATGTTGTAAGTACGCTCGTCAACATCTACAAACTCGGGCAACGCGCCCGCTTGCGAGATCGCCTCAGTGGTCGCAATAAATGTGTTGGGAACGGTAATTACGATGTCTCCGGCAATCACTCCGGCGGCCGTCAATGCGAAGCGAAGGGCGTCCGTGCCGCTGGCAACACCAATGGAATATTTTGTATCGCAGAAGCGGGCGAATTCGCTTTCGAAATCTTCGAGCATGGGACCGCCAATAAAACCAGCTGTTCGTAACGAGGCACGAACAACAGCAATCAATTGATCTTCCAATTGCGCGTGTTGAGTGACAAGATCAAGAAATGGAATATTCCCGTTGGCATTCATATTTTATGATTTCCTCTCTCCTGGTTTTACTTGTTTATTTGAATTGATTGAACGAAGCAGTTTTGCCGGATTTCCCGCTACGATCGTATTTGCGGCTACGTTTCTAGTTACGACACTTCCCGCCCCTACGATGGCGTTCTCGCCAATGACTACATTGCACAGAATCGTAGCGCCGGAACCGATCGAAGCGCCTTTCTTTACCACAGTGGGTTCGACATGCCAATCTTTCTCGGTCTGGAGTTCGCCCTCGGCAGTTGTGGATCGCGGATAACTGTCGTTGATAAAGGTCACGCCGTGTCCCACGAAGACATTGTCTTCAACTACCACGCCTTCACAGATGAAGGTATGACTGGAAATCTTGCAGCGCTTGCCGATGGCTGCTTTTTTTTGAATCTCAACAAACGCGCCGATCTTGGTCTCATCGCCAATTTCGCACCCGTAAAGATTGATGAATTTTGAAAGCTTTACGTCTTTCCCGAGTTTTACATCGGGAGCAATGCTTAAATATGTGTCCATGGAATCCTGGGATTTTTCGTGTTTATAGGGAGACAGTAAGTGCTTAAGCGGAAACGCAAGCTACTGGTTCTTGTTTTGCACAAGGTACGGGGTGCCAATCAAACTTGACTTCTGGGTAAGGAGCGCTCTTATCCGCCAGAAGTGGCTGGGTTTTGCCATTCAAGTGTTGCTCAAAAAAAGCCAGCATGTAATCGTTCACAAGTGCCATCGACTTCCTGGTTTCAATTGAACCCGCGTGGGTAAGCTTTTTCAGCGGTGAATATAATGGTCGATCCGAGTAGTTGCTGTGAGACATGCCTTCAACAACCATGTAATATCCGCCATACCGGGCAAGCGACTTTCGGATCCGCTTGATGTCAGTATCCAAGGCGCGCATGTGCACTCGCCTCCTCAAATCGGGGCACTGCAGATCCTTCTCAGTGGGAAGATCGCCATCGCTACTCATGAACAGGAACGGCTGTTCAACTCCAAGGTCTGCGGATTCGCCGAACAGCATACCGTCCATATTGATACCGGCTTTTAGCCTTCTATCTCTCCAGCATGTTTCCATAGTTACAGCACCGCCGAAAGAATAGCCGAACATTCCGACGCGAGAGAGATCGAGTGATCCTGTGAACAGTCTGTCCGAATCAGAGTTATTGATTTGCTCAATCTGATCCAGCACAAAAGACATGTCTTGCGCACGTAATTTAGCTTCTTCGGGATAGCAGCGCAGGTTTTCTTCAATCGAAGCATCGAACTCCACAGGCAGATTTTGTGCCGGAGGATGCTCAATGGAAAGCACTACAAATCCGTGACTGGCCAGCATTTCAAATTGCGCGGTGTTCTGGGTTAAATGCCCCTTCCAGCCAGGCGAGAACAGAACAATGGGAAATTTGTTCGAAGATGAGGAGAGCGGAACATTCAGAAACGAATGCGTTTTGATTAACCGTAAATGCGACTTAAATCCTTGCGCATCATTGTCGCTTCGATAAGGAGAACGCCTGCCCGTCTTTACCTCGCTGGGATACCAGAACTGCACCGCTAACTTGCGAGGTAACTCACTTCGCATCCCCGGAAATTGGGTTTGGATTGTCCATTGACGAATTGCCGTTCCAATCGAGTGAATGCCTGTGGGTTTTGGAAGCGCAAATACCGGCAGGACTATCGCAAGAGCTGCAGATCCTGACAACAATGCAAGCAGAACTCCACCGCCCAGTACTTCGATTCTACCATGTGAAAGCGGAGCGATCAGGTAGTCTGCTCCAGCAAAGATACTCACAAAATATGCGGGGATCATCTGCCAACGCAATCGCTCGACAACCAAATGAATGGCTACGATCAGCAAGGCGCCCACTGCAAGGCCATTCAGCCATTTAGGTGCAGATTGTCCAGTAATCTTCCAAACAAGAAGTGGGAGATCGAACAAGATGATCAGAGTTTCGAATGTTCTCATCAGCTATGAGGGAGAACTGAATCCTTATACTACGGCGCGATCCGCCAATTTTGCAGAGTGACGAACAGCCTTTGCAATGGCTTGAGCAATTGATGGGAGATTAGGCCCGGTCAGCATGCTATCGTGCACTCCCGGAACCTCGTGAACAATCAAGTTTGGAATCAAATGCTTCCAGCCAAGGGCAGCATCCCAATACTTCCAGGTGCGGTACTTGTCCGAACGGAAGAGAATGACTGGGCCGTCAAAGACTTTGGGCTGGTATTGCTTCACGGCGATGAGCAATAAATCATCCTGCGACTGGCGTGTTCCGGCATACTGCGATCCCACTCCGACTCCGAATTTCCCCGCCAGAGCGACTCGCGCGTAACGAATTCGATCCACGATAATCGTGCTGGATTGATCCCAGATGTAATCCAATCCCTCAAGAAAACTTGCATTCCTGATGTTTTCAAAGTGCACGCCCAGCCTGGCGGATTCGAATGATTTTCGCGCCTTGATTGCATCCTGAGCTGAAAAACGTGAGAGATATCCGGGTACCCAGGTATCAAACATGCCGACCAGTGCGACTTTTTCGCCTCGCGCTTGAAGCTGTTGCGCTATTTCATATGCAAGCAATGCTTCACGGCACCAGCCGACAAGAGTGTATGGACCATGCGGCTGTACAGCTTGAATCGTCTTGAGATGAATCGCGGCAATGTCCTCGATGCGGTAGGGCGCAGTGACCTTGGCATCTTCGGGCAAGTTGACCAGGTAAAACGGTTGATTCGTCCCAAGTTCTTGCGAGAGCAATCGCATGCTCGGCACGCCATGAAGACAAAAAATTGGAGTGTTGCTTCCACTCGCTTGCAGGGCGACTAGGCCAGGAATGGCTTGGCTCGAGGTCTTTCCCGCAATTACTGCGGATAGCTGCTGGATGGTAGGAGCTTGGAAAAGCGTTGCCAAAGGAAGTTTCTTGCCAAAGGCCTTTTCGATTTTCGCCAGTAACTGGGCTGCCAGTAGCGAGTGTCCGCCGATATCGAAGAAATTCGCTGTCGTGCTGATCTTTGAAATACCTAGAAGCTTCTCCCATAGGAGCAACATGCGTTGTTCGATTTCATTGGCCGGCGCGAGGTAACTTGCCTTCGCAACTTCCGCAAGGTCGGGAGCAGGAAGCGCATTGCGATCTATTTTGCCGTTAGGAGTTCGTGGCAGCGCATCGAGTGTCACAAATGCCGAAGGTTGCATGTACTCGGGCAAGGTCTGCTGTAAATGGGACCGCAAATCTTGAAGCGGCGTTGCAGCGGAAGATGTATCTGCGGAATCGAGTACTAGATATGCCACAAGATACTTGCTTCCCTTTTGGTCATCGCGTGCGACAACAGCGGCTTCTTTAACGCTCGGATGTTTGCCGATCACCGTTTCGATTTCCCCGGTTTCAATACGAAAACCGCGTACCTTTACTTGATGATCGGTACGGCCGAGAAATTCGATTTCACCGTCGATTTTCCAGCGGACCAGATCGCCAGTGCGATACAGCAACGCGTCGTCACGATCGCTAAACGGATCTGGAATAAATTTTTCTCTGGTTAACTCTGGACGATTGAGATAACCGTGAGCTACGCCTGTTCCGCCTATGTAAAGTTCCCCAGGTGTGCCGAGTGGCGCCTGTTGGAAATGCTTATCAAGCACATAAAACTGGGTGTTGGCGATTGGTGGTCCAATCGGGACGGGGCCAGATCCTGCTTTTACTTTCAGTGTTGAAGACCAGATCGTGGTTTCAGTGGGACCATACATATTCCACAAATCTTCTCCAGCAGCAAGTAATTGGTTGGCTAGACTACGGGGAAGAGCCTCGCCTCCGCAGAGCATTTTGAGGGAAGGGTCGCCGCGCCAGCCCGCGTCCAGCAATATCTGCCAGGTACTCGGCGTTGCCTGCAATATGGTGGCTCGCTCGCGCTTCACTAGTTCAAAAAGATCGGTGCCGACAGAAGCCTGCTCCCGGCTCGCAATCACCAAACGAGCACCGACAGTGAGTGGCAAAAACAGCTCCAGTGCAGCGATATCGAAGGAGAGCGTCGTCACCGCGACCAGCACGTCTTGGGCATGGATGCCCGGTTCTTGTTGCATCGACAGTAGCAGGTTTACAACCGCACGATGGGGGATCTGTACGCCTTTAGGTTTTCCCGTTGATCCGGATGTGTAGATCACATAAGCGAGGCTTTCGCTATCAACCTTGATACCAGGCTTTTCGGGAGATTCTTGGCCGATTTTTTTTGTTTCGATGTCGAGGCATATTGTGTGGACAGCATTCGCCGGAATGATTGGAAGGAGTTTCTGCTGAGTAAGTAAGAGCGAGACTCCGGAATCCTCGATCATGTACGTAAGCCGTTCCGCCGGATAAGCCGGGTCCAGAGGGATATAGCTCGCACCCGCCTTCATGATTGCAAGTAATGCAACCATCATGTTTACTGATCGTTCAAGGCAAAGAGCGATTTTTGCTCCCGGTCGAACGCCGAGTTTTTCTATATAGCGCGCTAATTGGTTCGAGCGCCGGTCGAGTTCTTCGTAGCTACAATTTTCACGTCCGCATATTACAGCAATTGCTTTGGGAGTACGCTCAATTTGAGTTTGTATTAATTGGTGAACTGTCTTCTCTTGTGGCAATTGCAGCGTGTTGCCGTTCCATTTTTTTAGCAGATTGGATTCGCCTGCGGTCAATAGCGCAAATTCCGAGATTCGCTTTCCCGGATTTTTACCAACTTCTTCCAACAATCGCTCAAAGTGGCTGAGCATGCGGGAGGCGGTTTCCGTTTCGAATAAATCTGTATTGAATTGAATCGAAGCTCGCCATCCGTCGGGACGTTCTACCATCAGACAGTTCAGGTCATACATGGCACCCGCGAGCCGGGAGGGAACGTCGATGAGCGAAAACGTCTCATAGTCACGACTCGTGACTAAAGAGCGTTGCAGCATGAAATTGACCTGGAACAACGGGTTACGGCTCAGGTCCCGCTTGGGATTGATCATCTCCACCAATTGTTCAAAAGGCGTGTCCTGATGCGCGAGGGCTTGCATGACGACTTCCTGCAAACGTTCCAGCAATTGTGAAAACGTGGGATTGCCCGAGAGATCATTGCGCAGTGGCAGCGTATTCAGGAACAAGCCAATTATCTTTTCGTGCTCGACCTGATTTCTACCGGAAACCTGGGTTCCTATGGTTATATCTTCCTGACCTGTATAGCGGTAGAGCAGAGTCAGAAAAGTCGCGCAGGCAGTAATAAAAAATGTGTTTCCCTGCTTACGGCTAACTTCCTGAATCATATCGGTAATATGTCTGGACAGTTGGATGGATACGACATCGCCATTTGTGGTTTGCAACGCAGGACGCGGTTTATCGGGCATCACCTCAAATGGCGTGTGATTGTGAAACCGCTCCCGCCAGTATTGGTTTTGTTCGCGAATTTCTTCACTCTGCAAGAGTGCGCGTTGCCAGGCGGCATAGTCTGAATACTGCATTTCGGGCTCTGGAAGCGGAGAGGAGAGCCCTTTTACGAATGCGTTATAAATGTCGCCAATTTCCTGCGCCAGAAGTCCCACGCTCCACCCGTCAGCAACAATATGGTGAACCGTGACGTGCAGAATATATTCATGGTCCTGCATTGCGAGTATGCTGGCCCGAATCAAGGGTAGCCTTGAAAGATCAAATGCTTCTTCCCCAAGTTTGCGGGTGACTCGGTCCGCTTCTTCGCTGCGCTTTGCCTCCGGCAAGCCGCTTAGGTCAATTACTGGAAGCTGGATATTGAGGGCAGGCACGATGCGCTGCATAGGCTGACCATCGATCTGGGTCAAGGTGGTCCGCAAAATTTCATGACGGCGAATCAATTCATTGAATGTGCGTTCCAGGACATCGGTTTGAATATGCCCTTTTAACAACCACCTGATTGGAATGTTGAAGGCGCCGCTTCCCTCTCCCAATTGCTCAAGTACCCAGAATCTTTGTTGCGCCAGTGACGCTGGCACGATCATGTCGGCTTTTGAATGCGAGCCGTTGCCATTGGATGACGCTTTAGTTTTCAACACCTGTTTTGCCAAATGTTCCCGAGCCGGCATCGAAGCCGCCTTCATCGATCGTGTGGTCTCGAATTGGTTGAGTTGCCGGTCGGGATTCGCGACTACTTCTTGCAATAGGGTTCGGAAGTTTGTAAGGAAGCTTTGCGCTAAATTTGGCGAGTACAGATCAGTGCTGTACTCGAGTGAAAGACGCCATCCTTCCGGACGTTCAACCATAAAGAAATTCAGATCGTAAGGGGCTCCGGGCGTACGCGATGGCAAATCGGTAAGCTGAATGTCGGCAAATTTGATGTTCTCAATAAAGGAACGCTGATAAATAAAATTGACATAGTAGAGGCGGTCTCTGCCTAAATCTTCATGCCCCATAGCTTGCAGCACGCGCTCATGGGGAACTTCTTGATGAGAGGTCGCCTGGATAACAGTGTCACTTACCTGGTTGAGCCAATCAGAAAATTTATAAGTGCCGGGCACCTTTGTGCGCAGGACCAGCGCATTATTGAATACGCCAATCGCATTCTCCACTTCAACGCGGTTGCGCCCGGCGACCTGGGTGCCAATCGCTATGTCTTCTCTTCCCGAGAGTCCATTCAGCAATATGCAAAGCGCGCCTAGAGCGGCGCTGAACATGGTGGTGCCGCTGTGTTGGCTAACTTGTCCCAGAGCATCAGTTAGTGATCTTGGCAGGAGCTCTGAAACAATCTTTCCGTTCCACGTAGGTTCGGCCGGCTCGGGAATATCTCCGCTAATGACGAGCGGATCAAGTCCGCGAAGTTGTTTTCTCCAGTACGCCAGTTGCGATTCGAACAAACCATTCTCGAACGCTTCTTTCTGCCAAACTGTAAAATCAGCAAATTGCACAGGCAGTGGTGCTAGTTTCGCGGAAGCCCCCGTTAGCACCGCCTGGTAATATGCGCCCAAGTCGCGGCTGATAATGCCAACCGACCATCCATCGACAATCGCGTGGTGCACTGTTACCAGCAGGACGTAATGTTCATTTTCAAGCTGTATAAGTCGGGTGCGAATCAGCGGTCCACGAGAAAGATCGAATGGGCGAGTGGCTTCTGCGAGAGTTATGCGCTCAGCTTCCATTTCTCTGTCAGATTCTGAAAGGTGCCTGAGGTCGTGCAGCGGCAAGCTCAGCTTCAACTCGGATGCAACTTTTTGAATCACCGCTCCAGATTGCAAATCAAGGCAGGTGCGCAGAGCCTCGTGACGTGCGCACACCTGATTAATGGCGTTGCTAAGAACCTCGGGCTTGAGAGGTCCGCGGAGAGACCATCGGGCGGCAACATTCCAAACTCTACTGGCTGGGTACGCGTGTTCGAATGCCCAAAACTTCTCTTGTGCAGGAGAAGCTGGCATAGCAAAAACGTCGCCGGAAAAGACACCGGCCGCCTGCTCACCATTTGAATATGGACTCTCGACGAGTTCTTTTTCGATTTGAGAAATGACGGCCATTAAGCGGTAGTTTTCGGAATCCGGTATTTGTCGCGGGAAACGGGGACGATAGAAGAAGCGCCGGTCGACGTTTCAGGTTCATTACCGTTTTTGTGAGCCTTAACTGTGCCTTCGACGATTGCGCGGATAGTTCTTAACTGCAGAACGTTTCTGGGAGTAACTTTGAATCCAGCTTTATTTGCTCGAGCAACGATCTGAAACACGTGCAGAGAGTCGGCTCCCAATTCGAATAAATTGTCATCGATTCCTACGACTTTTACACGCAGTACTTCAGACCAGATTTCCGACATCTTCCGTTCCTCTGGATTGCGAGGTTCTGCGGTTTGGCGGGCCAGCTTTTCATTCGTTAGATCAGGAGCCGGTAGTGCCCGTTTGTCCAACTTTCCGTTGGGCGTACGCGGTAGAGCATCCATCCTTACAAATCCCGTAGGAATCATGTAGTCGGGCAAAGTCTGACTTAATTGCGCACGCAAATCGGCCGACGAGGGTCCGGAATTATTAGCGGCTACGTAGTAGCCAGTCAGGCGGCGGTCTCCGGGAGAATCCTCGCGAACGATTACGGCCGATTCTCCAACCCCGGGAAGTTGATTCAATGCCGATTCGATTTCACCCAGCTCGATGCGGAATCCGCGAACTTTTACCTGGCGATCAATGCGTCCCATGAATTCCAGGCTTCGGTCGGTTCGGTAACGAACCAGGTCGCCCGTGCGGTAAACGCGAGCATCTCCGCCACGGTACGGGTCGGCAATGAAGCGCTCTGCGGTGAGTTTGGGATCATTCAGGTATCCACGTGCCACCCCGTCACCGCCTATCCAAAGTTCGCCAGCGACTCCGACCGGCACGGGTTGCCCGAACTCATCGACCACGTAAATATATGTGTTGTCAATGGGGCGGCCAATCAGCACCGGGCCGGAAATTGATTCAATACGGCCGCCTACGGACCAGATTGCAGTTTCCGTTGGACCGTACATATCCCAGAGCTCACAACCACCTTCGAGTAATGTGTTGGCTAATTCGCGTGGCAAGGCTTCGCCAGTTGCCCAAATTTTCAAACCAGGGTGACTCTTCCACCCAGCTTCTCCCAACAAGCGGAAGGTCCCTGGAGTAGCTGTTATAGCCGATATATTGTGCTTCTCCATTTCTGACTTTAATTGCGATCCATCGGTCATGGTTTCTGCGCTGGCGATAATCACGCGTGCTCCCACGCAAAGCGGTACCAGGAGCTCGCCAGTTGCGACGTCGAAAGAGATCGTTGTTACAGCCAGGACAGTGTCGTCCGAGTTCATCCCGGGCTGTTTACAGACTGAGTTTAGGAGATTCACCAAGGAGCGGTGTGTAACTTCAACTCCCTTTGGTTGGCCGGTCGACCCGGAAGTAAATAACACATAGGCAATATGATTCGAAGTCGCAGTGTCTTTGGTTTTGGAACTCGGTTGCGACGCGATTTGTGGCCAATCTGAATCGAGCGAAATTAGACGGGCATTGCTTACAAGACCAGCCGCCAGGCTTCGTTGAGTCACGACAATTGGGCTATCAGATTGCGTGAGAATGTGCCCAATTCTCTGTTTGGGGTGAGTCGGATCGAGCGGAACATAACATGCACCCGACTTCAAAATACCTAACAAGCCAACTACCATCTCGAGCGAGCGGTCAACAAATAATCCGATCTTTTTGTCTGGCCCGGCGCCGAAGGCTTGCAGGTAATGCGCCAACTGGTTGGCACGTTGGTCGAGTTCGCGATAAGTCAATTTCTGCTCGCCAAATACTAATGCTACTTTGTCGGGAGTTCGCACCGCCTGTTCTTCAAATAATTCGTGCACTTTTTTCTGTATGGGATAGTCAACTTGCGTGTTATTCCATCCGCGCACCAATTCGTTGCGCTCGGGTTCACTAAGCAGAGGTACGCGCATTACGCTTCGATTGGCATCGGTGACAAATTCCTGCAAAAGCATTTGATAGTGCGCCATCCAGCGCACAATCGTACTTTGATCAAACAGATCTGAGTTGTAGTCGCAATCGAGGGTCAGCCCGTGATCGCTTTCGACTACATTGAGAAACAAATCAAAATTTACGAAGGCCTTTGGATTGGGATCCACTTCGGCATTTAACCCTGGGAAGTTCAGGTCAGCGCCAATTTTCTCCAAATTGAATTGAACTTCGATTAGAGGAAGGCGGCTTGGGTCACGCGGAATACCAAGCTTCCGCACCAGAGTTCCATACGTGTAATTCTGGTGATCATACGCATCGAGTACGCTGCGCTTCACTTGTTTCACGAATTCTGCGAAAGAGAGCTCTTTATTGATCTGAGCTCGCATGGCGAGGAAATTCACGCAATGTCCAACTAAGGTGGTGCCGTCCAGCAAAGCTTGCGCCGCGGCTGGAATGCCAGCCACAACATCGTTCTGATTCGAAAGGCGGCAGAGTAGCAATTCATAAGCTGCCAGAAGAGTTACAAAAAGTGTGCATCCTTGCTGCGCACCGGCCTTCTTGATGCCCTTGTACAGATCAGAGCTAATAGTCGTGCGATGAGTCGCACCAGTGAAACTCTTCATCGAAGACCGGGGACGATCGGTCGGCAATTCAAGGACGGGAGCTGGCTTTTCGAACTGCTTCAGCCAGTATTGTTCGACTGCTTTGAGTTCTGCTGAATTTTTTTGCCGAGACTGCTCTTTTGCATATTCCAGGAAGGACTTTGGAGCAGGAAGATTGGCGAGCCGTCCTTCGACTTTTACTGAATACAACTGATTGAGCTCATCAAGAATGACGTTGGTAGACCATCCGTCGCATACGATGTGATGGCTGGTAAATACAACAACGTGATGTTCAGGTTCGAGCCGCAGTAGTTTGATTCGAAGCAAAGGCCCACGAGTTAACTCGAAAGGGGTGCGAGCGTCTTCGCTGAGCAGCTCTGTGACTTTTTTGTTCCGCTCGGGAGATGAAAGCGCAGAAAAATCAATGAGCGGGATCTCAACCGATAAATTGGGGATTACTTTGATGTTTGCGCCGTCTTCACTGAAGATTGCACGTAACGCTTCGTGGCGTCCGATGACTTCATGAATTGCCTGTTTTAATGCAGGCTCATCCAACCGACCTTGGAGCCGGAGAGAAAAAGATTCATTGAATGAACACGAGGCATCCGGTCCGATTTGATCGGAGAGCCAAATTTCTCTCTGTGCTTCCGTTACCGGCGCCTCGTGGATGACTCCAGATGCGGAGAGTACTGGTTCTGTCTTTATGGAGACAGTGTGGTCTGAAACTCCACTCAGCATGCCATCGGCTTGCATCTCGGCAACACTCTCCTGGAACGCAGTCACGACTCGCTCAATGTCTGCGTCGGTGTGAGCAGTGGTCAGGAAACATGGGAAGCCCTCCTGGACGTGGATTCCCTTCTCCCGCATGTGATAGTAGAAAAGGCTTCCAAAGCGCTGGTCGGCAGGAAAGCTAAAGAAAAAGATGCTGGCAAAGTTTTCGATTTTGATGGGCGCTTGCCGTTCTTGGAGGTAAGCATTAATCCGCGCCACCATCTTGCCGGTTTTTTCATTGAGACGCTGTTGCAGTTGCGGACCTTCTTCTTTGAGGTGTTGCAGCACGGAGTAGGTCGCGGCAAGAGCGAGTGGATGACGAACAAAGGTGCCGGCAAAGAATGTGACGCCGACCTCTGGGAATGACTCGTCTCCGTATTGCCACATACCGCCATCAAGCGTATCCATAAATTCGGATTTGCCGGTTAGCAATCCGATCGGCAACCCTCCGCCGATAATTTTCCCGTACGTAGCCATGTCTGCGCGGATGCCGAAAATTGCCTGCGCTCCACCCGGATGTGTTCGGAAGCCGGTCACGACTTCATCGAAAATAAAAGCCGTGCCGGATTCTGCCGTGATCTTGCGAAGCTCATGCAGAAATTCACGCGGCTGAAGATTGGGGTGGCGGCTTTGCACTGGTTCCACCATCACAGCCGCAAATTCGCGGGCATGAGCGCGAATGTATTCCAGTGATTCCTGTGTCCCGTAATCGAGAACAATTATGTTCTCTGCCATCTGTGGCGGAATGCCCGGCGCAATGGGCGTCGATCGTGGCTCTGATCCCGGACGCTTGATTCCGCGGATCAGGACTTCGTCGAACATTCCGTGATAGTCGCCGGTAAACATCACAATTTTATTGCGGCCAGTCGCGGTTCGAGCGACTCGCATGGCGCACAGCACTGCTTCCGAGCCAGTATTAGTGAAAGCGACGCGCTCCATCCCGGTAAATTCGGAGACTAGTTCGGCGACTTTACCTGCAAGCGGCGACATCGGCCCTATTTCGAAACCAAGTTCGAGCTGCTTTTGTACCGCGTCAGTGACGAACTTCGGCTTGTGACCAAACACAGTTGGACCATAGCCGTTCAGGATGTCGATGTATTCATTGCCATCAACGTCATAGAGCTTCGAGCCTTCGGACCGTACTGTAGTCAGCGGATAAACAATCTCTTTCCATTGTGAACGGAACCCGGATACAACGCGTGGATCCGCCATGACTTTGCGATACTTCTGAGTGAGCGCCTTGGATTGCGGCGTCTTTTTCGTATAGCAAGCAATCAGGTCGGCAATATGCTTTTCCTGTTGCGCCGTGAGCCCGCCCGCAGGCCCTTTGCTTAATGGCTTATATGGCCCGAAGGCTTTGGGTTCTTCTTTCGCTGGAACAGCTGATGGCGCGGCTTCAACTTGGACTGCACTTTGTGGGGTCGGCGAAGCAATCACGGCGTTGGCTATTGAGGCACTCGCAGCGGATTGAACCTGCGGTGTTGCGGCAGTGCTCGATCCTTTCAGGGCTTCCAATTGCCGCGCCATCAACTCGGACATGGCGCGCAGTTGTTCTTTCATCATTGATTCGATCGCGCTTGAGGACGCGGATGTTGCGACGATGGGAGTCGGCGCAAGTGCTGGTTGCGATGCTGGTTTGGCTGCAACTTGTAACGGAACGTGCGCGGTCACGATTTCGGCTGGCATTTTGCCATCGAGGTACTCGGCCAAGGCTCCAATACTCGATTGCTGGTCAAGCAATTGACGGAAAGTGATCTTCACGGCGAACTTGTTTTGCAATTCCTGCGTGGCCTGAGTCAGGAACAAGGAATCGAAACCGAGTTCCATAAAGTTCGCGGAAGGATCGATGTCGGCGGCACTGATTCCAGATAAATCCTGAAACATCGACAACAAAGTTTGCTGAATCGACTCTCGTCTTGGAACGGCGGAACTCGTTCCGGTTTGAGGTGTGGCCATGATTTCATCCTCTCGGTTGCAGACCGCCGCAAACGTTTCCGCCGGGGGCTCCGGTGGAGACTGCGGTTGATCTGTTCGGTAGATCTGTTGTGAATCGAGGGAGGGCTTGCTTACAGATGTTTTTGGTTCTATCCAGTAGCGCTTGCGTTCGAATGGGTAAGTAGGAAGCGGAACCCGCTGCAATCGCTCTTGCTGGTGAAAGCCAGTCCAATCGGGTTGAATGCCCGCGACCCACAACTTCCCAAGCGCGGTTAGAATATTTTCTTCATCTGCAATGGCGCGAGTCGCATCCGGCAATGAAGGAATAATGACTTGATTTGGTTTTTTTGAAGGGTGCTGGGCTGCCAGAGTGGACAGTGTATTTCCTGGGCCGACTTCGAGCAAGACCGGGCTCGGCATGCTGGAAAGCGTATGAATTCCATCAGCAAACCTCACCGGCTCCCGTAAATGAGTTGCCCAATAAGTGGGACTTGTGGTTTGTTCCCTCGTGACCCATTGCCCGCTTACTCCCGAAACATACGGGATCGTAGTTGGCTTGAGCGCGATCTGCTTTACTACGTCGGTGAAAGGTTCGATCACCGGATCCATCATCGCCGAATGGAATGCGTGCGAGGTATGCAGGTGGCGGGCGGCGACTCCGCGCTGCTTTAGAAATTGTTCGAGTTCTTCGATATTTTTGCTGAGACCTGAAACCACACACAATGCGGGACTGTTAATTGTAGCAATCGAGAGCTTCTCGGTTAGCATCGGGCGAACTTCGGATTCCGGCAGACGAACCGCCAGCATCGAACCGCCTGGCAGATTCTGCATTAGACGTCCTCGGGTGGCGACCAGATACAGCGCGTCGTTTAAGGAGAAGACGCCGCCCACACAGGCCGCCACAAATTCGCCAATGCTGTGACCGATCATCGCATCGGGCTGTACGCCCCAACTCATCCACAACTTCGCCAGCGCATATTCAGTAACGAAAATCGCTGGTTGCGCAAATACCGTGGAGGTCAGCAGCCGCTTGGTATTTTCTGAGTCGGGAGTTTCCGAATAAAGCACTTCACGCAAGTCTCGCGGCAAATCCGGTTTCAGAATCTCCGCGCATGTGTCCACCCACTTGCGAAATTCTGGCTCTGAGCGATACAGCTGCTCTCCCATATTCTGATACTGGGCGCCCTGTC
Source organism: Terriglobales bacterium (assembly GCA_035651835.1). Taxonomy (GTDB): domain Bacteria; phylum Acidobacteriota; class Terriglobia; order Terriglobales; family Acidobacteriaceae; genus JAOAPG01. Next base: position 19,592 of record DASRFC010000022.1, read on the forward strand.
CGGGAAACATGAAGACCACGGAAGGCTTTTCCTGTTTGGCTACCCCCGTCCGTTTGTTGGCGTCGCTCTCTAATGCTTGGATTGCATCGGCAACGCTGCTGGCAATAACAAACCTGCGGTGCTCGAACGAGCGCCGTCCAATTTGCAGCGTATGAGCAACATCGGCAAGATTTAAGTCATTATGATCACGCAGATGCCCAGCGAGATTGCTGCACGTTTTCGTAAGCGCAGTAGCGGTCTTCGCAGAGAGGATCAATAATTGTGACTCGCGTTGAAACCAGCTGGCTTTTTTCTGCGGTGCTTCTTCGACAACTACGTGCGCGTTAGTGCCACCCACGCCGAAGGCGCTTACACCCGCGCGCCGCGGTTCATTGCCACGCTTCCACGAAGTCGGCTTGTCGTTTACATAAAACGGACTTTTATCGAGTTCAAGTTTCGCGTTCGGCTGTTCAAAATGTAAAACTGGCGGCAAGAGCTCATTTTTCAAAGACAACACAGTCTTAATGAGTCCAGTTGCTCCAGCCGCTACGTCCAAGTGTCCGACATTGGTCTTAGCCGTTCCAATCGCGCAGAATCCCTTGGCCTCGGTGCTGGCGCGGAATGCCTTAGTCGCGGCCGCAATCTCTATAGGATCGCCGAGTGGCGTCGCAGTACCGTGACACTCGACGTAGCTGATCGCTTCCGGAGGAACTCCAGCCGCAGCTTGCGCCATGGCAATTACTTCCGATTGCCCTTCGACGCTGGGAGCGGCATATCCCACCTTGGCCGAACCATCGTTATTAAGCGCAAATCCTTTGATAACGGCATAAACATGGTCGCCATCCGCAACCGCATCTTCAAGTCTTTTTAATAGAACTACTGCTGCGCCACTGCCGAATACCGTTCCCTGTGCTTTAGCGTCGAATGTCCGGCAATGCCCGTCCGGCGAAACCATGCCGTCGGGTTGATAGAGGTAACCGCGCTTTTGCGGAAAGCTGATGGAAACGCCGCCAGCCAGCGCCATATCAGATTGGTAACTCAACAAGCTTTGGCATGCCTGGCAAATCGCAACTAGCGATGTTGAGCAGCCGCATTGGATGGTATAAGCAGGCCCGCGAAGATTCAGCTTGTAAGCAATTTTTGTGGAGAGAAAATCGATGTGGTTTCCTACCAGAGTCTGATAGGACCCGACCTGATAAGTTCTGGCGAATTCTTCGGCGAAATCACGGTCGCTGCACAGATTGCGCAGAAAGTACGTATTCATGCTGCAACCGGCAAATACTCCAATCGCGCCTTTGTAAGTTTGCGAATCATATCCCGCATCTTCCAGAGCATTCCATGCGCACTCCATGAAGACGCGCTGCTGCGGATCGGTCGCCTCGGCTTCTTTTGGGTACATTCCCCAAAAATTGGCGTCGAAGAGATCAACGTTGTCAAGGACGGCACGCGCTTTAACGAAGTTGGGCTGGCTCCAGAGCATGGCGTCTCCGGCTTCGAGATCCTCTTCTTTCAGCTGCGAGATCGACTCCACTCCATTCGCGAGATTGTTCCAGAATTCATGAACATCTTTCGCACCAGGAAAGCGTCCCGCCATTCCGACAATGGCTATTCCGTTTAGATTTTCCGAATTGCTCATGAAGTCTGGACCACTCTGGAGGGTTTCTGCTGTGCCCATGCCCGTTGCTGTTTGCGAGCCCGCTCTTGAGCATCGCGAATTCCCGAGCTGGTTTTCTTGCCACCAATAAACTGTGCCAGGCTCTTAATGGTTGAGTGCTCGAACAAATCGGTAATGAGCAGATCGGAGCTAATCAGCTTCTGCAGCTCGGCATGCGCTTCGAGCAATTGCAATGAGTCGCCGCCCGCATCGAAAAAGTTATCATTGAGTCCGATTTGCTTCATTCCCAAAATTCTTTGCCAAACAGTCGCAATAGTCTGTTCAGTATCGGTATGTTTTGTGGCAGGCGCATTGCTTTTTTCGGTTTGATTGTTTTCGGGAGCTGGTAATGCGCTGCGGTCAACTTTGCCATTGGGCGAGAGCGGAAGGGCATTTAGCATCACAAATGCCGAAGGCAACATGTAAGGCGGAAGCTTCTGCTGTAAAAATGTTCGCAGTTCTGCAATGGGGCACCCCCTTCGCTGCGGAACGATATAAGCAACCAACTTCTTTTCCCCGGGAGTATCTTGCCTGGCAAGAACTGCCGCCGACTGTACATCTGGATATTGCAGGAGCGCGGTTTCGACTTCCCCAAGCTCGATACGGTAGCCGCTGATCTTGACTTGATTGTCGGCACGTCCAATGAATTCAATGATGCCGTCGGGACGATAACGTGCGAGATCGCCGGTTTTATAGATATATGCCTGCGGATTTGCGGAGAAGGGATGTTTAACAAACTTCTCTGCCGTTAATTGAGGCTCATTCAGATATCCGCGTGCCAGTCCATCCCCCCCGATGCATAATTCTCCTTCTTCGCCAATGGCAACTGGCTCGTTGCCGGCATTGAGCAAATAAACTTGCGTATTCGCGATCGGCTTTCCAATTGGAATTGAGCTTCTCTGCGCGTCTTCGGCTGTAATCGTGTGACAGCAGGTGAAGGTAGTGTTCTCTGTGGGGCCGTACCCGTTGACTAGCCGGCAACCAGGTAACCCCTCGATCGCCTGTCGCACGTGAACTGGGGAAAGCGCATCCCCGCCTATAACTAATTGTCGTAGCGGCCGCAGGTCTTGCAGACGCTGCTCAACCATTACGTTAAATAGTCCAGCAGTCAGCCATGCTGTGGTCACGCCAAAGCGCCGAATCGCCGCTCCGATTTCATCGAGCGAGGCTGTGTCCGGCGGCATGATGGCAAGCGTTCCACCATTGAGTAGCGGCGCCCATATTTCCAGAGTCGAAGCGTCGAATGAGATTGGCGAGAACTGTAGGAAGATTTCTTTTTCGTTGAGGTCGATGTAATTTGTGTCCTTGACCAGCCGGATTACTGCCCGATGGTTCACCATGACGCCCTTGGGCTTACCCGTCGAACCGGATGTGTACATCACATACGCAAGATTTTCCGCACTGCTGAAGTTATCCGGATTTTTCTTACTCTGGCGATCAATTTCGGTATTCTCTTCGCCGAGAAGCAGCACCTTTGCATTTGACCAGCTTTGATTGGCAGTCCGATTGAAAACTGATCCCTGCGCCAGCGTGACCGGCGCTTTGGTGTCAGCGTCCATGAAGGCCAGCCTTTCCGCTGGATAGCTTGCGTCCAGGGGAACGTACGCTCCTCCTGCTTTGAGAATTGCCAGCATGCCAACAAACATTTCCAATGAGCGTTCCAGCAGCATGCTGACCATGACTTCGGGACCGACACCCAATTCGCGGAGCCGATATGCCACCTGATTGGCTCTTTCGTTGAGTTGCCGATAAGTCATCTGCTCATCGCGGAATTTCAATGCGATTGCGTTGGGGCGCCTTTCTGCCTGCTCCTCGAAAAGCTGATGGATAATTGCGTTGCGGGGATAATCGCTATGCGTATTGTTCCAGGCAAAGAGCAACTGATCGCGCTCTGTGTTGCCTGATATTGGCGTATTGGAAAAGGTGGAGACCATTGTAGAGGTGAGAATCTCGGCAGTTCTAGCCGAGCAGAATTTCTTTTTCCCCAAATAGCCGTTCGGCTACAATGCCTTGCTGGCGGCAGTTCTCAATCAGTTTATTGGATTGAATAATCGGATTGGACAGCTCGCTATATTTGACGCTCATTACGTAGTTGAGCCACGGTTCTTGTCCCATGGCATAGACGTAGACTTCTTTGCAGCCAAACTGATCCACGATACCCTGAGCTCGCTCGCAATTCGATCCTGCCAGGCGGCGCGATTGGTCTTTGCTTCGTTCCATCTTTTCGGTTTGCAATGGACCGTAAAGCCATGACATGGGAGCGCCATCGCACTCCATTCCTACAAACAGAACATCGACATCCCCGGTCAATGCATGAACGTGTTCGTACATTTTAGGGCTGATGTTGCAGGAATCCGCCGCGAACAGGAGCGAATATCCATTGACGCGAGCCAGATACGCCATCTTGGTACGAATGTCGAGATCGCCATGCTCGCCCAGAAATGGAAGACCTGTAAGTTCAAGAGGGCCAAACTGCAACTGCTCCATTTCCTCGATCTCGATAACATTCTTGAAACCGCAATTCTTTAAGATCAACTTCATCGATGGATCTTGCAGTGAACCGCCAGCATTCCGCGGCACGACAATAGTCCGAATTCTCGATCTCAGTTGCAGCAGGGTTTCAAACAGCAGATGATCTTGATGGTTGTGGGTTATAAGAACACAGTCGATGACCGGCGGAAGATCTTCGTAGGTGTACCGCGAAACGTTGTTTTCGTAGGTATAGCTTAAAACCGGATCCATCAAGATGCTCGATCCGCCTGCTTCCAGCAGAATGCAAGCGTGGCCAAAGTAACGCCACCGAGCCCCTTTCCCGTCATAGCTCTGATATTGCCGTGGCACGTCTACTGTAAAAAATGACCGCAGTGTACCCTCATCTTCACTAGATGTTTGCAGCAGGTGCTTGATCTGCGCGAACGTAGCAGGTTTTTCTTTCAACTGAAACAGGCGGTCAACTTTTTCGTTGGCAAAAGGAATTTGCCAATGGATGTTGCCCTGCCCCTTAAATCTCGGCGTGCTTAAAACAAAAGGCCGTTCGTCCTCGCTGATCAAGGACAACATCAGCGATTGCAGTGATTGGTCGTAGTAGGGGCTTTTGTATAGCAAAGGTTCGATCAGACGAAACGATGGATGATTGTGCAGGTCGTAAACTAACTCCACATAACCCTGCAATGCTTCTGGGACTTGCTGATAAAGAGACTCTAGGGAATAGCCGAGAGCTTGGGTGCGCAGCAGTTCGTCGAGCTCGCAAATAGCGCGGGAAAGCTCTATCAGTTTTGTTTCCCTGGTTTCAACAGCCAGTTGCTTGACGTCTTCGATCCGCTCGTCCGGCAGATCCATGAAAGGGCCGCCCAGCATCTTTGGATTTCGGACCGCCGCAGCGTGAGAAGACGGAGATTTTAGAAAAGAATCAATGATCCGCAGATGGCGTTCTGTAACGTTCCGGGCTGCTGTCGCCGGAGCAATCAAGTGCGACCAGGCATACCAATGATGGACAAGAGGCTCCACAACCACATTGGGACGAAGGTAAAGTTGCTCAGACATTGAGATTTCAGATCGGCAGAAATAGCTAACTGAAGCACTAGACGTAAACCAGCTCGCCCCTTTGATTAAGCGACTTGCTGGCTGCTTCGAGCAACTTGACTACTCTCATGCCCGCTTTGCCATCATTGTGGGGAGTCTTGCCTTCGGCGATGCATTCCACAAAGTAAGAAAGTTCGAGCTTTAAGGCTTCCACCTGTTCGACTTGCGGGGACCACATATCTCCTGACCGGTAATTCACCAGCAAGTTATAAAGTCCCTGACGGCTGGTGATGTGGACACCTTTGTCATAGATCTTGATCTTCTCGTCGGCTTCGAGATCATTCCATACCAGCATCTTCTTTTCACCACCGATGAGCGTGGTACGAACTTTCACTGGAGAAAGCCAGTTCACGTTGATGTGGGCGATGATTTTGTCTGGAAAATAGACAGTAATGAACGCAATATCTTCGTGACCATTCAAGTGGGTCTGGCCGGTGGCGCTGACGGCCTCAGGGCTTTCTTTAATCAGGTGATCGATGATCGAAAGATCGTGCGGAGCCAGATCCCAGATCACATTCACATCGTGCTGAAACAAGCCCAGGTTCACGCGTGTTGAATCGTAGTAGTAAAGCTTGCCAAGCGCGCCCTCATCAAGCAATTGGCTGATCTTTCTCACTGCCCCGGTAAACAGAAAGGTGTGATCCACCATGATCTTAAGATTTTTCTTTTCGGCCAGATTGATGAGCTCTTCCGCCTGCGCCACACAACTGGTGAACGGCTTCTCAACGAACACATGCTTGCCGTGCTCAAGCGCGGCCTTCGCAAGTTCATAATGCGTCCACACGGGTGTGATCACCGCGATGGCATCGATATCCGGTGAGGCCATCAATTCCGCCGACTCCGCCGTAACCGTCACATTGGGATGTGCTTTTTGAATTCGCTTGCGCGACTGCGGGCTTTTATCGCACACCGCGATCACCTGCGATCCTTCAATCTGATCGAGATTTCTGACTACGTTTGGTCCCCAATATCCGTATCCGACTACGCCAAACTTGACCATAGTTTCACCGCCAGCATTCTTAAATTTGTTCAAGGTGTGTGTGGAAAAGTTAGACAGATTGGGGGAGGTCTGTCTTTATTTCTAACCAAAAACTTGGGAGGGGAGTTCCAGCTAACTACTCTGTGCTCTAATGCGCGCCTTCTCCGAATACCACCGCTCCGGGAGTACGCAGAAGGATGACCAAATCCATCCACGGAGACCAGGACTTCGCATAACGCAGATCCAGACGCACCATTTCGTCAAAGGTCACTTTGCTTCGTCCAGTTACTTGCCAAAGTCCGGTAATTCCCGGCTTCGCTTCGAGAACGCGGTTGCGGTGCCAAATGTCATAAGCTTCCACTTCGTATGCGATCGCTGGGCGGGGTCCTACCAAAGACATTTCGCCTCTCAATACGTTGATGAATTGCGGAAGCTCATCGAGACTTGTACGCCGCAGGAATCCTCCGACTTTGGTGATCCGCGGATCATTGGTCATCTTGAAAACTGTTTCGCCATTCCCCGTAGCCTTCGCTTCCGCCTGCCCTGCAATCAATTGCCGGACGTATTCCTTATGGACGCTGGCATCATTATTAACGTGCATGGACCGGAATTTCAGAAATACAAAAGACTTACCATATTGGCCAACTCGTTTCTGTTCGAAAAAAACCGGACCTTTCGATGTCAACTTGATGGCCGCCGCAATGAGCAAGAACACTGGAGCAAACAGGATTAGCGCCAGCAGACTGCCTGCAACATCCATAAAGCGCTTCAAGACACAGTACAATTTTTTCGATTTGTCGCGGCGCGACAGATCGGGATAAAGCGTGGGATTGCTGGGGCGTTCCGGAATATCGTGATCCCAGTCTTCGGGAAATAGATGGAAGGAGATACTGATCCGGTTAAATTGATCGAGACTCAGATTACTGCGAAGCGTCTCGCTTACCCGTGTCATCATGGTACTCAGGATCGAGCCCTTGCTATCGATGGCAATTTCTGTGAACATCACGCCGACGACGGAATTGCCCGCGTACCAGCCGGTGACGTCAGTCTCACGAGTGGACAGGGAGAGCGCAGCCATGACCTTCCCGAGGATCTTGCCGTCCTTGTCGGAAGGCAAACAGTGCCCTAGATCGAGCAGCATGAGAAGGAAGGGCTTGCGGGAACGCTCCGTTCTCTTTCTTTCAAGGGAAATGGTCCGATGAAAAGACTCTTCGTCCAGAACACTACGATCCAGCTCAGTGTTTGGTCGAACCATGAGCAAACCGGCATCTAGTTTGGAACTTCTCACATTCACGACACCCTCTCTTGATTCGGTTCCATTCTTGGTGGGAACACGGACATATGGATTGCTGTTAGAGAGATCACTAACAAGTTGAGTCATAGGTTTGAAACTGTCTGGGGGGAGGAACTGCCTGGAACGAATACGAACGGACTTGCTACTCTTCTGTTACCAACTCTAAGACTGGCTTCGCATCTTTTTCCGCCGGGGAAGCGGATGAACTATAACGCTGGTAATAATTTTCGTGGTCGCTGTTGGAGCTGCTATTTAAAACCATGCCCAGCAACTTCGATGATTCTAATATCTCCAGGCCTTTTTGCAACTGCTTCTTTTGAGTTACGCCTTCCCTTGCCACCAAAAGAATGCCGTCGGCCAGCCGCATCCAGAGGCTCGTGTCTGCCAAAGGCAACACTGGAGGCGAATCGATGATAACCCAGTCAAACCAGGCCGCCAGCTGATCCATCAATGTGGACAGACGGCCGGATTGCATCAGTTCCAGAGGATTGTCGGATGGCTTCCCTGCTGGCAGAAACCACAATCCCAGCCCTTCCAGGCGGTAGATGCTGGTGATTGGGGTGGGCTCCTGATGCAGCCATTCTGTTAACCCCGGCAGTTTCCCCAGTCCAAAACGCGAACTCAGCACCGGACGCCGCAGATCACCTTCGAGCAGCAAAATTTTCTGCTGTTTCTTGCGCGACAATACGGCGGCAAGATTGCCGGAAACCATGCTCTTTCCCTCTTCCGGAATCGTACTGGTGATCAGCAGTTTTTTGAGAGGGCGTGTTTGTTGTAGTTGACGTAGTCTGACTGACAAAAACCGGAACTTCTCCGCCCCTAGGCTCTCTTTATCCGTTAGACAGATCAAGCGGCTGTTGGGAGCAAGATGAATAGGTAAAGTCTGAAATTCCTCAAACGTTGCCGTCCCTATTCTGCTTTCGACTCCATTTCCGCCAACTCCGGGATGGTGCTTAATTTCAGCAGCATCTTCGAGACTACGTTCCGCATTTCGCAGAAGTTCTGTCGCCAGCGAGAACGGCTCAGGCTGTGTAACTCCCGCCCGCTCGGCTTCGGATCTTTGCAACGCCTCAAATATGCGGCTCACTGTTTGAAGGTCCTCGGCAACGTGTCCAATGAGGATTCTACCCCTCCGGACCGCATGCTCTGTAAATATTCGTGTAACTGAAGTAACGTTTTGACAGCCTGTAAGGCGTCTTGATTACTCCGGTCCGCTTGCGTCTTAACTTCTCTCACTACGGGATGTGTTACTCCAAGGCGGAAATCAAGAGCTACTTCTTCAATCACATCTGCCGACACGCTTACGGCCTTTTTGGCAAAGGAGGTGATTAGCGCATTCTCGCAAATTGTGTTAATCAAGCGCGGGATGCCGCGCGAATGGCAATGCACCCTCTCGATCGTGTCGTCAGGAAATAGCTGCATAGTTCTTTCTATTGTGCTTCCCGCCAGATTAAGACGACGATGAATATAGCCCCGCGTCTCTTCCAAATCTAACGGCTCAAGTTGGGAACGCAACGCAATTCTTTGCTTTAGTTGCCTCAACTCAACCGAATCGAGCTTCTCATCCAGTTCGGGCTGCCCCACCAGCAGAATCTGCAACAACTTTTCTTGCGTAGTTTCAAGGTTAGTAAGCAGCCGGATCTCTTCTAAGACGTCCGCCGATACATGATGCGCTTCATCAACGACCAGTACCGTTGTGAGTTTCTGATGATGACGGGTGATTAAATATTGGCTTAATTCCAACAGCAACTCGCCTTTTGTTTTGCCGGATACGGAAAGCCCGAAATCTCCGGCAATGTATTGCAGAAATTCGTGCGGCGATAACCGGCTATTAAAAATGTAGGCGTAACTGACGTTGTCGCGATTGAGCAGCTGCAGCAGGCAGCGTACCAACATAGTTTTGCCTGTACCCACCTCGCCCGTCATAACTACAAAGCCTTTGTGACGGCGAACGCCATAATAAAGCGCGGCCAGAGCTTCGTTGTGTCTCCTGGTGGGAAACAGGAACGACGGATCAGGGCTGATCTCGAAGGGGTTTCGCTGCAGATTGTAGAACTTCTTATACATTCGCTTTCAAACTAAACACAAAACCGGCTAACCGCGAAGGAAACTAAATGCCGTACCCGCGAGAATGGAAGTAAATGTTACGGCGGCAGCAACCCAGGCCAGCCTGGCCGAGCGTGCTTGTTCAACTTCTTCTGCGGGAGTAGCAATGCTCGGAATCTCAGAAAGCACACCCACCGGAATCAGCGCTTTTAATTCTTTCTCGCTGTGAATGCGGTCGTCGAGAAACTCCGTTCCGCCAGCCAGCGCAATCCCCAGAAACAACCCAACTCCCACCCCGATTCCACACAACTTCAAGTGATTGGGGAAGTCGGGTTTCACAGGCAAACTGGGGGGATCGAGAACCCGAAAGTGTTCTCCCTGCTGCCGCTCAGTCAAACTAGTCGACAACGCTGACGCGTTCTTCTTTTTCATCAGATCGTCATAGTTTGCCTTCGACTGATCGTAGCCTCGGCTCAAATCCGCGAGTTGCTGCTCACGCACCGGCTCCTGTCCAAGCCGCCCTTGATAGTCGGAGATCTTTGTATTTAATGCTGCAATCGAGCGCTCGCGGTTCGCGATTTCAATCTTGTTGGCCTGTAGCTGACTCTTCAGTTCCGCCATCGCCGCCGTATCTTGCGAATCAGTAGCGTCCTGCGATGACGCAGCCGCGCCGTCTGTCTGATTCGTCGATTTCATATCGGAGAGGATTTGCTGCCGCATCTTGACCGTCTGCGCGATCTGATCTTTCACTTTGCGAACGTCGGGATGGCGGTCGGTATAACCCCGTGACATAAGATCGGCGAGCTGACCGCGAAGTTTGTCCATCTCCTGATTAACCCCTGCAAGTCCTACTGGCGCGCCCCCACCGCCGCTCTTGGGCGAACTTTGCAGACTGCGATATTGGCTCAACAAAGACTGGTAATAAACACTCTGCTGCTTGGCGCGGTCAAGATTGTCTTCTTCGGTTTGCCGCTGGTTTTGCAGTCCGCTGAGAATCGCCAAATTGCTTTGCAACTGGCCAGGCAAGTCCGAAACATGCTGAGCCTTGAACTCGCGGATTTTTTCTTCCTGTGCGGCCAGATTGTTTTTGGCTTCTTCCAGTTGGGCTTCGAAGAACTTGGTGGTGTCTTCCGATTGGGTGGTTTGAACTTCCAGGTTCTCGCTGATAAATAGATTGGTCAGCTCGCTGGTGACCTGCTGCGCAATGTGGGGATCGCGCGAAGAAAACGAGACGTTAAAAGACGTAAGCTGATCGGTTCCCGGAGAACGCACCAGCTCGATTTCAATGTCCTTCCGAATATGCTCGACCAAATCGTCGGGAGTCGCGTGACTTTGCTGATCCTTGTAAAGGTTTAGAGCTTCGACGATGTGCATCAAACGAGTGCGGCTGAGAATCTGTTGCGTGATGCTTTGCAACCGGCTTTGCAGGTTATCGTTTACGTTCGATGGCACTAGATCTTTCGATACCGTCGGCTGCTCGATCAGGATGGTGGTAGACGATTTGTAAGTGGAAGGCAACACCCAACTCGCGGCAAATACCAACCCCCAGCCCACAAATAATGGGATCAAGAACTGCCAGTGACGGCGCTGGATTATCCCTAAAAACTTATTTAAGTCCGGGCCTTCTGAACTTTTTTCTTCTTGATCTTCCACCATGATCGCTTCTTACCTGCCCAAGGGCCTCTGAAATTGATAGGACATCGAAAATGAAATTCGGTCCCGGTCGGGCGCTATCGAGATCGCCTCAATGTTGTTATAGGTTTGGTGTAAACGCGAATACCCGAGCATCATGCTGAAATGTTCTCCAAAGGCACGTTGCAGAGCGGCGCTTCCAGAAATACTATGGCCGTTCGTATCGGATGATGGGAGAGCGTCCAGAACTTTGTTGGTAGCGTAGCTGGCTCCAAAAGTCGCGTTCAAGTTGCGCGTTAACTGCCGGCGCAAATTCGCGTCAGCGCTATTGGATGTCACCGCCCCTTGTAACCCGCCGCCATTTGTAATCCGCCGGGAGTAACCCATCGAGATGCTGGTGCGTTGTCCCTGCCAACTCACGCTCCCACCCCCGGAAGGCGACCACATATCAAGTGGCAATACTCCAAAACCGCTGGTATCCGAATGTTGTGGACCACCGAATAATGAAAACGAGAATGTCGGCTTGAAGTAGAAGGTATAAAAGCCCACAAAACTATGACTCTGGGTAGTTTGACCGCCAACGTTGGGAGCACGCGATAGATATTTCTGAAATTGATACGTGGCGCCGATATAGTGCTTCCCCGACAAACGATGTGTATAGAACGCGCCGCCGCCGCTCGTGTTCGAATCGAACAGGCCTGGCACCTGGCTTTGATTCGGATAATGCAGTTGGGAGAAGTTTCCAGTGATTCCGATCATGCCATTCTGGCTGAATTGATAGCTCAGACGCGCTGAAGAACTATCGGAGATCATGTCAGCAATGGGAGCAATAATGGTTTCATTGGGTGTTTGCACTACGCCCGAAGAGCTGCCGGTTTCGTTGGGCGTGAACTGGTTCGAGGAACCCGAGGTTTTCGTAAAAGCTTCCTGCGCACTGAAAGTTACATGCGGGCTTAGTCGGTAGCTGAAATTTGCGGCAAGATTCTGATTGCTCTGGTTATAGGAGGTATACCGCTGATAGAAGGTAAATCCCGGACTATATGACAACGTCCAGTGCAAGCGCGACCGGCTTTGATCGAGTGCAATATTCGGCGCGATCGAATAACTTACGTCACTGACGGGTTTTGCGCCGCTCGAAAGCGCATTGTCGTCGTAGGCCACGCCAAAAACTATGCCCCCTCGCAAATAATTGGTGCGCGGTGTTTCCGACGCATAAGCGAGCGCATATCCTTCTCCGCCTCCCACCGGAGAGGGCGTAATCATAGGCGCCTGCGACGAGTTTGAACTGTCCGTTGTAGCGCCCCCGGTTACGTCTTCAACTCCGCCTGGAGTCTGCTGAGATCCAGTTTGCTGCGTACCGGCTTGTTGGGACGAAGACGTATTCACCTGCGACCAAAGCGGTATGCTGGCTGCGGTTAATAAAAGGCTAAATCGAATGGCTATGCTTATGAATCGCATGGTTCGCATCTAGTAGTGATTACGGAACCACAATCGTATCGCGCGGCTGCAGCCTTACATTCTGCGCGGAATCTTTTCCCTTGATTACGTCTTTGTAATTGAAATTGAGCCGCGTCTCTCCGCCATCAGCATTTTGCCTAAGGACGTAAATTGACTTTTGCTTGGCGAAATCGCGAAAGCCGCCTGCAAGCGCAAGTGCGTCCAGAACGGTGAGGGAGTTGGTCAGGGGATATGCACCCGGACGCGTCACCTGCCCCAGGATATTGAATTTCTGACTGTTAATCTGCTGCACGATGACCGTGACTTCTGGCTCGGAAATATAGCTCTTTAATTTCCCGGCAATCAGTTGTTCCAGCTGTTGCGGGGTTTGTCCAGCAGCTTGCAGCTCGCCTACCAAGGGCAGAGAGATCTTGCCATCGGAGCGCACTGGAATCGAGCGCGAAATATCCGGTTCTTTCCATACATTGATAGCCAATACGTCATCATTGCCGATTACAAACGTGTTGTCGTGCGGCTTGCTGGTCGCGCCACTTGCATTCGTATCGATCGAACCATTTCTGCTGGCCGCAGGAGGATTTGCGGTGACTGTGTTGCTCGAAACGTTTTGAGCAAGCAGTAAGCTCGTCTGTAGAAGAGCAATTCCCACGACTACTGCTGTCGAGATTCTCGATGACAATCGTCTGGCACTTCCGGGAACTACAAAATTTGTAGATTCATTCATCGCTACTCCATATTGATCGTCGGCGCGATTCAATTTAGCCTTCATGACCGTTCGTTTTGACTCCGGAGCCCGGTATGATTTGCGGCAAATAGGAAGATGGAGGGCTCAAATGATACTGCTGAATTTTATACAGCAACGTCCGATAGCTTACTCTAAGCAGTCTCGCCGCTGATTTGCGATTCCATCGTGTCTGCTCAAGGGCGCTAAGAATGGCATTCTTTTCGGTTTCCCCTTTTACGCTTTGCAGCAGAGAGCGCAGACCGGAATACGAATTATCAACGCTTACCTCTTGATGACCATTGCTTCCGTTAGAACCATTGCCGCCATTCTTCTCCACATGAAACCCGTGCGATTCAGCATTGCCATTGGAGTGAGCAGAGGCTCCCGAGGCTGCCACGATTTCCATGCGTTCAACAGGCGCTTCCAGAGACGCTTCCAGTTTTCGTTGCAACTCCCTTAATGCCAGCTCCTCATCGCCAACCACCAAATATCGCTTGACGAAATTTTCCAGTTCGCGCAAGTTTCCCGGCCAGTCGTAGCCTTTGCAGGCTTGTAACATAACCCGTGAGAATGTCCGGGATTGCAAATCATAGTGCCGGGACAGGCGATTCATAAAGTGGCCCATAAGGAGCGGGAGATCTTCTTTCCGCTGCCGCACCGGTGGCACATAGATCGTAAACGCGCTTAATCGATAGTACAAATCTTCCTGCAACTTGCCATCCGCCAAAGCCTGTTCCAGATTGGCTGCGCTGGCCGCCAAAACGCGGACATCGGCCTCCATGCGGGAGTCGCCTCCAACACGGAAAAAATGTTTCTCTTGCGACATTCGCATCAATTTGGCTTGTATAGAAATAGGTAAATCGGCAATTTCATTAAGAAAAATCGTTCCCTTTTCCGAATTTTCAAGTTTGCCAGGAATACCACGCAAGCTTTCCGCTACAACTCGGCGGTCCTGCCCAAAAAGTTCAGCTTCTAAAAGGTCACAAGGAAGCGCCGAGCAGTTTAGCTTAAGGAACGGGAAATCCGAGCGAACCGAAAGCTTGTGCACCAGGCGCGCGACAATTTCTTTCCCGCTTCCCGTTTCTCCCACAATCAGCAAGGACGAATCGGATTGGGCAAGCAACTGCACCTGCGCTCGGAGATGACGCATCGCTGGACTGGCGGCCACAAAGAACATCTCGTCGTGTACTTGTTCTATGTTTTCGCTGGAAACTTCCATTTCGGAGTGGCCACTATTCTGCGAAAAATGCGGCGCAATCGCCAAGCGCAATGATGTTTCTTCCAGCGGCCAGGATAAGTAATTCTGCGCTCCCAGGCGAATTGCCTCGGCTCGCTGCGCGGCGTCTTCTGCATGAGAAAGCATAATCACCGGAAGTTCAGGACGAACCCGGCGCAACCACCTTAATGTGTGTAAACCATCCGCATCACCCTCGGAAAGATCAAGCAGCACCAACGCCGGTCCGGCCTCTGATTGCGCGAGGTCCAGGGCCTCCCAACCGCTACTCGCGGTTAAGACCTGCCAGGCATTCGCCTCTCCCACAGCCGACACCATGCTGAGGGCGGAAGATCGCCTGCTTACAACCAGCAATGTGGATGATTGAAACATAGTGTTTTGATACAAGAACGGAAGATTGAAGCGAGAGTAAAACCGGGCTTATAAGAACGAATTCAACTAAACAGGTTCGACATCGTACCCCTCGATGCGTACCGCTAAAGATCGTTGGATCGCATCGATTGAAACTATCAGCGTCCGATCACCATTTCGTGCTGTCAAAATACCTTCGACTCCTGCCAAGGCACCGCTGCGAATACGGATACGTTGCCCAATTTTCAGAAATGGATGTTCTGACCAAATCAGCTGTTGAGATGTAACTGTACGAACAGCTTCAATCTGATCTTCAGGAATGGGAGTGCCTTCACCATTCCCTCCTACTATCTTGAAGACTCCCTCGATTCGGCATACCCGCAGGCGATCTTCGCGCGTTGCAGCAGCTTTTACGAAAACATAGCAACCGAAAAGCGGCAATTCCACAGTCTTTTTGCGGTCGCTCCAACGATGCACTGTGTTGATTAATGGAAGAAAGGTTGGTAAACCCTGCTCATGAAAACGTTGTGCCACTCTTTTTTCGTGTCGAGCGCGCGTATGTACTGCATACCAATTTAAATTCTCTTTTCCGAGAACCATCTTGGCCTCAGACATCGAACTAATCTGGGTATCGCTGCTCATAGCTTCGCCCTCTGAGTCACATTCGAGGATTCCCTCTGAATGTAGTGACCCGTAAACGAAACACTTCTGAAGATTGCCTAATTCGGGGAGGGGGACAAGACTGGTGGGGGTTTCCAGCGTTGACTTGGTTAATCTACAAGTAGCTGCAACTGACTGCAAGAGGCACTAAGGCTTTAAGAAATAAAGATTAACCATATATAGTCAATAGTTATCTACTATACGCCTGTTTAACTTAGGGTATTTATTCTCTATTGGAAGTTGGATGTAAAAGCTTCCCCATTGATCCCAAGCATTATCAAAATTCTGTTTACAAGCGCTAAATACATGTATAAACAATTACTTACATTAATAGTTAAATAGTAAATCCCCTCAATGTGGAATCCAGAAAATATAAATATGAATTGTATGGGACAAAAGGTAGGGTATGGATTACCTATATGCAAATACATTCAACATTTCATTGCATGTTCCTTGTAAGTTCTATACTATTAGTTGCCTCTGGGCCTTGTTGGTAAAAAGGGCGCTCCCCCCAAAGAGTAAAGCGTTTTTGCAGGTTTCTCTGCCCGCGGAATATTGTCGTTGCTCCGCAGATAAATGACAGCCGGACACTCGCGTGGAGGTAGTATGCAAGCCAATCCAAGCTCCGCTCAAGGGGCAATTCGTGTATTCCTTGCGGACAGCACTCGTATTCATGCCCACTTGCTCGCTGACGCTTTGGCACGCGACCTCCGTTTAACGGTAGTGGGATTGTCATGCAGCACACAAGAGATCATCAAAACTATTTCTTCAAAAAATATCGATATCCTGGTTATTAACTGTCAGTTGGAAGAAGATCCGCTCAAAGGCCTGGATGTGCTCCGGCAACTGCGCGCCTTAGTACCGCAGCTTCGTTCAATCGTACTCATGGAATCTTCTAAAAAGGAAACGGCACTGGAAGCCTTTCGCGCAGGCGCGCAAGGCGTATTTAACAGCCATGAGTCCATCGAAAATCTGTGCAGGTGTGTCCGCCAGGTACATGAAGGGCAGATATGGGCCAGCAGCGAGCAAATTTCCTTTGCGATAACAGCGCTCGCGGCAACACCTATGGTACGAGCTGTGGGTGCCAATGGATTGAACCTTCTTTCGAAACGCGAACTGGAAGTGGTTCGTAGCCTTGCGGAAGGATTAAGTAATCGTGAAATTGCTGACCGCTTGGGCTTGAGCCAGCACACCGTAAAAAACTACTTGTTTCGAGTTTTCGACAAACTGGGCGTATCCAGCCGCATGGAGCTTCTCTATCTCACATTAAATCAGCCCATCAATAACCATCCAGCGCCCCAGTTCCCATTAAGCAGAATTGAAGACATGAACTTCGCAGATTGCGAACGGGCAGCGGAACAGGGCATTCCAGAGGCACAAATTGCTCTCGGTGAAATGTATTCCGCCGGTAAAGAATCCAAGAAAGACCCCATTTCCGCTTACATGTGGTATTTGATATCCGAACAGACCACGCTCGAATTAAAAAATAAGATCAGCATCGCAAAAAGGAAGTTAGCGGAAAATTTGACCACGGAAGAGATTTTGGAAGCGCAACATAGGGCTTCTGAGCGATTGAAAGGCGCGAAATCTGCTTCACAAACTTCGCGAGTAGCATCCGTGGGAGGATCGTTTTCTCTTTAGAGTTCGCGGTTTTTCCCTCCAACCGATCTGTAAAGAGAATACCAAGCTACCTCTGCGGTAACTTAAGTTTAAGTGCTATTTGCCCTACCGGGTTCTGAATAGGCTATAAAGAACAAAGTCGTGTTGCCCGCGGATGGTCCCAAACTTAAGATTTTACAAACCGATTGTCATTGCCGCGACTGCATTTCTGCTGGCGGTTCAGATCCTAGTAATTATTAGGAGTGCTTCGCCGGAGTACCACAACCCAGCTGAGTTTCGGCAACTATATGCAGCTGGTTCAGTAATTCGTACAGGGCATGACAGCCAGCTCTATTGCAACGGGACTGTTGAAGGGCATCCCGAGAACGGGGACACCGAACCTCTGGTATTCGATCGGTTAGCTTACGAGGGGCTACTATTTGTTCCCTTGTCGTTGCTGAACTTCCCGACGGCTTATATATCCTTTCTCACCCTAAATCTCGGTTTGCTTACAATCTGCTTACGACTATTGCTCCCCTACTTCGAGAATTTCCAGCAAGTCTGGCGATGGATGGCTCCTGCCCTATTTTTTCTCTTTCTGCCGGTTGCTTTTGCTCTAACCCAGGGTGCGGATTCGATTCTACTCTTTGTGCTGCTAACCGCTGCGGCAACATCATTTTATCGAGAACGTAATTTTCTGGCCGGCATTTTTCTCGGTTTGGCGATTTTCAAATTTCAATTTGTGATCCCGATTATCCTGCTGTTTGTCTTTTGGCGTCGCTGGACTATGTTATGGGGATTTATTGTCTCTGCCACGGGAGCAATGGTCGCCTCAGCCGGATTGATGGGGGTTACAGGATTTCGATGCTATATCCAGTCTGTAATTTCATGGTTCGTGCCGATATCGAGTCATCCTAATGGCGCGAGCGGAATGATGGCGGACATTCCCAACCTGCGGTGTTTTTTCGCGTCCCTCTTTGGTAGCTTCTTACCGCCGAATCTTCTACTTACAGTGATCGCCGTCGCATCAGTTACGTTACTTTTATGGGCTGGGACGCGGACTCCAAACTTTGCTCTAGCCACTATGGTCGCGGTTTTGGTTAGCTACCACGGATCGATGAGCGATGCCGTGTTACTGATTTTGCCGGCCACGTTTGTACTTGATGCGCGGCTTGCGGTCACGGAATGGCGACGCACTCTGTCACGCGATATTGCGGCTCTACTTTTTATTTTGCCGTCGCTGCTTTACCTGGCTGGAGCAAGTTATTGCTGGCTAGTTTTATTGATATTGCCGACTTTAATACCGTTGAGATTTATCAAGTCAGACTGGCGAATGGGGTAGTCCGGATAAATCGGTTGGGGAGAAACAAAAACGCCTTCCGTGTTTTCGGAAGGCGCTGAAAGATTTAGAGAAAGTTTAGGCTTGAACTGAGCGGCGAAGCTTTGTTGCAAACGGAAGCACTAATATCAATGCCAGCGCTGCTGCGGCAAGCTCAAACAGGGATGACTCTTCTGGCGCCTGCATCTGTGAGTAGCCCAGATTAAAGTTAGACCAACCCCAACCGTTCCAGAGACCTGTGACAGTTTCTGTGTAAGTAATGCCCTTGACTATGTCTGTAAATTGCGCGGAAACCTTGCACTGGGTAAACCATGCGCACGATCCCGAGTAAGAGCCGCTCGCTCCACTCAATGTGAGGATGTAGCTGACACCACTCCAACCGTAGTTAGTGTTTGCGTTCAGCGTTTGCGTTCCATTCGGACCATTAAACTGTTGCGAGTCGGCCCTCGCAACTAAGCTTGTACCTGTAATCGCAACCGACAACAACAACATCAAGACGAAATTGCGCATGCTTCACTCCAATTACAGCAATATACTCGGGAAGTGTACATTCCCCGTATCCTTTGTCAAGACTGAGAGTTTTTGCAACTGTTGCAAAAGATTGCAAGCCGAAACCTAAGTTGCTGGATCTTAAGGGAAAGAAGATATTTTCGGCCCACGATAGGCACCTAAAATTAAGTTAAATTAATTCTCTACAAAACTTTGCGCGCGAAGTTTTCTAACAGGAAGCCAAATGTTCATTCCTCCTGAGGTAGTAGACGAATAAAATTGCCTCAAATGAATGACCATTTTGATTTTGTTGTGATTGGCGGCGGCATTGTCGGCCTATCGACCGCTATGGAATTAGCTGGCCGCTTTCCTGACCAGAAGCTTCTGCTGGTCGAAAAGGAAAATGGCTTAGCGCAGCATCAAACCGGTCACAATAGCGGCGTAATTCACTCCGGAATTTACTACAAGCCTGGCTCCGTCAAGGCCCGAACCTGCGTCCAAGGCGCGGCCGCAATGGTCGAGTTTTGCCGTAAACACGATGTTCCCTTCCAAATATGCGGCAAAGTCATTGTCGCCACCAAGGCCGAAGAATCCGCCAAACTGGAAGAATTATTCAATCGCGGAAAACAGAATGGCGTTGCCGGGATTCGCTTGTTAAAACGGGAGGAGCTTCACGAATTTGAACCCCACTGCTCCGGTTTACGGGCTTTGCATGTTCCGACCGCGGCAATTACCGACTACAGAATTGTTGCCGAAAAATATGCCGCTTTAATCATTCACCAGGGAGGACAGATTCGCACAAATTGCGAAGTGCTGGCTTTCCACCGCAATGCTTCCGAAAACGTTGTGGAGACGACGCAGGGAACATTCCTCTCCCGCTACGTAGTCAATTGTGCTGGACTGCATAGCGATCGTATCAGTTTGCTCGCGGGAGAAAAGAGCGATTTGCACATTGTGCCCTTTCGTGGCGAATACTACGATGTCGTTCCCGAGCGACAAAATTTAATTCGATCGCTGATCTATCCTGTACCGGATCCGCAGTTTCCGTTCCTGGGTGTGCACTTCACAACCAGGGTACAAGGCGGTGTCGAGGCCGGTCCAAACGCAGTACTTGCTCTCAAGCGTGAAGGCTATCGCAAAACCGACTTCAGCATACGAGACGCTCTGGAGGAAGCACGTTTCCCGGGCATCTGGCACATGGCTCGAAAATACTGGAAAACGGGATTCGGGGAACTATATCGTTCATTCAATAAAGCTGCCTTTGTGCGCGCCTTGCAAGAGTTAGTTCCGGAAATTCGAAGCGAAGACTTGCAACCCGGCGGCTCAGGAATAAGGGCTCAGGCGGTGCGAGCGGATGGTTCCTTCGTCGATGATTTTGTGTTTACGTGCTCGAAAAACATGCTGCACGTTAGAAATGTGCCGTCACCTGCCGCCACAGCGTCGATCCCGATCGGGAAAGCAATTGTTCAAATGGCACAAGAGCAATTCGAACTAAGAAGCAGAGGGATTGCGAGCCTAAATTAGCCGGACGCGTTCGGGTATATCTTTGGGAAAAAGAAAATTCCGGTAGCAATGTAGACAAAAGCGATTTTGAGGGGTTTGCCTGCAAATCAGCGGTGTTGCTGAGGAACTGAATACTTTTCGACAAAGAATTAAGAGATCGGGATAGTAGGATAGTGGCGATTTCAATCACAGTCCGTAGAGCAACAGCGCAAGACGCGGAAAGTGTCGCCACATGTCTCGAATCGGCCTTTGAACCCTTTCGATCTCAATACACTCGTGAGGCCTTCGAAGATACTGTCCTAAGCCCACAAGCCGTCCGGGCAAGGATGCAGCAAATGACAATCTATGTTGCAGGTATTGCAGATTTCAAAATCGTTGGGACCATTGCAGCGGCTATGGAAGGCGAGGAGGGTCACCTTCGAGGGATGGCAGTGTTACCTGCGTGGCAAGGACACTCGATTGCTAAACATCTGCTTCATGTCGCCGAACACGATTTAGCGACCGCTGGCTGCGTCCGTCTGACACTCAACACTACGATGCCGCTGCAGCGGGCCATCCGCTTCTATGAAAGAAATGGATTTATTCCTTCGGGCAGAATCACCGATTTCTTTGGTATGCCGCTTCATGAATATACGAAGCCATTATCGCTGCATCCCCCTGCTGACTCCGACTAACCACTACCCAGATCCTCATCGTTAAAAATTATTCCGGATTGACAAAGTTTGCATGGCTTTGCGCCATGAAGGTAGTTCTCTCAGTAGCACTAAAGTGAAGTCTGCGCGATCAGCAGGGCACAACTTTCGGGCTCTGTATTCCCTTGGTCGCATTGCGCGTATCGACCACGAGTTGCGACTCTTTTACGATCTTCGCAAAATCGTAATCCGAGTGATCGGTGACGATCAGGGTGCAATCGTACTGGCCCAGATTCTCCAGCGGAACGCACTTCATTTGCAGATCGTACTTTCGGCCTTTTCCAACTGAGGGGAAGTAAGGATCGTTGTAGCTGACTTCCGCACCGGCATCCTGCAATAACTCAATAATAGTTAGCGATGGAGACTCGCGCAGATCGTCGATGTCTTTTTTGTATGCGAGGCCGAGAACCAGAATCTTGGAACCGTTGAGCGCTTTTTTTCGGGAATTCAGAGCCTTAGCCACTGAGTCGATGACGTGGTAGGGCATGTTGGTGTTGATTTCACCGGCCAATTCAATGAATCGCGTGCGGAAGTCCCACTCCTTTGCTTTCCAGGACAGATAGAAGGGATCGACCGGAATGCAGTGTCCGCCCAGGCCGGGGCCGGGGTAGAAGGGATGAAATCCGAAAGGCTTGGTGGAAGCCGCTTCAATGACTTCCCAGATATCGAGTCCCATGCGCAGCGACAATAATTTCAGCTCGTTAACCAGCGCAATGTTCACGCAACGATAAATATTTTCCAGCAGCTTGGTCATTTCCGCCGCTGCCGGGGACGAAACTGGCACGACGCGATTGAAGATTGACCCATATAAAGCTGCGGACAATTCCGAAGCTTGCGGATTCAATCCGCCCACCACTTTCGGAATGTCGCGACGGGCTACTGTCTGGTTGCCTGGGTCTTCTCTTTCGGGAGAAAACGCCACGTAGAAATGATCGCCTTCCGGGCTATCGCCACGCGCAGCCTTGAGATTTTTTCGATTCCCTTTTTCAAGAATTGGAACCAGCACTTCTTCCGTGGTTCCGGGATAAGTCGTGCTCTCGAGAATCACCAGATGCCCGACGCGCAAATGGGGCGCGATTGATTTGGCCGTATCGGTAATATAACTAAGATCGGGCTCGTGATATTCGTTCAATGGCGTTGGGACGCAGATAATAATGGCGTCCATTTCAGTCAGCCGCGCATAATCTGAGGTGGCTTCAAACCCATGAGCACGCGCATCCTGGATCTCGGTCGCGGGAATGCGGAAAATATAAGAGCCACCCTTGGCGATGATCGATACTTTTCGTTCATCGATGTCGAAGCCGGTGACAGGAAATCTCTGTTCCGTATAAAGCAGTGCCAATGGCAATCCAACGTAACCAAGTCCTATTACGGCTACGCGCGCCTGGCGCTGTTCAATCTTGCTTTTAAACTCAGAAATTGTAGTAGTGGGTACAGTTCGGCTGCTCATAATTGGCTTTATTCCTAAATCATCAAAATTACTTCGTTGAATGGGGTCGAGTGCTCAATTTTCTCGTACCCTGAAAGCGATTGCAAATGTTCGTTGGGTTACTTGAGTCATTGAGGATCAGCGGTTCTCTTAGTGAAGCAGATACCAGGTGTTGCTGCTAACCGTTTCAGCCTCGATTCCAATGGACCCATTGAGCACCAAACGCTCTAATTTATGATGTCCAGTTTTATGAAGCAGATAGGCAGTTCCAGTGCTAGCGCTCAACCCCAGAGCGGATGCCGCTACTTGTCCAGCCATGCCGTGGTTGACGAAAAGCCGTGCAATTGGATTCATCTCACGAAAATGACCACTACCGGTTAAAGCTGCTTGAGTAGTGAAACCATCAGCAGCCACCAGTCCAGCTAATGCGGCGAAGCGGATGTTGTTGCTCCGCTCGAAAAAACGATGAGCCGGGACTTGAGTTTTTACCGTCAACAGGTTGGCAGATTGGACTGGGGCCTCGTAGGAAACACGGCTGGAAGAAAAACTAGGCGCAGGCGTTTCCGGCAAAGTTTCTCCGAATACCGGGAGCGTGACGAATGCCAGGACCGCGATTGAGATTAGGTAGTCCATTTGTCTTTTCTCCTGTTTTCCTACTTAACTTGGGAAGCCTCTGGAAGTGCAATTCCCTGTCCTTTGTAAGTCTCTGAAAACAAAAATGTCTTTTGCCTCTACCGATCCGGAGGTGAAAACAATTGCACACGTTGGTTAGGAAGCATATTGCTCACATCGGAAGAAGGTAATTCTTGAAGAGTGACGTTCGTCATATACGCAAACCGCGTTTAACGGTCAACGCTACACAGGCAGAGCTTTCCTCTTCCTCTATAATCCAACCGCGTGACTTCCCTGCTTGATTCCATACGTGTAGTTGAACTGACCGAAGCCCTGGCCGGACCGTATTGCGCCATGCTGCTTGGCGATCTGGGTGCGGATGTGATCAAGGTTGAGCGCAGGCAAGTCGGCGATCAGTCTCGCGGATGGGGACCTCCATTTGTAGGGGATCAGTCTGCTTATTTTCTCGCTAGCAACCGCAATAAACGCTCTCTGACTCTCGACTTTGATCAGCCTCGCGGTCAGGAAATCCTTCGGCGGCTACTCGCATCCGCTGATGTGTTCCTAATCAACAATCCTTCATTGGAATCTCTGCGCCGCAGAGGCCTTGATCCCGAAACACTTTGTGCTCAATATCCTCGATTGATTTGCTGTTGTATCTCGGGATACGGGCTGGTGAGCCCTAAAGCAGGATTACCCGGTTATGACATCATTGCGCAGGCGGAAGCCGGACTTATGAGCTTTACCGGTGAACCGGATGGCGAGCCGATGCGCTATCCAGTTGCCATTGCTGACATGACTTGCGGCATCTACTCGGCACTAGGAATTACGGCTGCTCTCTACGGCCGGGAAAAATCGGGACGGGGCCAATACCTGGATATGGCTTTGTTCGACTCGCAACTGACGTGGTTAATTAATATCGGCAGTAATTTCTTGAATGCCCAACAACTACCCGAACGTTGGGGAAACGCGCACCCCAGTATTGTCCCGTACCAGGTATTTCGTGGCTCGGATAAAAGATATTTTGTGGTTGGCGTCGGGACCGAACCATTATGGAAACGCTTTACCCAGCTGCTCGGTGTGGAAGAGAGTTTAGGGCGCGATCCTCGTTTCGTGTCGAACCAACTTCGCATCGCGAACCGCAACAACTTGATCCCGATTGTTCAAGCTATTTTTGAAACGGCCACCTCGTGCGAATGGGTAAAACGACTTGCGGCTGCCGAAATACCTGCGGCAGCAATTCAGACCGTCCCGGAAGCTCTCTCCGATGTCCAAACAATTGCCCGGGGATTGATCGTCGAACTGGAACACCCAATCCTCGGGGCAATGCGGAGCATCGCCAATCCAATCCGCTTATCGAGTACTCCTGTCAGTTATCGTTTACCACCGCCGTTTCTTGGAGAGCACACCACTGAAGTTCTTACCGCGCTTGCCTACTCTTTGGATGAAATCGAAAAGGCGCGAATAGAATTTGCCATCTGACCAATTTCTTTTTCGAAAGAGCGATGAACGTCGGCTTGTCGCCGTCTAAGCCGCACTATGTCGTGGAGCCACGGACTCGAATTTATGCATATCACTTCGCGGACCGTCCCATCCCAGCAAGCGCAATACCTCGTCCATCGAAGCTATCTTCAGTTCAGCCGCTGATCTTATCGATTGAAGTTTTTGCTTTACCGCGGCCTGAGGGTCAAATAATTTAAATTCCATGCCATGGGAATGAGTCCAGCTTTGCAACATCACGAGCATGCCCGCCCCACCCCCTCCTATGGCTTCCAATTCAGAGAGATCGAGTAAAACAGTCGAAACGCCGTTTTGCGTCATAACAGCATCGCGCAGTTCAAAAACAGATTCGCTTTGCATCATCCTGCCTTCACATTGGATGATCGCCACGTCACCTATTCTCTCAATCTGCAAATGGAACATAAAACCTCCAGGCATAGTCAATTGGCACGAATGATGCCATACTGCAAAAGCTTCGTTTGTACATAGATGCGTTGCTGGATCGCAGCAATGCGGAAAGTTTTCCCGAGAGATCAAGGAATATTTCCGTAGAGGAAAAGCTGTATGCTACTTAGAAGGAAACAAGCACAAACGGCGCATGTCTGAGCATTGCCTGGCAATTCCAGTATAAAAAAGGCCGCTCGAAAGCGGCCCACCTCCGTCCAATTTTCGTCAGTACGTCGGACTACTTAAGCGAGATCACTCCAAATGTTCCCGCCAGGTTGTTGCTCGGGCCTGCGGTGAAGAACAGCTGGTTTTTGCGTCCATTGTTCGCTGAACCACCACCGAAGTCGATTCCCCAAAGTTGATCGATAAAGATTAATTTGCCGTTTGTATCCCTTACCGAGCCCACAAATTGACCAGTTAATGCATTGAACGCATTGATAGTTCCTCGGTTTGTGTTGTTAGAGACCAGCAGCGTGTTGCTGAGAGGCCCGAAATTCTTCGGTGCCATGGCAAATCCCCAAGGCTGATTCAGCGGCCTGCCACTGATAAGCTGTTTCAAGAGGATTCCGTCTTCCGTGAAGATGTCCACAAAACCACCGGCACCGCCGGTTGAATCAGCGAACGAAACGTATACCTGACCATTGATATCCTGAATGCCGAATGGCGTAAACCCTGCGGGCAGGGTGGTATCAGTAAACGAAGTTACCAGGCTGAAACTACCGTCATATACATCAACCTTGTTGTTCGCGGTATCGGCGGCAAACAAGCGGTTCCCTGCTGGCTTATTGGTGATCGCCAGACCTGTGTAGACGGACCCTTTACTTTTCACGGCAATAATGGAGTTGTTGAAATCTGACTGCGGCGCCCAGCCGCTAATGGTTCCATCAAGGGTCGCGAACAGAAATATCGACGCCCATCCCTCAACTTGAAACTCTTGCGATCCGTTAAAAACAATTCCCGTTGGCGAACCCGTACCCGCGTCGGTTAGAGAAGGTATTTCCACCTCCAGGCTTTTTTTGACTCCGATACCTGTGTAGAGTGTCGACCAACCGGTTCCTTCATCGCTAATCCAGAAGGGTCCGCCGGGCGGATAAACCAACCCCCAGGCATTTACGAGCAAAGGGTCAATATGTTTCGCCATTCCTACTTGATTCGAAACCAGGTTGGTCAATTTATATTGCGCCAGGGCCACGCTGGAACCAAACATTAGTACCAGCCCAAAGCAGAGAGTGAGAGCGAGAATGCGACGTTTCATGCGGATTTCTCCTTGAAGCTGAATGGTGCTAAGTCGGGGCGAGGGCAAGTCAGTACCTGGATTCAGCAGGTTCGAACGACATTACTCTAACCTGTTAGCCATCAAATGCTAGAGCGGGCATCCTGAGCAGATGTCAACGCAATGTCACCAGTTTGTAGAATTTTTCCCGGTGCGTTGAGATGCTTGTCTAAAATGAAATGCAAGTTTGATTGAAATGTAAGAAAAGAAATCTTGAAGTTATGTCGAGAAAAATCTGCAGCAGAAACGACTCGCGAACAAATCTGAATGTAGATCTTCACCAGTTTTTCATCTGAGCTGCAAGCTCTGTAACATTTTCTCGTAACTCGGCCGCAACTGCGCGAAGTCGTCCTCTGGAGCAATAAACAATAATGACATTGCCCCGCCATTCGGACGTTCCACTATAACCAGCCAATCCCGCTCGGGCTCCGGCTGCCCATTCTTCTGTATTGGAGAAGTGCCCATAAGTTCGACAGACAAGGCTTTTTGCCCTGCAACCGTGATGCGTTGGGCGTTACCTCTCTTACTGAGTCCGGGATTCGACTGTTGCAGATCTTGGATCAAATTGTCCGTAGCTTGTTCGAGTGATGTGGAACCGTTATCGGGAACCGGCGCGATCACAACTCCGTAAGCAATCGCTCCCTGCGCAACCCCAGCTTCCGGAGCAATGATTACAGAAGAATCCTGGCCTCCAAAAGCACGCCAGTTTGCAGGATAAGAAATGTTAAAAGCGTTTTGCTGAAGCTGAGTAAAGTTCTCGCTCGGCATGATCTGCCGATAACTAACATTGGCGAGCGTACCTGTCCCGGCCTCGGTTTCCGCAGCAGCTGGCGAATCGCGCATCGCTCCACTTTGACGATTTTGCCGGGCCCACTCTCCTTGTTTGGCTCTGTCGGCGATCTCTTGCGCAGAATAGGCTTTTACATTCCCGGCCGACTGCTTGGCTTGAATGAAAGCCGGACTGTTCGAAAGATAATTTTTCGGACGCCAGTTTGCGATCTCTTTCTCCACTGCCTGCACGCGGTTCCCCGGATTCGGATGGTCGCTGAGAAACTGCGGACCGCCACTGCCCGCCGGTGCCTCCAGCTTCTGAAAAAATTCCGCCATCGCTTTTGGATTGTAATTCGCCTTGTACATGATGATCGCGCCCACGGCATCGGCTTGCGCTTCATCCTTCCGCGAATACCTCATCAAGAGCGTGCCTGCTCCCATCTGTATTCCCATCTGAGCGAGGCGCCCAACTCCTCCTCCCAGCAGCCCGCCAAGCGCACCCAAAAGCCCTGCCCACTCTTGCTTCGGAGCCTGCTTTGCCGAATGCTGCATATAGACGTGAGACATTTCATGCGCTATAACGCCTGCGAGTTCAGCCTCATTGCCAGCAGCAGCGATGGTTCCAATGTTTATAAAAATCGGGCCACCGGGAAGCGCAAACGCATTGATTTCTTTCTGTGGAATGACATGAAATTGATAAGGCCACGAATACTGCTGCGGGATTACCGTCACCAGCTTCTTCCCCAACTGCTGAACATATTGGCTCACCGGATCGGAATCCGGCAGCACCGGCATTTGCTTGTACACCTCAGCCACCACTTGCTGTCCGAGCTTTATCTGTTGATCTTTCGTCATGCCCGGAGAACCGGGATCGGGGAGTTCAGGCGTGATGGTAGGTGTTGCTGCCCAGCTGTTAACAGTGACGAGCAGCACTAACGTCAACGCAATAGATCGAGTTTTGAAATGCGCTCTTTGCATGTCCTAAATATTGTAGGTGAATTAATGGGACATGATTCAGACGCTCCCCAACTTCCTGGGGATGCTTACTTTCGGCAGCTCCTATCGCTTGTTGACGTTACTTTGAAGAATGGGTGGCCCATTCAAGCCTGACTTTGGCTTGAGTGGGGAGTATCGCGACGCTTGCTTGAGAACGCGGAGCATTTCTGGCAGAAGCGGTATTACGACTTCAACATTCGAAACTACCCACAGTTTGTGGAGAAGCTGACTACATTCAGCAATCCGGTGAAGCACGGGTTATGCGAGCGTACGGAGGATTGGGAGTGGAGTAGTTTTCGCCACTACGTAACCGGCTGGAACGGACAAGTGGAAATCGAATCGAAATGGAGGGCAGTAAAACGCGAAAGAGCGGCGGGAAAAATTTGTCCAGCTGTAGGACTGCCCCACTCAAGCCAAAACCGGGCTTGAATGGGCGACCCGTCCTCATTCATTCGTGCGGGACTAAGGATGGTGGCCGTCTCAAGCCTGCTAAATGCCAGTTACTCTGGAGCAGAAGCTCCTGTGTGCGTTGACGCAAGTTTATTTCTAACTGGAACGTGGAACACTCGCTCCCCGACCGCATCGGATTGCGGCGCCGCGCTCGCCAACGCGAGGATCACTCCGGCAAACAGCAGCGTATCGGCGAAGTAGTTGATCCCCTCCACCTCAATTCCGATAGCCGGTTGAGATAGCGCGCCGATCATGACCGGTCCATAGATGACGAGGACCATCAGCAAAAGCCAACCGCCGACGCAGCTCGCCACGAACCGCGTTTTCCTGGCCAGCAGAACGCTTCCCGCAGCAAACAGAAGAGCTGCACCCGTAACGTAGTCAATGAGCACGCGCCCCGGAATCCATGTCGGCAGCTGTTTTTCGAGCGGGACTCCAGGGAGACCCGTCGGATGCAGAAAGTGCTCAATGCCGAAAACAATCAAAGCCATCGTGATCAACACTCGGCCCACATTTATAAGCGTGCTCTTGGTTAGCCCGCGCCATCCGTTCATTGTATTTCCTGCAAGAATCCAGCCGGCGCCACCGAACGACATTTCGCGAAAGACGATTGTCCAAACAATTCTGTTGTGCGGGTCGCGCAGCGCGCCAGGGAAATGGAGCATTGCGACAAACGAAAACATCATGATTCCGAACAGCAGGCTGGACCAGCGTACCCCGACTTTCATGGCGATGCTCAAGGATGCGGCAATCAATGCGAATCCCACGAAATAAGCCCAGAACAAACGCCATGGCATGTATTCCGGCACGCCGCCCAGAACAAATTGCACGCCCGAGAGATGCAGCGCGCCGAAGACCGCCAGCGGGATGGCCACACACAAATTGCTAAAGGCTACAATCTTGTCCAAGCCGCGAGCCTTGGCGATGTCGTTCCTCGCTGCCAATATTCCGATCAAAAAAAGCGCGATGCCCGCAGAGCACATTGCAACTGCGGTGCGAGAAATTTCGGAGAACATGGCGATAAAAGTCGAGTGCATAGATTTCTCGATTCCGTACAGAGCTTCGGATTCTATTACAAAAAAGATGACTGGAAGGCGTGAGACCGTAGGGTGGCCCATTCAAGCCCCGGTTTGGCTTGGTGGGCCACAGCGGACGCGAACCTCGGGCACCGACTGATATCCCTTGGGAAGGGGCGAAAATCAGTGGCTCTTTGCAGAGCCATATGTTTAATGTCAGGGCTGGAACGCGGCGCTGAAGCGCCGCTCTACCACGGACTAAGGAACGCGGGAAACAGATTCCTCTCCCGTTCCCGCTCCGCAAGCGGAGCTGTGATCGGCTCGGAATGACAAATTGAAGCTCGTGATAACAATTCCATGTTTCGCAAGGTGATGGGTGGCCCAATTCGACGGCTGGATAGGGAATCTTCCCGCGCTCTTTCGTGCGGACCACTCGGGACTCGATCTCGACGATTCCCTCGCCCAAAAACATAAGATCCGTCCCCTCTGCAATCATCGCTGCTCGTAATAATCCGCTCCGGTCAGGATGGCAGAAGTTGAGAAGATCTGAAATTCCCACTCAAGCCAAAAGCTTGAATGGGCCACCCGTCGCAGTGACTATTCCCTTCACAACTTCTCATTAACTCCTGTGTTCCTTAGTAACGTGGGGCACATATACTATCCAAGTTAGCTTTTCGCCCCCAACCGTATAGAGGTTCTCTTATGCGTTTTCATATGCAACTCGTGTGTGTGGCTTTACTCGCCGTTTCATTTCAAAATTTCGGATTCGCTGCGGATGGAAATGATTCCTCTCAATGCCAGGTACGCGTCGTTGCGAACGACATCGTCGTCTCCGATCATGAGAGACTGGAGGCAGCTTATTACGTCCTCCCGCAAGGCATTGTTGAAAACCCAGGCCAATGGCCATACTTTGCCTGGAGCGACACGCCACTAGGGGTAGCGCGCACGCGCGATGGATCGGGTTATCTTTTCTTTGGCAGCGATGGAGGCTTCCATCCTTTTGACGGAAGTTTGACAAAACGGGCTGGCTCCATCACGGTATCAACAGGCACTTTAGATCACCCTTTGGGCTTACCTGCTGGAGATCCCAATCCGTTGCCCAGCGAATTCCTATTGCCCAAAACCGCCGGCTTGGACGCCATGAATTATGTTGGCGGCGGCCCTGTCTACCGTGTGCCCGAGGGAGAACCTGGCGCTGGAAACCTGCTCATTGTTTATCACGCGGAACGTCCTGCGGCGCCGTTTTGGTCCTGGCTGGGTCTTGCCAGTTCGATGGATGAGGGAGCGACGTGGCAAGATCTCGGACTGATTATCAGCGCCCCTCGTCCGTACAGTGCGCAAGGTGCCTTCGAAATTGGGGACGGAAGCTTGGTGGTGACAACCGATCCCACCACCATGCAAAAGTACTTTTACATCTATTTTCCTGGTGGTTGTTCGGTTAACAACGTTCCGTGCGATGACTTCACTTATTTATCGGTGGCAAGAGCGCCTTACGACGAGCTTCTCGCGAAAGCATTTTTGAATAACTCTGCCGCGGGATTGTTCCACAAATATTACAACGGGAAGTGGAATCAGCCGGGTATGGAAGGAAAAGCCAGCGAACTTTTTCCAGCCGTGACCGGCCAGACCGATGGAGATCCCCAGGTGGCATGGAGCGCGTATCGAAATCGCTTTGTAGCGATCATGGACAACGGTCAATATATCGCTTATGGCGAATCGGTAGACGGATTGAATTGGCCTCCGATGCAAGTCATACTTGGGAAGAGTCCTGAAACCCCTGTATATAACTACGCCAATGCGGTCGGCTTAGGAATCGATCCCGGCATTCTCGGCGACACTTTCTATAGTTATTACACCGAATGGCCCAAGGGCGTGTCATGGCAGCCATCCACAATTAAACGTCTTACCATCACCACGGCTGCATCACTGAAGACCATCATTCCCTCTTCAACAACCGTAGGCGGATCGGATTTCGTACTCACGGTGAACGGCGATCACTTTGCGAGAACCTCCAGTGTGATATGGAATGGCTCGCCTCGCCCAACCACCTATGTCAGCTCGACTCAGCTCACGGCGCAGATTTTAGCTTCCGATATCGCCGTTGCAGGTGACATGAATGTGGAGGTGCTGAATCCTCCTCCGTGTGGCGGCACTTCCAACGCCGAGCCATTCATTATTGATTCGTCTATGAAGCCTTAACCCTAGGGCACTGATACAGCTGCCGAGTATAGATCGACGGACGGCTATCTATTTTTAAGCCATTGGTTATGGATGAGCGCGGATGATTTTGTCGTCGTTCGGCATCGCGGTGGCCGTCTGAGAAGGAAGATTGCTGGTTGAAAAATACAAGGAACCATCCGGCGCTTCAACGACATCACGAATGCGTCCGAACTGGTTTTGCCATAGGATCTGCTCAAACACAATCTGCGTGCCGCCGGGTTTGTCGAATTTCAACTGATGCACATGATGCGCGTAAGTGTTTCCATCAAGTCCCAGTACTGCAAATAAAAAGCTGCCGTCCCAACCGGGTATGAGGCTGCCGTAATAAAACGTAGCACCCGAGGGAGGTGCTGTCTGTGGAGAAAAAAGTTTTATGGGATCGACGTACGCAGGGTTGTTGCAGACTCCGACACAGAGTGGCCATTCATAATTTTTGCCAATGTAAATGATATTGACTTCGTCATTGGAAGTTGGTCCGTGTTCAGTTTCGTAAAGCTGGCCGGAACTGTCCCAGGCAAGCCCCTGCGGATCGCGATGTCCGTATGAATACACATATGGATTCTGCGTGGGGAATGGATTCCCTGCCGCCGGAGTGCCGTCAAGGTTCATGCGAAGAATTTTTCCATTCCATGAGGTGAGGTCCTGCGCTGAATTGTCGTCGGTGTGATCGCCGGTCGAGAGGTAAAGGAAGTGATCTGGCGAGACTCGCAACCGGCCACCGGTGTGATCAAATTGCCCGGTACTCACGGGATAATCGAGAAGCACTTTGTCGATGGTGCCAACGTTATTGGCATCGACGATGACACGATCAACCCGGCAATGAGCGGTTCCGTCGTTTAGACAAAAATGAATATACACGTATCCGTTGGTCGCGAAATTGGGATCAAGATCCATGCCGGTGGTTCCGCCTTCACCACCGACCGTGACGGTGGTCAAATCCAGAACTGGAGTAGCGACCACGCCGGAGCTGGTCATCACGCGAAGGCGGCCAGGCTGCTCGGTAAAAAATAATCGTCCATCGGGTGCAAAAATCATCGACCAGGGTGTTTCGAGATTTTCCGCCATCACCTGCGTCTGAAGAGTTTTGTCGGTGGCTGGAGTCACCGACCCGCCGCCGGAACCAGAGCCTCCACCGGAGCCACTGCCCGAACCAGAGCCACTGCCTGCGCCGGAGCCACTCCCGGATCCACTCGAACCTGATGACGTTGAGCTTCCTCCTCCACAACCAGAAAGGTAAATGAGCATCAGGACACAACTCAGGAGCGCTGATAGCCGTATGTGAAGACTCCGCATTTTAGGACTCCTACATATCTCTTCTCTAATCTTCTCTAACAGGCAGTGCCGCGAATGAAATTTCGATGGGATTCAGCAGATCGCAGTTGTCCTAAAAGCCTTGTCCAGAGCGGGGTTCAGCCTGTATTCACTCTAAGAAATGTAGGGCGGTTCGTGTAGAGAGCGGCGCGTGCCTCCCACACAACACAATTTTTCCGAAATTATCAGCGCTCGGCTCTCATAGCCTGGTGCCCCAAACCGGCTTTGGTGAGTGGCCACCCTCCCCCTACATGTCCCTCCATGACCTGTTTTGCACACTCTTCTAAGGTGTTTAGCGGATTGTGCTATACAGGAACCTTTGTACTTTGAGAGTAGGCGCCTCCTTCTAGATTCCTGAATTGCGACAACCGGCACGATTCCGGACAGTCGTGTGTGCGGTTGTGGAAGGATGAGTGTAATGAGACACGTAGCGACGGGGCTGTTCATTTTCATTGGCTTGGTGTTTGCGCCGAAGTTCTTTGTTCATGCGCAAACTGCTCAAGCTTCGATCGCAAAATCCGACCCAGATTTTTCCATTGTGCTCTTTCCTGATACCCAGTACTACCAGGGACAAAATGCCTACATCTTCAAAGACCAGGCGAACTGGGTAGCCAATCACAAGACGGCATTAAATATAAAGGCCGTCGTTGGGATGGGCGACATTATCGACGGCGGAGGCTATCCCATCGACGCCAACGGAAATGTGAACGGCACATGCGTGAACGCACCGCCATCGAACTGGCAAACGCAATGGCAGCAGGCGCGAGCTGCGGTAGATATTCTGAACTCGAACGGAATTTACTACCAGCCAACCATTGGCAACCACGACTACGATTGCGAAAGTGACCGGCCGCAGCCGCGCACCGCAACCAATTATTTTCACTACTTTGGACATCTGGCGCTCAGTCCCTCTGCCTACATTCTGGACTCTCACGGAAACCGCACGCCAAACTTTTACAAGATCATGCAAATAGGATCCGCGAATTACATGATCCTGTCGCTTGAGCTTTTTCCGCGGGATTGGGTTGTTACCGCCGCCAACCATCTGATCTCCAAATTTGGCGGACCGGTGATTGTGGTCACCCACGCGTACTTGGCAAACGATGGCTCGGGGCCAACTTTCGGTTCCAGTTTTCCCGCGGGATCTGCTTTCCCTCTGTGTTCAGGCTTTCCCAGCAGTCTTTATGGATGCCTTAACGATTCGCTGAACTCATATCGTCCTGTCGGAGGCGGCACCGACGGGATTGGACTCTGGTACAAACTAATCGGCACGCACCGCAATATTTTTATGGCGCTCAGCGGGCACGTACGTCAGCCAGCTCCGGGAAACTATCCTAACGTGCCGAATTACAACGGCGTCGGCCACGTAGACTGCGGAGTGCAGTCCTGGACCACGCTGTGTTCGAATCCATTACGTCCAATTCAAATACTTTCTGATTTTCAAGGCCAGGGTAACAACGGCTATTTCGGCTACGGCTATCTTCGAATCTTGACGGTGAGTCCATCGAAAAAGACGGTATCGGTGTTCACCTTTTCTCCATCCATTGCTAACGAGCCTGGTAACTTCCCATCCAGAATTCCAGCGTACAAGACCGACGCTTACAATCAATATACTGTCAGGTTTCCGAACACCTTCGGCGGACCAGGCTCAGAGGTCGTGCACATCACCGCTCCTCACGATGGCAGCCATGTTCCTTTGGCATTCCCGATTGCCGCAGCTGTAAAAGGACCAGATAAATCCAGCGATATTCAGATTTATGTCGATGGTGTTAAGCAGGCGGAATATCCGAACGCGACTTCGGTCCCCACCGGAAAAACGATCTCGATTGGAAGTCCAGGTGTGCACCGGGTAGCCGTGCAAGCACACGACCACTCGAAAAATACATGGGTGAAATCGGTGATTTATGTAACAAATCCCTAGGCAGCTGGGTGGCCCATTCAAGCCCGGTTTTGGCTTAAGTGGCGCTCTGTGGATTGCCTATCCGAAGGTGGTGACCGGGAATTCTGATCTCTCCCGAAAAAGTGGTTCGTGACGAACTTCGTTTATCAAGGTGGAGGCCGGTAGCACAAATAGCTATGAATGAGGTATGGTCCGCGATTCGAGCACGTGCGACTGTTTATTCCTTCAAAAGCCATTCGCAGAAGCGAAGCCATCCAACTGCATCGGTGAGATCCTCGAGAGTTTGCATGCCCGCAGTAAGATCGAAAAGCGGTGTGCTGCCGGTGGCAGGAATACAGGAATTATCCTGCTGTTGTGTTGTTGCATTTTGCTTATTTGTATCTTGAGAAAAGGACATGATGTTAACCGCGTGCGAGTTCGGCTGAGTGTCAATACCTGGCGGTTATCACCTGCACTCATGTCACTGGCAAAAGAAAGATCCTGGGTGGGAAACGGACCAAACAACATCGTTAAGCAAATATGTGCAAACTGTCAGGTCATGAACATTGGGGGGCACGCTTGGATCGCATAAAGCAAAACTGTCAAAGCCATTACTTGTCTTCAAATAGCATTTCGATTGGCAGTTGTGAGTCTGATTGGAGGTGTTAGTGGCGACAATGTTCCAGCGGTGACCATTTTCACTGACAGTGCAAGACATGCTTACGGTCTCGTCCGGTGTTTCAGATAGCTGTTGGCCATGCACGAGTTTGTGCCGCGGACCTATCTTGCCGCCTGACGTACTATCCTGCTGGGCGTGCAATCCAGGTGTTTGGAAAATCGCGATGGTTAGAAAGAAAATAAAAAAGGTATTCGGTCCAAAAATAATCATTTTGTTCTCTCTCTAATCGTTCACTCTAGGAAGGGGAGGCGGCCAGGTTTTTATACCTGACCGCCTCTGTTGGTTGTGCGGGGGAGTGGATTTAGAGGAGGCGAGCGCCTAAGTCGCAGCAGGCCTGTCCGGGGTTGTCGGCGATGCCGTCCATGTTGGTGTCGATCTCGCCTTCGGCGGTGGCGTACACATCCCGCGAGTTCAAGTCGATGTTGCCGTCGCCATCCCAGTCATTGAGTTTGCCTTTGAATGTTCCAGCGATGAACACGTTCGTCATCGGTCCAGCAACTGGATCGTGCAACGTCGACAAAATGCCGTTGCCCGGCGTGAGAATTTCATCCAGCGATTTGCCCTGGAGATTTTCCAGATTGGTGTAGCCCCAGCCCTGGAAGCGTCCCCGCACGTAACGAATCGCCGAAGCCGGAGCCGCATCGCCCTGCGGAATGTGGAAGCGGCTATCCAGATACCAGCAGCCTTCGCGCATGAAGCCGATATAGCTGTCATGCATGCCGGCGCTGGGATCATCGGCTTTTCCGGAGTGATAGAACGGACGATTCACGTGCGACTCGAAGTAAAAGTTGCCGCGCTCTTCGTGCGTGCGTTCGGTGAAGCCGCGGAACAAATAATTGTCGATGTGCAAACTGCCGTCGGCATGCAGGCCGGAGATCTGTTTGGCAATCATCAACTGACGTTCGCGCGTCTTGGCGTTGGGGCAGGCATGAGCCTGGCCGTAAACCCGCGCCAGTCCTTGCGGAGCCAGCGAGAGCTTTCCCCACAACTGGTTCGAGGGATGCAGACGAATATATAGATCGCAATGGATGAGCAGGAAGATGGTCTCATCGAAAGTGCGTCCCGGAGTGTAGCGCGATTGGCGCAAGTCGAAGGCAGGCGCGCCCGATTGCAGTTCGCTGATGAACAGGCCAGCCCACTCGGCGATCTCGGGATCGGCATCCTGCTGGAAGCGGCGCAGAGCTTGCACGGCGGGAACGCCGCCAAGTTTCTCAATCGCCCAGAGCGCGTCCCAGCGCAGTTGCCGGTCCGTGTCATTGGCGACGATGTCGGAGATAAACGAAATCGCATCGGCATGATTGCGATCGGCATATTCAAACAGGGCCTGCTCGCGCATCATGGGATCGGGATGCGTGGTGGCCTGCAGGCGCAACTCTGCATCACTGCGCGGATCGAGACGGACGGCAACGCGGTCCAAAGCGTGACCGAAGTTGCTCTCCCAGGCGGCGGGATCGCCGACTACGTGCATGAGCGGGTTGGGATGGACCAGAGCGGAGTGGTAGGCCAGTTCGACGATCTCGCGCTGTTCCCCGGTGAGCGCGTCGAGCGGGATGGAGGCAGTTTCAAGCGAATCAGTCAGCGGACTCTTAAGCAGGGCGCGGTCATCGGTCAGGCGCACTTGCTCCATTTTGTTGCATAGATCGATCATGGCTCACTCACCTCATTGAGTTAAAAATGTTTTGGGTGCCAGCAAACAGAATTCATACTCACCCCTAATCACCAAAACGTCTTCTTCCCCGTTGCCATCTTCCCCAGGGGATTGGGCGATCAAAACCATAGGAGGATTCAAACATGGAGACAGCAGATACCAGCTGCACCTTATGCAGATGAACAGAAAACAGAACTTATCGATTAACTTTAAGGAACTACTGGACTGGCAATGGAATATCGCTGAGGATGAGTTCGTCAGGATCGACTCTATTAGGCAAGCCGCGTCCTGCATCCGGGAATATCGGAGATGGTTTTACTATGTGCGAGGATCCGGGGCTCTTCAGGATGGCCAGGTATGCTGCGAGCCTTCCGATGTGGAGGAAGTCAACTACAAGAAAATAACCAAGCAATACCAGCAGCATACCCGTGAGTGCATAGCCAGGCGGAAGTATCGCCATGAGGCTCAACGGGACCATGACTGCCGAAGCCGTAAATAGCAGAATTGCAAAGTGAGCAAAGCCGAACCATGCGCTAACAGCGATAACGGACGTGAGACGCGTACAGCTGAAGTCAACAGCAGCTCTGATCGCACCAAGAGTGTCGTGATTTTCCGAGACGATAAACAGTGCCGCAAGAGACAAAATCCAGTCCAGCACATACCAGACGAGCCAGACCAGAGTGATCAAAGCAAGAAATCCAAGGAATACTCCGGCAATCGAATGACCGTCAGGAGCGGACGTGATGCGCACGTAGAACCACGGCACAATGGAACCGACTATTGCCGCAATCGTTGCCATTGCGCGAAGAAAGTTAAGACCTAGTAGTGAGCTAAAGTGCTGCGTGTAAGTTGATCGATCCGTCTGCCGAGAAGCTTGCAGATCAAAATGCGCCAGCAATGCGTTTGTTGTAATTGCCCGGCCCAAGGAGGCAAGAACGACCCATGCAGTTGCCAGCAAAAGCGCGAGTAAGATAATCGATTCCGTTAGACGCGATGCGCTGCCGTGAAGTATGTCGGAGACTGCGCGAGAAATAAGGTCTCTGCGATTTGACTCGAGCAAGATCAAATCACCAGCACTAACCGGCAGGCTGTCGAGATACTCGATAAATCCGAAAGCCAGCAATATTGTCGCGGCAGCTCCAAAACTCCAACGCCATGCAACTTCTGCGAATCCGAAGGACGGGTGTCCAAACATCGCACGGAAGCCTTCGAGAGTGGGAGAGCGATTTGCCATGGGAGTTTGCGAAAAGATTCCGCAGTTGTGCAACCTAGCGGACGACGATATTTACCAGCTTGAGAGGAACAATGATCACCTTCACGATCTGTTTCCCTGCAATCGCTGCCATAACCTTTTCTTCCGCTAACGTACGTTCGCGAACCATGTCCTCTGTTGCGTCAGCAGGCACAACAATCCGGGCGCGCAGCTTGCCATTGACCTGCACGGGAATTTCGATTTCGTCCTCTTTGGCCAGGGCTGGATCGTACTTCGGCCAGGGAGCACGCAAGAGACTTCCCTTTTCTTTCAAGTGCTCGACCCAAAGCTCTTGAGCCAAGTAGGGAGCAAATGGGGCGATCAAGAGCACAAGATATATTTGAGCCTCTGCCAAATTCGCGAGTGGAATAGATGAGATTTGATTGCTGGCCCTCACCCCCGCCATCAGTTCGCCCTCGACCGCATAGAGTTCATTCACAAACTCCATCGTCGCCGCAATACAGGTATTAAAATGCCACCTTCCCTGAAAGTCGTCGGTTACGCGTTTAATTGTCTGGTGCAGTTTGCGCTGTATTCTCTTGGACAGCGCAGTCGCGGGTTGTGGCGGAGATTTCAGTAAGGCTTCATGATTCATCCAAGCTTGGGATTCGGGCTTCGCATTTCTGACGACAAACCTGTACACGCGCCCCAAAAATCTTTGAACGCCTTCTACTCCTTCATCTTTCCAATCGAGCTCACGATCGGGAGACGTCGCAAACAATGAATACATGCGCGCGCTGTCCGCTCCGTACCTTGCGACCATGTCGTCAGGCGAGACTACGTTGCCCAGGCTCTTCGACATCTTCGCGCCGTCCTTGATGATCATACCCTGGGTGAACAGCCGTTCCACCGGTTCGCTGTTTTCGATAAGCCCCAAGTCGCGCATGACTTTACTCCAGAAGCGCGAGTAGATTAAGTGGAGAATTGCGTGCTCAACGCCGCCGATGTATTGATCGATGCCTCGATCCCCAAACCAGTAACCAGCTTGCTTGCTGTCAAACGGCGCATTGTCGTTGCGCGCATCGGTATAGCGATAGAAATAC
Source organism: Terriglobales bacterium (assembly GCA_035651835.1). Taxonomy (GTDB): domain Bacteria; phylum Acidobacteriota; class Terriglobia; order Terriglobales; family Acidobacteriaceae; genus JAOAPG01. The sequence goes on from DASRFC010000022.1 coordinate 59,330, forward strand.
CAGGACGAATCGACGAATGTATCCATCGTATCGGTTTCTCGACGCGCGGGTCCTCCACACTTCGGACAAATTGTATTCACAAATTCAGGCACTCGACCCAGTGGCGATCCCCCAGTCAAGGTGATATCGACTTGCTCCGGCAGAATCACGGGAAGATCTTTTTCTGGGACAGGAACAATGCCGTCTTTCTGGCAATAAATCATCGGGATCGGCGTACCCCAGTAGCGCTGGCGGGAGATTCCCCAATCTTTTAACCGGAAGGTAACGGTGGCTTTGCCGAAGCCCTTTCTCTCGGCGTCCGCAGCCATTTTTTTGATGGCTTCCGGACTGCTTAGGCCGGTAAAGGAACCTGAGTTGATGAGAACTCCGTCTTCGGCGGTGAACGGAAGCTCCTCGGGGACGGTCGCGTCTTTAGGGGCTATTACTTGACGGATGTCAATCCCATACTTTTTCGCGAACTCGTAATCACGCTCGTCATGTGCGGGCACACTCATGATTGCGCCGGTGCCGTAATCCATGAGGATATAGTTGGCCACCCAAACCGACACCTTCCCGCCGTTATAAGGATTGATTGCGAAATGGCCCGTGTTGACGCCGTGTTTTTCGATTTCACCGATGTCGCCGACTTCTTTTGCCCTTCGCTGCTCGGCGATGAGTTCATCTACTTGAGCGCGAAGCTTTGCATTGCTCGAGGCGAGATCAGCAACCAGCGGGTGCTGAGGCGCAAGCTGAATCGAAGTTGCGCCGTAGATTGTGTCCACACGCGTTGTGAAAACCGTAATGGTCGAACCGGCAGACCCTGCTTGGCCGTCAAGCTTGAAATCGACTAGCGTGCCTTCGCTACGCCCGATCCAGTTGCGCTGCATGGTCTTGACTTTTTCCGGCCAACCTTCGAGTTTGTCCAAATCACGAAGTAGCTCGTCGGCATAGTCGGTGATGCGCAGGAACCATTGCTCAAGCTCTCGCTGTTCCACGACCGTATCTTCGTGACGCCAGCAACGGCCTCCAACAACTTGTTCATTGGCGAGAACCGTGGCGCACTTCGGACACCAGTTCACGCGGCTCTTCTTGCGATATGCCAGGCCGCGTTCGTAGAACTTTAGAAAAAACCACTGGTTCCACTTGTAATAGTCAGGCAAACAAGTGGTAACCTCGCGCGACCAATCATAAGCAAAGCCGAGGCGATTCATCTGCCGCTTCATATTGGCGATGTTGCGCTGAGTCCACTCGCGCGGCGGCGTGTTGTTTTGGATCGCGGCATTCTCGGCGGGCAGCCCGAAGGAATCCCAGCCCATGGGATGAAGAACGTTATAACCATTCATCCACATATAGCGGGCAAGCGCATCGCCTATGGCGTAATTGCGGACGTGCCCCATATGCAAAACGCCCGAGGGATAAGGAAGCATTTCAAGGACGTAGTACTTGGGCTTAGTTGAGTCAGGTTCGGCACGATAGAGAGCATTGTCCTTCTGCCAGATGGCGGACCACCTAGCTTCAATGCGTTGAGCATCATAGCGGACATCCTCTGGCTCTTGGCGCCGTTTCTGGTTCTGAACGTCGGGAATGACGCTAGTTGTATCTTCTTGGGGCATATACGTTAGATGTGCAATAGATAAACTTTGATTTTACAACGGGAATTGCGTAGGGACAGCCGCCCGGCTGAGCAAAAGCTCGGTCATAAAGATGCCCAACATGCCGGTCCAAGGCGCGGTTTGCTGTAGCGGCAACTAAAATTTTCATAATCGTGGGTTAGGTGCGCATACCTTGGGCTTCCCTGGACAGCCGAGGGCGGCTGTCCCTACGTGTTCATGGATGACTTTACCAATTCCTTCAGTGCCTCCACATTTCTCTGGTCATCCCCTGGTTCATCGATTGGAGTCTCCGCAATAAATGCCGCATGTGCCAATCTTTGATCATTCAGCAATCTTCGAAATGGCTCTAGGCCAATACTCCCCTTCCCGATATGCTGATGTCGGTCTAGCTTTGATCCACGAGCGGCTTTGGCATCATTGCAATGCCACACTCGAACGTTCTTCAAGCCCACAGTCTCGTCCAAGTGCGTCAAAGTCTGCGCCATTCCTTCTTCGTTCACGATGTCATAACCGGCAACATGAGTGTGGCATGTATCGATGCAAGCCGCGATGGGAACTAATCCCCGTAGACGGTCAAGTACTTCGGCCACTTGCTCGAAACTTCCTCCCAAGGAATATTCCGCGCCTGCCGTGTTTTCGATCAAGATGGTTAGATTCCCTTTAGCCAAATCCAGCCCCTGAGTCGCCGCCGCGATCGCCGCTGCGGTCCGCAATAACCCATTTTCCCTGTCAGTTCCGCGGAAAGATCCGGGATGTAACACCAGATGCTCCGCACAGAGCGCCAATGCGCGCACTATTTCGCCACGAAATGCCTCGATCGATTTCTTCAGAAATAGTTCGGTCGTACTGGCGAGATTCACCAGGTAGTTCACGTGAATCACTAACGGTTTGAGATTATATTTCTCGCGCAAGCGGCTCATCTCCTCACATTGAGCATTGCCGAGTTGATAAGGCGCCCACTGCCTTGGACTTGAAGAAAAGATCTGGAAAGTATTGCAACCAAGCCGCCATGCTCGCTCCGCCGCGTTTTGTACACCACCGGCACTCGAGGTGTGAATACCAATTCGACGTGAAGTTAGAGCTGACGGCGGCTGCGAAGAAGGTTGGTTAAGAATGCCCTGCTCTTTTGCAATGGATGAGCGTCCCATTGCAAGAAGTATACCGAGGGATAAAGTTTAAAATCGCAAGAAGCAGAATGGCTGGAGACTCGTCTTCATTTGTGAGTAGCTCACTTTTTATAAATCGATACGTATACGGGAAGGCATCTCTCGTTATGTTCAAGGCAGCATCGACGCCGGAGCCTTGTACACTGGAAAACGAAGGCTCAAGGCGTGACAAGAATATCTAATAAGAGTTAGAGCAGAATGGTATCTATATCATGACCTGGAAGCGCTCATTTCTGGGCTGGCATTTCATCGAGCACTCAGCTCGTACTACCGTCGCTGCCGTGTCCGCCTTCCTGGTAGCGCGTTTATTCCGTTTGCCTGAAGCTTATTGGGCTTGTATCACCGCGATCATCGTAACTCAGTCAAGCCTCGGAGCCACGTTGACCATCTCTGGTCAACGCCTTGCCGGAACCGCGCTGGGAGCCGCCGCCGGAGCTTTGATCTCCTCATATTTCGGTCTCAACACCCTCGCCTTCGCCGTTGGGCTTTTTCTTCTCGGGCTGGTTTGTTCAGCTCTTCACTTGCAAAAAAGTGCCTATCGCTACGCAGGGATCACCCTTGCCATAGTCCTGCTAGTTCCGCATTCCTCCACAGCCGGGACCGTCGCCGTGCATCGATTCCTGGAGGTTTCCATTGGTATTGCTGTGGCTCTGGTTCTGACCGCAGTTTGGCCGCAGCGATATCCCGTTGCCTGATTTAATCGCTTTAATGGATGGGAGTATTCTTCGGTAAAATATACCGTCAATTTTCAAATTGGCCCGTTTCCGGTAGTGCTCAATTGCAACGTCAGCAATCGCTAACGAGTAAGTTGCGCCTTCGCGTACTTTACAAAATTTCTGGGAACTTTGCGGTTAAAGATTTAAGACTGTAACCGCCAAGAACACAAAGTGGCTAGGCTGGTCTTTAGAGGATTGGAAATTCTTCAGGAATATAACTCGTCAATTTCAAATTAAGCCCGTTTCCCATAACAATTTGAGCTAGACAATATTAAAGTTAAAAGCTGGCGGGCACGGATTACCAGGCCTTGGACCACTTGGCGCCGGCATGTTGTTCGTCACGTAACCGCGAATCAATCCCCGCTTGTGTTTCAATAAGTCTGCCGAACAACCAAAGAACATCCGACAGCCTATTCAGGTAAGCAATGATCTCAGGCTCAACCGAGTCTCCACTTTCCGTTAATCGAACCACATTACGCTCAGCGCGGCGACACACCGTACGCGCAATATCGAAAGCGGCCGCTTCAGTATTGGAACCAGGTAGAGACCAATCCGAAAGAATACCTTCCGTAGCTTCGAGCGTATGAACAAGATCAGTGAGTTGCTCCACATCGTTTGTCGTGACCGGCTGTTTTCCTTTTTTCTTGGCGGGCGGTGTGGCTAATGCACCTCCTACTCGAAAAAGAGTTTTTTGAATTTCTTCTGTTTGCATTCGAAGTTCGGCGTTCTGGCAAATGCTACGGGCAAAACCGAGCACGGAGTTTAGCTCGTCAACAGAGCCGTACGTTTCCACACGGAGATCCGCCTTGGAAACGCGGACACCTCCCACCAATCCGGTTTGGCCACCATCACCGTGCTTGGTTGCGATACTCATAATTTCTCCTTTAATGCATTCCAGTAGATCCAGTAACGAATATTTTACTGACCGGCTGGCAAACCTACACTCAGCTTCAGAGTGTCCCAAACGATATCCCTATCAATCGATATTACCGCTCCATAGGCTTTCGTTTTACCCCATGCTTCTTGTCCCGCGACTCTGCAAAATCGCGTCAGCACTTCGCGGATGAATCCGGCGTGTGTAACTACAGCTATGCATTCGTTGGAGCATTTCTCGATCAAGAATTCAATCTCCTGTCTGACTCTTGCCTGAAATCGCTCGTAGGATTCGCCCCCCGGTGCCGCGACATTGGGATGGAAATCTATCCATCGCCTAGCTTCAACCGGATATCGGGTTTCAATCTCGCTCCATGAAAGACCCTCCCACAAACCAAAATCAATCTCGCGCAATCCAGGACGCACTTCAAGCTTAGAATGGAAATGATCAACGATCGGTTGTGCCGTCTGCAACGCCCGTTGAAGGTCGCTGGTGTAGATTCGCGAAATCGGATAATCGGAAAGTTCGCGAATCACGGCAGCGATTTGCTTCAGGCCTCGTTCATTCAGGTCGGGATCTGAGTACCCGCAGAACTTTCCCGCCATGCCGGTTTCAGTGTGACGAATAAACAGGAGGGAGCTCATGCGCCACACACTCCGCAAAAGTAAACGGCTATTTCTGTCAGCTGATTTGTGGCGCCGAAACAGTCGCCAGTAACTCCTCCAATGCGTCGGGAATAATACACCCCACTCAAAATTGTGACAACGAGCGTTACAACCACCGGAATCCAGAACTCTCTCCTTAACGCATACACCACGATAGACATGCTGAGGAGGGTTCCGATTGCAAAAGATGCGAATGGAATTCTTTCAGCAATGCGCGCCCCTTGCCCATCATCTTCTCGTGCTGGCGATAGGAAATAACTGAGAGGGAGAGCAGTCCACCGGCATAGAACATGCGCGGAAAACACGACCGGCATAAAGTGGTTTATCGGAAGGGTCGAAAGTAAAAGGAATCTTGCCAACATCGAAATAATCAACGCGAGTGCGCCGTAACTTCCAATACGGCTGTCCTTCAAAATTGCGAGGATCTGTTCGCGATTCCAGCCACCACCAAATGCATCGGCGGCATCTGCCAAGGCATCTTCATGAAGACCACCAGTGATTAGAACGAGAAAGGTTAACACCAGCAAGGCGACTAGAGCCCGGTTGAGATGTGGTCCCAGCATATGCTGTAACAAGGATGCAGATAAACCAATGAAGAGACCAACAATCGGAAAAAATTGTGTTGCGCGCGATAATGAATCTGGCTCGTATGGAACGTGCGAGATCGGTAGCCGCGTAAGGAATTGAAAGGCGACCAGTAGCTCCCGGAACATGCGCTTCAAGTGATTGCTCCGCTTATGCCTGCGGATGCGAACGTCGCCATTTCTTTGTACAGCCGTAAAGCGGATTCAACGATGGGCATTGCAAGCACGGCGCCCGTACCTTCGCCTAGCCGCATATCAAGATCGAGAATTGGATCAAGCCCAATATATTCCAAAAGAAAACGATGACCGGGTTCATCAGAGCGATGGCCCGCAAAGAGATATCCCTTTACTGTAGGGTTCATTGTGCAAGCTAGCGCTGCTGCCGCGGTAGAAATGAAACCATCGATGATGACAGGAATTCCATATTTTGCCGCGCCCAATACCATGCCGGTCATGGCTGCGATTTCCAGCCCGCCCACCCGCCTCAGGATTTCCAGCGGATCTGAATTAGTACTTTCAAGAGCAAAATGTTTTCGGACTACGGCATTGACAATACCAATTTTCTTCTCTTTTGCGTTCCGATCAAACCCCGCCCCTCTGCCAGTGACCATCGCCGCTGGTTGTTCTGTGAGTACTGCCGTGATTACACTCGCCGCAGTTGTATTGCCAATGCCCATTTCGCCGATCGCGATTAACGTATGCTTCTTTTCGTGAGCAAGTTCAGCGACTTCAAATCCCACTTGCAAAGCAGAATTAAGTTCGTCTTCGGTCATAGCCGCTTCGTACAACATGTTCCGTGATCCATGCCTGACTTTCCTCTGAAGAAGCCCTGGCAATTCTTCGAAGTCCGCATCCACTCCAACATCGACGACTGTCAAATCTGCTTGGTGCAAATTTGCCAGCACATTGATAGCTGCGCCGTTTGCCAGAAAATTAAAAACCATCTGACGAGTAACCTCTTTGGGGTAAGCACTTACTCCTTCGGCTACAATCCCATGATCAGCAGCGAATACATAGACTGCCTTGTTCAGAGACACACTAATATTGCCATTGCGAATTGCAAACATGCGTGTCGCAATATCTTCAAGACGCCCCAAGCTTCCCGGTGGTTTGGTCAGGATATCGAGACGGGAACGCGCTTGTTTCAACCACTTGGGATCGGGCACGGCAATAGTCTCCAGCAATTCGGCAAGCATTATGGAGTAAGCCATAGTCATGGCTTTCTCTCCACTAAGATTTTGGGTTCGTCTGTTGGCATCAATCCATGCCGCGGAGGGCAGTCGAAAGCGCTTTCAAGTATTCCCGGTCGCAAAATCTCTTCTGCACTTCCACTCACAAGCCTGCGATCCGGATTTAACAGTAAAACTGAGGAAAATGTCCCCTCAATCAGTTGAAGATCGTGCATAGACGCGAGAATCGTTACGCCTTCCTGATTGAGCGAGTGGATTAGATTCAGCAATTCAAGCCGGCGTCCGAGATCGAGATTTTGAGTCGGCTCATCCAGTAGAAGAAGCCTGGGTTGTTGCGCTAAGGCCAGCGCAACCTTTACTCGCTGACGTTCTCCTCCGCTGAGTTCGTTAAATACCCGATTCCGCAGGGAAGTAATATCGGTAAACTCCATGGCACGTTCGACAGCTCGTCGATCTTCTCGTGTTAACCCGGCAAACAGTCCTAAATACGGTGTCCGTCCCTGCTCCACAATTTGCTCGACTGTGAACTCAAATGGGACGTCAACATGCTGAGGCACTAGTGCGACCTGCCGCGCTGCTTCCATTCGTCGCACTGAATTTAACCGGCATCCATTGAACCATACGGTGCCCGAAGAACAGGAAAGCATCCCTGCGGCCAACTGGAGCAGTGTGGTTTTACCAATTCCATTTGGACCAATCAGCGCCACACAACTCTTCTCGGCGATAGAAAACTCGATCCCATCAAGGACCAGGCGCTCTCCATAAGAGAACGACACATCTGCGAAGTGGAGTAAAGGCGTCACAGGCTGTACTCCCGCTTGGTTTTCCGCAGCAGATACAGGAAGAATGGCCCTCCAATGAATGCCATGAGAACCCCCACAGGCAACTCAGAAGGGGCCAGCAGAGTGCGAGCCAGAGTGTCGGTCAGCATAAGAAGGATAGCGCCGAGCAGAGCCGTCACTGGTAGCAGGCGAACGTTATCAGGCCCCATCATCATCCGACCCAAATGCGGTACGACCAATCCCACAAAGCTGATAAGTCCGCCAACCGAAACCGCAGCAGCGGTTAACAAAGAGCCAACCGCGATGATGCCGATGCGCGTGTACTCCACGCGAATTCCAAGTTGATGGGCATAGCCTTCGCCAAGCGCGAGCGTATTCAATCTCCGTGCAAGCGGAAGCGAAAACAATCCTCCCAAGCAAGTCATTACCGCGATCACGGAGAGTTGAGTCCAACTGGGGACACCAATAACACCGTGCAGCCACGATGCAAGAGCGCGCATGCCCACGCCATAGTCTTCGCCTAGTATCTCCACAAAATAAGAGGAGTAACTCAGCATTGTGCTTACTGCAAAGCCAGCAAGCAGCAGATTCACAATCGGAGTCCGCCCCGACACTCTAGCCAGCCAGTACACTAATCCGATTGTCGCTGCCGATCCCACAAAAGCCAGTACCGCCGTTGCGCTAAAGCCAAACCATGAAAATTGCGGCAGCATAAACATCCCAACGGACCCGCCCAAAACCGCGCCGCCGGACGAGCCGATCACATAAGGATCAGCCAAGGGATTGCGAAACAACCCTTGGAACAAAAGTCCCGCAACAGAGAGCGCGGCGCCTACCAGCCCAGCTGCAAGGATGCGCGGCAAGCGGATTTGAAAAAGAATTACTTTCTCGTTTGGTGAGAGTGAGCGCTGGCCTAGAAGAAATCCCAGCACCGAATCGATCGGCACCTTTACGGCTCCGATTCCAATCGAAAGCAGAAGCACAACAACCAGAAGGCCGATCAGCGCGCACATGATGAAGCCTAAGTGTATTTTATGGGCCTTCATCGAAGGAATCATCGCAATCGCCGATTCGCTCATTTCAGCTTCCACGATTCACCTCCGAATGTGAGCTTAATGCCGGATTGAAAAGTGAAGGGTAGCGAAGGAAACCCAAAGGCTTCGCTGTAATGTTCGCACAGGATATTTCGAAAACTACTGTAGAACGTAAGCACCCGGTTCACCTTATAGCTACCGCTCAAATCGAGGCGCTGATAAGCACCATCAAGGTTGCGATTAGGCAACAATAGGCTGGTGCCGAAAGATGCATCAAGGAGGAAATCGCTGTCGTCCCGACTCCCCACTAGCGTTCCACTTAAAGAACCAGACCAGCGAGAACGGTTGTAGTAGAGCCCGAAGTAGCCAGAATGCGGAGCTCTACGAAAGGGGCGCGCTCCATCAAGTGGTGAATAGGCTCCAATTGGAATGCCCGGGAAACTTGGATTGTAGCTGCCCTTTGCAAGTGCGTCGCTTGAAAATGAACGTTGTACAACCGCATCCAGGTACGTGTATCCGCCGCGAACAAAAAGATCTTTACTTATTTGGAATTCGATTTCGGTTTCAAACCCCTGTGAGCGAAAAGCCTGGGAATTCACAGCAGCTCCGAAATCAGTCGCTTGAGCGATTGCTGGAGGCACTCCGAGAGATACTAATCCCTGTTGCGACACATACTCGATGACGTTGGTGAATTCATTATGGAAGTAAGTGATTCCACCTTTAGCGCGGCCTCCAAAGAAACTTTGATCAATGCCGCCGTCGTATGCACGTGACCACTCTGCATTGATCGGTGAAATATGGTATTGCGCAATCAATTGCGGTGCACTGGCAAGTAATAGTTCGTAAAGGGAATTAGTTTGATAGTAGATGCTCGGTTCTTTAATCCCTTTACCAAAGCTGAACCGTAACTTGGTGCCATCAAGTATCGGCGATGTACCTGGCCGCACCAGATAATAAGCTAACGAAGCACGGGGTGTTCCTGCGGTTCCAAACACGGCGTTTTTTTCAATGCCGCTTCCGAGCGTGTAATAGAGACGATTCCGCAAATCACCATTGATCTGCAATGTGTAGCTGTAATTTCCTCGTTCGGTCGAATCGCGAGTGCTCCCAGTGGAAAGGGTGTATCCGCGTTCATCTTCGTACTTGAACCCTACGAGGCCAACCAAATGTGGAGTGAAGCGGTAATCGGATTGTGCGTAAACAAAATCACGATCCGTTGAAGTGAGATATTGATTCGGATAAATACCTGCGAACTGAAATATCGCTTGGCCCGTGACCGAGTACCCGTTTGCGCCATGAATTGTGACGGGAGCGCCAAGATAATCCTGGTCGGCGAGGTCAGGGATGCCCGTAGGAGCATAATCCGTAAATTGGCCGCGAAGACGAAGCGCTCCATAGCGCAGCAAATTATGCCATCGATCAGTTGTTTGGTTGTTGAATGTTACTCCGATGTATGTGTCTTGATTTTTCTGAACTGCATCATCGGGTATGCCGTATAGATCCAGCGCATTCGCATTCCCATCAGAGGTCACCAAGTGACGTAGGGACACGCGCAGGTTTGTATTTGATAACAGGTTCCAGCCGAAGTTCCCAGCGTAAGTGGCATTGTGAAATTGGCTGTTCGGAATGCTATTAGCGGTGTCGAATCTGGAGAAGTCGGAAAAATAATCGAACCGTTTGTAAGCTCCTCCCAGCATTCCTTCCTGGTGATAAGTCCCGAAGTTGCCACCATCAATGGCATACGTGATTTCCGGCAACGGCGTCGTTCCCCGCTGGGTGCTCAGATTCACTACTCCAGCTAAGGCATCGGAACCATAAAGCGCGCTGTTCGGTTCGCGTAACACTTCAATTTTGTCGAAGCCCATGGAAGCTATATTGGCGAAGTCGACCAAGCCTCCGATATCGTCAGAGGGAATTCCATCCACGAGCACTTTCGTGTAATTATCATTTCCGCCACGGATGAATAGCGAACTGGCTCCCCCAATCTGCCCAACTTGCGTCATCTGGATTCCGGGTACACGACGCAATAGCTCCTGCACGTCGTGCGTGTAACCAATCTCATTCGGTCCGAGAACAGTAATAGCAGCTCCAACCTGAACTTGCGGCGTCGGAGTACCCGTGGCGCTCACGGTGATTTGTTGCTCCAGAGTCGCCACATTAAGAGTAACGTCAGCGTGTACCTTGCCTAAATTCGAGATATATGACAAATCAATAAAAGTTGTTTGAAACGAAGTGGCAGAAACGCGAAGTTGATAGCGACCAGCGTGAGAAGGGTGGACAGTGTAATGTCCTTCGGAGTCAGTGATAGCAGAATCGATGACTTTGTTTGTCTCAATTAGTTCAACTTTTGCGTTCGGAACGGCCGCACCTAACGGATCGGTGACGGTACCCCGAACCAAATTGACCTCCGCAGCAAACGCAACCATGCACAAGGCGAAGGCGAAGCAGTAGATAAAAACAAAAAGGCAGACAGCTTTGAACTTACTCCACAATCTTGACATAATCTTCCCCTCGGAAATTTCATGCAGGACCGGTCTCCTGACTTGCGCTTCATCGAGCTATGGCTGCCTTCCCGGATAAACTTCTCCCAGTGGCTTACTCGCCTTGCTCTCCGCGCTTACAGTTACGGGGTAGTGGCGGACTTACACCGCCTTCCCGACATCCTGCTGGTTAGGGTTGTGGTTTAAAGATGGAGCGTTTCCATCTCACGGATGAAGTTGTTTTGCCAGCTCCTCCAATGCATCGAATGCGGCCGGGCTGGGCAGATCAATCTTATCGCTCACGTAATACACGCGATGATCGCGAATGGCAGGCAGTCGCTCCCACCCCGGACGGCCACTCAAATCCTGAATAGAAATTTTAGAGTCCCGAGTTAACAGAATTGCCTCGGGTGCTCGAGCCACTATCGCCTCCAAACTGACCTGCGGCCAATCCTGTGCAATGTCGTCACTGACGGACTTTCCCCCCGCAATTGAAATTAGCTCAGTGATGAAAGCGTTCTTGCCCATAGTAATAATTGGGTCATACCAAACCGGCATAAAGATACGAACTACATCCTTACCACGCACTCGCGCTTGCACCGCCTGCTCCCGCGCCCGGAGATGAGCCACCAACTGAGATGCACCACTCTCACGATCAAGCGCTTTACCCAGACTTAGAATGGACGAATAGATCCCCTCGACTCCATGCGATTTAATCATGAATATGGGGATTCCTTCGTGCTCCAGTTGTTCAACACTCTGAACTAGATTCAAGTCGCCACTTCCCAACACTAAGTCAGGATGCAGGGAAAGGATCGTTTCCAACGATGGACTAAGCGGTAACCCGACACTCGGCTTCTGGCGTGCTTCCGGCGGATACTTCGTGTAATCACTTACCCCGACGACATCGCTTCCCGCACCCAGCGCAAATACCGTGTCCGTTACGTTAGGAATCAAACAAACTAAGCGATGAGGATGGTGGGGAATAAGCACCCTGCGTCCAAGGTCATCGGTTAGAGTTCGCGTGGCAGAACACTGCAAGACCAATCCGATAAAGAACAGAGCGATAAAAGAGTAGTGCTTCATGCCATTACCGCCAGTTCCTTTTTTACCTTACGGATGTGGCGCACCAAATTTTCTGCGAGTGCCGGCTCCGCTCCGAAATGGAGATGAATGTAACTAGCCAGTAGGTTCCCACGCGTGTACCCCTCGACTGCATGTTCTCCCGAGAGTGAGTAACTGGCTTTGTAAGCCGTGTCGGTTGCGTCGTGAGAGGCAATGCGGGAGAAATGGAAACTATGCCCGCGAACCATCGTGCCTTTCGGCCCGAGCAAGCAATCGCTCGTGAATTTGACATCCACGTACCCGAAGTTAATAAGATTAACTGCCATTTCTATATTCAACGGCAGAAGTCCGACCATGCAATATTTTTTGACCAAGCTGGTTCGATTAGGGTCGGGGCAATCCGAGTTCATGCTGATTTCTCGCGACAAATAGATCAAGCCTCCGCACTCTGCATAGATTGGCCGATTGCTCTCTGCAAACGCTCGGACCTGTTCCTGTATCTCGAAGTTTTCGCTCAACCGCGCTGCATAGAGTTCCGGATATCCTCCGCCAAAGTAAAGACCATCGAGATCTGCCGGCAGCCCTCGATCCTTAAGCGGACTAAATTCGACAATCTCTGCACCGGCCTCTTGCAACAGATCCAGATTGTCTTCGTAATAAAAAGAAAAGGCTTGATCGCGTGCAACGCCGATGCGAACTGACGCTGAAATTGATTTTTGCTTCGGCACACTTCTCGCCGGCTGCATGTCACCGATCGATTTCAGCAGGAAGTCTAACTTTAAGTGTTCTTCAGCAAGCGCAGAGAGTTTCTCAACTCTATCTTGCGACCCAGCTTGCTCACACGGATATTCCAATCCAAGATGCCGCTCTGGAATCACAATCTCAGATTCGTGTGGCAACCATCCCAGAACCGGGGTCTTACATCCGGACTCAATCGCGCCTTCAAGCAACCGGAAGTGTGAGAGCCCCGCCACACCATTCAATATGACGCCGATGAAATTGAGCTCTGGATCGAAGACCTCAAATCCACGCACCACAGCCGCTACGCTACGAGCGCTCTTCGAAGCGTCCACAACCAGGATTACAGGAATGTTTAGCAGCTTGGCAATCTCTGCAGTACTGCCTGCTTCCGAGTCTCCGGAGACGCCGTCGAACAAACCCATCATCCCTTCTACAATTGCTAAATCGGCTCCCACGCACCCGTGCGCGAACACAGCGCGATTTGCATCCGCATTAAGCATCCAGGTATCGAGATTGCGCGAAGCGCGATTACATATTTGACTATGATGTTTCGTGTCGAGGAAATCCGGGCCACATTTGAAAGGCTGAACCACAAGTCCTCTCATACGAAAAGCCGCCATTATCGCGAGCGCGACAGTCGTTTTACCTACGCCGCTGGCAGTGCCCGCTACTAAAAATGCTTTCATGACGCCGTCTCCAATCTCCCTTTCAAGGCCAAAGGAAGTCCGGCAACCATGAAGACAACATTGTCCGCGAGGCTTGCAATGCGCTGATTGACCTCTCCCAACAAATCGCGGAATCTGCGCCCCGCTGAATATGCGGGTACGACGCCGCTTCCAACTTCATTTGACACAAGAACAACCGAGCAGGGAACCGAGATCAGAGCGTCGCAGAGCGACTGAATTCGATTATCGATGGACTCAAGGTTCCCGCCTTCGGCTGCGAGCAGGTTTGCAGCAAAGAGCGTAAGGCAGTCAATGATCAGCAGACGATTCGTTGACCCGTGCTGCGCAAGAGCATGAGCAAGCTCCAGTGGCTCCTCCACCGTGTTCCAATCTTTAGATCGTTCATTGCGGTGACGCTCCACTTTGTCCCGCATTTCATCGTCGCAAATGCGAGCAGTGGCAATAAAAGTTACCGGAAAAACGCGCGACCCGAGCTGTTGCGCGTAGCGGCTTTTGCCACTGCGAACGCCACCCAGCACCAGCGTCAACGTTTTTCGGTAAGCTTCTTGCATGTGCGCCCTCGTGGGAAAAAAGTATCCTCACGCAGAGCGGGATGTTCAAATAGGCAGCTTCATCCGGCTGCTAACACCGGTAAGAACGCTCTCCAACTCTCCCATCGAAGTTGGATCAGCCCAAGGTTGGGTATCTGGCCGGTCTCCTGACTTGCGCGTCTGCGAAGCTGAGCAGCCTTCCCACGAGCCGCAGCTCGTAGTGGCCTGAATAATCCTTGCTCGCTTCTCTGCGCTTACAGTTACGGGGTAGTGGCGGACTTTCACCGCGCTTCCCAAAAAACCAGATGGGCATTTATAACGGCTTGCCAGGTATCTGTCAATTCGTCACCATTTTGGTAACAAATGCTGACACAGAAGCTACAGCAATTTAACGGGTTCGTGACAACGTTCAACTTTACTGATGTGAAACTACGCAAACATTAGAGGCCCCCATCGTGTACTAAGTAACCAGGGGTAACCACTTACTACCCAAAGAGTAATCTGGCGCTTCCACCCGGAATCAGAGAGACTGTTGTTACAAAAAACGAAATGATTTCTTCTCGAAAAATCATAGGCATAGCCCTGTTGCTGCTTCTCGCCCATGCAATGGTTATTTTCATGCTAGGGAGCAGCCACTCAGGCCCACTCCTGTCGGACACCATCCAGCTCTCGCTGGGTTGTTTGGCTTTGGTCTCATGCATGCGGGCGAGCCGCTATTCGGATCGACTTGGACGCCATTTCTGGCAGCTGGCAGCAGTTGCATACAGCATTTGGGTGATTGCCCAGAGTCTTGGCACACTTGGAAATTTCATTCCCTATCCCGATTACGTGCGTGGGTTGATCAATCTCCTATTTTGTTTCTGGTTTGGACCTATTGGTATGGCTCTGTTCCTGGATCCCGAGCACGAGCCGAGGGGGATGGATTTACTTCTTATTCTTGATTTCGTTCAGGGAACAATTTTCTGTGTCGCGGCCTACTTATATTTTTTCTATGTCCCTTCGCTGTCGGAAGCTTCAACCGATCTTGCGCATTCCGTCTGGGCGCCTTACTTTTTCGGCTATGCCTTATTAGCCCTCGCTTTTCTCTTGCGTTCTTTTTTCACGACTTCGGTGGTTATTCGCAAACTCTTCGGCCGAATGGGTACATTCTTACTGTTCTCAATTTCGGTGGATGCGCTTTACTATTACGGGCCTGGCGCCGGTCTAAGGACGGGTGAATGGTTCGATCTTCTGTGGAGTACTTTGCTGGTAGCTCCAATATGCGCGGCCGCTACGTGGCATAATCAGGAACCCGAAAAGACGGATGAGACCGCGCCATTTCACGCGCGCGGTCTGATTATCACGCAGCTGTTCCCGCTACTTTATCCGCTTCTTATTTTGGTCATGTTTACCCGTATCGCCCAGGCGCGTATCACACTTGCAGCTGCTGTAGTCCTGGTCTCTTTTCTGTGCTCCAGCACCCGTTTGTTAATAACCCATCAGCGATTGCTTCGGGCTCAGGAGGCTCTCCGTAAAGAGGCTACTCATGACGGCTTAACCGGGCTTTGGAACAGAGTAGCCATTGTGGGGATTCTGCAACGCGAACTTCTTCGATCTGGGCGCACCAACAGCACTACCGGTGTGATCTTGGCGGATGTCGATCGCTTCAAATCCATAAATGACACGCACGGACATGCCGCCGGAGATGCCGTTCTCTGCGAAATAGCAAATGAATTAACTTCTGCGGTGCGGCCTTACGATTCAGTTGGCCGCTACGGAGGAGAAGAGTTTCTAATCGTAGCTCCGGGATGCACAGAAAAAGAAACCTGGGAATTGGCCGAGCGCATGCGGAATTCCGTGGCTAACCGCGCTACCTCCGGCCAGGTTCACAAGTTATCCATTTCTCTAAGTTTAGGATTTGTTGCAGGCGCGTCTGAGTCTGAAATTGAGTCATTGTTGCATGCGGCCGATGAGGCTTTGTATCTAGCCAAACGATCAGGGCGCAACCGTGTCGAACCTCAACTAGCCTCCGCATGCGCCACCAGTATCATCTAGCGTGATTCTAGTTACCAGGTTCCATACCGATTCCCCTGCCTCTGGGGAAAGATTTTGATAAGCGCCATACCCGCAACGAATCCCCCTACGTGCGCCCACACCGCGACACCGCCAGTTGATTGAGTTGAATAAGCGATGCTGGTCGCCGCCCCGCTCAGGAATTGGATCAGAAACCAATATCCCAGAACGATCCATGCTGGTAACCACCAAAATGTGAAAAAGATAATTAAGGGCACTAATGTTAAAACTCGCGCCCTCGGATACAAAAGGAAATAGGCTCCCATGACTCCGGCGATTGCGCCACTCGCTCCAACGGTCGGTACATTCGATCCCGGATTCAATAAGATATGCGTGATTGCCCCCACGAAACCTACGACCAAATAAAAAACCAAAAACTGAAAATGCCCAAGGTAGTCTTCAATATTGTCGCCGAATATCCAGAGTACCCACATGTTGCCGATAATATGAAGCCACGAACCATGTAAAAACATGGAGGTCAGAATAGTTACAAAGGCGCCTGTAAGATTCAGGTGCGGGACTCCGCCGAGCGCTCCTGTAACTCGATCGGGGACTATTCCGAATTCAAAAATAAAGCGGTTTAAAGCGCGATGGCTTTGCGCTCCAATCGAAAGCTCATAAAGAAAGATCAGGGTATTAAGCGCCACGAGAAAATATGTAACGTAAGGAGTGCCGAACCGGGGAGTGTCGTCGCGAATGGGGATCATGTGTCTTTCGCCATCTATAATTCACTAAGTTCTTGGCTGCCCATTGTTCGCGGATTCTGCGAACGTGGGAGTAACAACCTTCTTGTTAGACTAACAAATCATTCGCCCAATTAACCGAATCTGCCATGAATGGCATTCTCATCGTCGACAAGCCTGCTGGATTCACCTCGCATGATGTTGTCGGTCGCGCCAGGCGAATTCTGAGAGAGCGCTCGATAGGCCACCTGGGAACGCTCGATCCCATGGCAACCGGAATTTTGCCGCTAGTGATCGGCAATCTCACACGGTTGGCACAGTTCTACACCTCTCGCGAAAAAACCTACGAAGGCGTGATCCGTTTCGGCTTTGCAACCGATACCTACGATGCCAAAGGAGAAGCTCTCGCTCCTGCGAAGCCGGTTAATTTCTCCATGCAGCAGCTACAGAAACTCGCGTACAAATTTGTTGGCATTATTGAACAAACTCCTCCACCCTTTTCCGCCAAAAAGATCAAGGGAGTACCCGCCTACAAACTTGCGCGTAAGAAGCAGGAAGTTGCTCTCAAGCCGGTAGAAATAGAAATAAAAGAACTCGAAATTCTGGATTTGGACAATGATCGTGCCAGTTTTCGCGCCCGAGTCGCATCCGGAACTTACATACGATCCATCGCCCATGATATGGGCCAGCAACTTGGCTGCGGAGCGCATCTGGAATCTCTACGCAGAACCAGCGTAGGTGAATTCGGCCTCTCCGACGCGCACACTCTCGAAGAACTCGAAGCTGCCTTCAATGCCGGAAACAGCGACGAGCTTTTTCTCCATCCTCGAAAGCTGCTGCCGGAATTTCCCTGCGTAACTGCAAATGAAGAGATGGCGGCGAGAATTCGTCGAGGCCAAATCGTAAACCTGCCGGAACTCTCAAAGGCTAAGTTGGTAAAAGTATTCGAAGGTCAAAAAGAATTGCTCGCCATTGCAACGCGAGTCGCCGGAACTTTGTTCCACGCCAAAATTGTGCTCGCCAATGGGTAAGTATAATAGGACGTAGTGCTAATGATATCTGCAAGGTGTGCACTGTGATAATGACAGCTGGACCAAGAAAGCAAAAGAGATTCTGCACGCACGAGCGCGCAAGATGTTGCTTTGACTGGCGAAGCCGGCGCGGACTTTCAGAAGAGCGATAGACCATTGCCATGCGCCAGTTGAGTGTAAATGCCTTGAAAAAGCCTCTTCCAAAGAAGGGGCTTTCCTTTTATGGGGAAGTTCGTAGGTGGTATGTCAGAAAGGTAAGCAGGTAAGTAAAGAGTATTCCGAGGGAGCATGGTTCCCTGCTCAGTTTTTGAATTGAATCTTCCCGCCAACAATGGTCTCAATAACTTTCACATCGCGAATTTGTTCTGGTGCGATGGAAAAAATATCATCACTCAATACAACCATATCCGCGAGCTTCCCCGGCGTAATCGAACCCTTCTCTTTGTCCTGAAACTCGGCATAAGCAGAACCCATCGTATAGGCTTCCACCGCTTCCGCCACAGTTAACTTTTGCTTCGGGAACCAGCCGTTCGGATTCTTTCCATCTAAGGTTGCCCGGGTCACAGCCGCATACAAAGACAACATGGGATTCAATGGCGCCACATCCCAATCGGTTCCGAAAGCGAGATGCACGCCATGATTCAGAAAGGTTCGAAAAGCATAAGTGCGAGTTGCACGGTCATGGCCAATCCGCTTCTCAGCCCAACGCCCATCATCGATCGCGTGATACGGCTGCACGGAAGCGATAACATGCAATTGCGCAAAACGGTCAAAATCCTTTGCTGCCATGTGCTGGGCATGCTCAATGCGCCAACGTCGGTCAGCATTCCCATGCGCTTTCTCGATTTCTTCATATAGATCGAGGATCGTTGAAATCCCTCTATCTCCAATTGCATGTGTACGGATTTGCAGGCCTGCGGCATCGGCTTTCATCATGCGGTCACGCATTAGGGATAATGGTTGCATCTCGTCGGATAGCAGTCCGCGGTTATTTGGGTCATCAGTAAACGGCTCAAAGAAATAAGCGGTCCCAGAGCCAAGTGAGCCATCGGCATAAGCCTTAACCGCGCCAATTCGCAGATAGGAACTGCCGAATGAGTGCCGAATGCCAATCTTAACTTGATCATCCACGCCGGTAATGAGGGGCGCAGCGGAAATACGAGTCGTCAACTCTCCTTTCTCTAATAACTCGGAGTAAACGGCGATATCGGCGTAGTCCGGATTCATGTCTTGCACGCTGGTGACACCAAGCGATGCAGCATGAGCTAGCGCCCGTTTCACAGCCTTCATGCGCTGCTCATGTGTTAGTGACGGAATGATTTTGAAAACGGCATCTTGCGCTGCATCTTTGAGAGCGCCGGTTGGGTTACCTTGTATATCTCGAACAATCAAGCCTCCAGGCGGGTTCGGCGTTTGTGCAGTAATACCCGCGAGGCGTAGCGCGACTGAGTTGGCGAGTGCCATGTGGCCGTCGTAGCGAGACACAAGAACAGGAGTATCCGGCGTCACGGCATCGATGAGTTCTTTGGTGGGAATTTGCGCTGGCGTCCACTTCGTCTCATCCCAGTCGCCGTTGAGAATCCATTCGCCTTTAGGAGTTCTCTTTGCGCGCTCTTCAATGCGGCGAACGAATTCTTCGGGACTGGCGGCATCATTAAGCTGAACAGCATCCAATTGCGAGCCGCCACTCACGAAGTGCACATGCGCATCGTTAAAACCTGGCAGCAGGAGTTTGCCGCCTGCGTCAATTACGCGTGTATTAGAGTTTCGCCAAACATCCACATCTGAATTTGCGCCCACGGCAACAATTCTGTCACCCAGGATGGCAACGGCTTGCGCCATCGGAAGCGCTTTATCAACCGTCCAAATTTTGGCATTTGTAACGATCAGATCGGCCGATGGTTTGATTTGACCAAGAGCCGTGAGCGAAAGCAGCAGAGTAGATACTAATGTGCCGAAAATAGATTTCATCTTTATGGTTTGCAATTCTTACTATCGTTGCCCCCACTTCATCTTGGTGCGAAGAACATCGAAAAACGTCCCACTAAAGTGCAGCAACTTTACCTGGTATTCAGACTTCCTGCAGCAGACCCGGTCACCATCCAGCATGGGCATACCAAGCTGGCCATCAACGCTCAGATATGCCTCGTCAGTACCGGTTTTTGCGACAATTTCGATTTCTGCCGTATCGCGCACCACCAGAGGTCGATGCGTAAGAGAATGCGCGGATACTGGTGTAATCACAAAAGCGTTAACATCTGGCATCATTAGGGGTCCGCCAGCCGCTAACGAATATGCAGTCGAGCCTGTTGGCGTAGAGACAATCAAACTGTCTGCCTGATAGCTAGAAACGAAAACGCGATCAACGTAAACGTCGCAATGGTTCAAGCGCGCAATCGTGCTCTTACCGACGACGACATCGTTCACGGCATCGTATCGCGCGATGCACGTATTGTTCCGGAATACGTCACAGTGAACCATGGATCGCGCATCGACTTCGCAACGATTCTCTTCGATCGCCTGCAGGGTTGGATATAACTCCTCAATGGGAACTTCGGTGAGGAACCCCAAAGAGCCCAGATTTATACCCAGCACCGGAATACCAGCCTTCGCTACGGCCCGCGATGCGGCAAGCAGCGTTCCATCACCGCCGAGCACGACGACAAAGTTCAGGGGGCGAGAAGCCATTTCTTGGCGGTCGACTATCTCCACGCCTTTTGCTTGAGGAGCGGTTTCTGGATCTGCAACGATTTGATATTGATGGCGGTGAAACCAGTCGATCAAATCAGGTACGATGCCGGCGAGTTCCCGTTTCCCTGGCTTGGAGATAATCGCGACAGTCTTTTTGTCTGCGGACGTGGTATTCCGAAAATCAGTAATAGCCATATGAAGATGAAATGGAATTGTACAGAAGATTGCTGAAAACTTAGAAGATTCCGCGCAGTAGAAATTCGCGGTTCCCCTCTGCGCCAAGGATTGGCGAGTCGATTATGTCGGTTGCAATGGCGCCCAATCCGACCAAAGCCTGGCGAACCTTTTCTACTGCCGACAACTGTGCTGCTTCGTCGCGCACGATGCCACCTTTACCTACAAGCTCGCGCCCGACTTCGAATTGCGGTTTTACCAGCACGATTATATGGCGTCCTTGCCGCTCCGCCTGTGGTTTCGGAAAAGCCGAAGCAATCACCGCAGGTAGTACAAGTGTTGCTGAAATAAATGACACGTCCATGACTATGAGATCTACAACTTCGCCAAGCTGATCATAGGTAAGATAACGGGCGTTGGTCCTTTCCAATAACCGCACGCGCGCGTCCTGTCGCAGCTGAAAATTAATTTGACCATGTCCGGTATCCACCGCAATCACGCGTGCTGCACCGTTTTGCAGAAGGCAATCTGTAAATCCTCCGGTCGAAGTACCAATATCAAGGCACACCTTGCCCAGCACATCGACCTGCCAATGTTGCAGTGCCTTTTCCAGCTTGATGCCTCCACGGCTCACGTACTTTAAATCGTTTCCCAGGAGTCTAATGTCTGCTTCCGGATCAATACCCGCTCCAGATTTTTCGACCTTCTGTCCATCCACCAAAACTTTCCCGGCGATGATAAGAGCTTGTGCGCGTTCGCGTGATGCCACCATGCCGCGTTCAAGAAGCAATTTGTCGAGTCTGATCTTCAAGATATTCTTTAATACAAGCTTCTTTGATATAGATCTTGCAATAAAAAGCCGGGAGTCATACTGGCCACCACCAAAGTGCTAGCACCCAAGTCGGTGCAAGCTGTAGAAGCATCCGTTTAATAAACACTTACGGAGATACTATCCTCCTTTTCCACAGTGTTATGCACCGCTGTGTTGAAAACTTCGAAGAAGGGTCCATGAGAAAAAATTTTTATGCGTGAAGACGTCAAGGACTCAAGAGAAAACTATTCGATGGAAACAAGAAAGCCGCCTTGCGAGGCGGCTTTGCATATAAGCTTGTTCGAGAAATTATCCTGCAACTTCTTCCAGCAATTTCTGATCGATGTCGAAGTTGGAATGTACATTCTGTACGTCGTCTTGATCCTCTAGCGCTTCCATCAGTCGGATCATTGTATTGGCAGCTTGGCCTTCCAACTTAATGTAATTCTGCGGAACCATGGCGACGCTCGATGAGGTTGGCTCAATGCCGGCCTTTTTCACTGCTTCGAGGACGCTTTCATAGGCGGACGGCTCGGTCAGAACTTCCCAATTTTCCCCATCATCATTCAGGTCTTCCGCTCCAGCTTCAAGTACCAGCGCCATCAAATCATCTTCCTTTGTGGCTGCTTTTGGCACCGCGATGCTTCCTTTTTTATGGAACATCCAGGAGACCGCGCCTGCTTCCGCCATATTTCCACCATTCTTACCGAAGGCATGACGAATTTCGCTGACCGTGCGATTGCGATTATCAGTGCTGATCTCGACCAAAACCGCTGCCCCACCCGGGCCATATCCTTCAAGCATAAACTCCTCGTAGGAAACACCGGGAAGTTCGCCCGTGCCACGCTGAATTGCGCGCTTGATGTTGTCTGCTGGCATGTTCTCAGCCTTAGCCGCAGCGATAGCCCCACGCAAACGCGGATTGGCATCGGGATCGCCACCGCCATTCTTGGCGGCAATGGTAATTTCCTTAATCAGACGGGTAAAAATCTTGCCGCGCTTCGCATCCAACGCGCCCTTTTTATGCTTGATTGTGGCCCATTTTGAATGGCCGGACATGAAGATACCTCGTTCAATGAACTTAACAGTGATTTTTAACCGGTTTATTTAACCAGATTACATCTGACCAGAACTCGCCCTCTGAGGAGTTCACAATGCCGCCTCGGGACGCCACACAGACAGGCGAGACAAAATTATAGCATGCGCAATATGAGGTGATTTTATAGGGATACTGACAGATCAAAGGGGTACACACCTGTACCCCGCCTTGTTGTAAGCAACCCTATAGCGCTTTCAGCCCCAAAAATCTTGACGACGCTCCCAGCTCTTCCTCAATTCTTAGCAATTGGTTATACTTTGCGATCCTATCTGTTCTCGAAGCCGACCCTGTTTTTATCTGACCTGCACCCGTTGCCACAGCGAGATCCGCGATGAACGTGTCTTCAGTTTCGCCAGAACGATGCGAGATGATGGATGTATATCCATTGCGGCGTGCCAGGTCGATTGCATCGAGCGTTTCGCTTACGGTTCCAATCTGATTAACCTTGATCAGGATCGAATTCGCTACACCCTTATCGATTCCCTTTTGCAGAAATTCGGTGTTGGTGACGAACAGATCATCGCCTACCAGCTGAATTTTTTTACCAATCGCGTCAGTCAGATTTTTCCAACCATCCCAGTCGTTTTCAGCGAGTCCATCTTCGAGAGACACAATTGGATAGTCATTGACCCACTTCGTCCAGAAGCGCACCATTTCGTCGGAACTCTTCGCTGATTTATCGGATTTCTTGAAGACGTATTTACCATCCTGGTAAAACTCACTTGCCGCTGGATCGAGCGCGATCGCGATATCGTCCCCAGGCTTGTATCCCGCTTGCTGAATGGCCTCCAGCACGACTTCGATGGCTTCAACATTCGATTTCACGGAGGGCGCGAATCCACCTTCATCCCCAACCGCAGTGTTGTAACCACGCTTCTTGAGTACACCTTTCAATGTATGAAAAACTTCAACTCCCCAACGCAGCGCTTCGGAGAATGACTCGGCCCCCACCGGCATAACCATGAATTCCTGGAAGTCGACATTGTTGTCTGCGTGGGCGCCTCCGTTCAGAATATTCATCATAGGCGTGGGTAGCGTGTTGGCTCCCGCGCCACCAAGATACCGGTAGAGCGGCAGTTTGTAGTGTGATGCTGAAGCACGCGCAACGGCCATGGAAACTGCCAAAATCGCGTTGGCGCCAAGACGGCCTTTGTTTGTTGTACCATCGAGCTCGATCATCTTCTGATCGACGGAGCGTTGGTCGGCTGCATCGAAATTGGCTAATGCGTCTGCAATTTCTTCATTAACGTTATCGACCGCCTTAAGAACGCCTTTGCCAAGGAAACGCTGATTATCGCCATCACGTAATTCAACCGCTTCGTGTTCACCGGTGGATGCTCCACTAGGGACAATAGCTCGACCGCTTGAACCGTCTGCTAACGTCACTTCTGCTTCTACGGTGGGATTTCCGCGGGAATCGATAACTTCGCGGGCATGAATGCCGGTAATATTGCTCATGAAAGTCCTTTCAGATTTATCTTCAGAAATGTGAGTAGCCAATGCCGGTGTATGTCTTTCCAATGATGCAGCGTGTTTTAGGAGAACTTGCGATTATAAATCACGGACCTGCGGAAATTGGAGATGGGCTTTCCCCGGCCTCGCAGAATATCTTCGCGTAATCAATAGCGTTGGTCAGTCCAATGAGAGCTGCCGTTAAACTCGCGCCAGTGGCTACAATGCAGAAGGCATAAATCAATACTGGCGGGACGGCATTGTCGGACGAATACTACTCGTTTGAAAAGCGACCGGCATGGCTCGCGCAGTTTCCCATCAGATCGTCTTCAAGGAAACCAAGCAGATCATTTAATGCTTGTTCAGTAGCGCCTTCTCGTTGCAGAGCTTGCCAGGGATCAACCTGAACTGAAGTTTGCTGTTGATTTGATTCTAAATTGTAGGTTTCAACTGCGATCATCACATATCCCAAAATTAGTAGTAGCTAGAACTTGATTATCATCCAGCTCATTCATTTGGAATAGATTACGAAGGGACTTGTTCTTTCCGAAGTTCGAAAAATAATACTTCAGCTGTACACGCAAATTTCGAGAAAAATTTCCGGGCGCGTGTCCGGTCTCCCCCAGCCCTAACGCACATCTCTGAAGGGGTTGAGATGCACGTCAGATATACCCACGCCCGGAACTGTCCGGTATCCTACTGTCACCCTTCAAGATGTTTTAAAAAAGAAGAGCTTGTTACGAAATCCGGACAAATCTCATGCGCACAGTTCATTAATCTGAATCATGTTTCGCTTCGGGCAAAACGGAGTGCCGAGCCTTTGGAACTGGTAAGATCCCTTTGCGATCGCGCCATAAAATTGCGTTCAGTATGGCGGGGTTGTTGGCGTCAGGACGTGTGAAGTTCATCTTGGCCGAAGCTTCCGCACCCTGGCCATGCGGCGGATTCACCTGATAGATGAGTCCGTTATCCCTATTACTCCAATCCGCATCAAAAGCCGGTTGATTTCCCGAACCAGAGAACAATGGAGCCATCACCGGAGCGTAGCCGTCATTTTGATTCATGGGTGGAAGTCCCAGAACGCTTTCCATGGTGTGCATCATGTTCACAGTCGTGTAGAAGCGGCTATCCACAAATGGATGCTCTGGAGATCTTGGAGAATATTTGCTGATGACCAATGCAGTCGAACGATGTGCATCGACGTGGTCAGCTCCATCTTGTGCATCGTCCTCGACAACGAAAATTGCGGTGTCATCCCAGTAGGGGCTGTGCGAAACTGCTTCCACGACACGGCCCACCGCTAAATCATTGTCCGCAACTGATGCTGCGGGACGAGGCTTGCCTGCGCTCGTGCCGTGAGTATGATCGTCTGGCAAATAGAGCAAATTAAAGGCTGGAAGTTCGTCCCGTTTTCCTTCATTGCGTGCATTTACAAATTCCTGAAATTCATTGAGAAACTCGTCGGCACGGAGTTGGTCAGGATACTCCGTGTTGAAATCAGGGTATTTCGGATCGAAATGATCGCGCAGCACGGCTTTGGTTGCTACATCATGGTTCATCATAGGAATCGGCCATGGCCATGGGCTTGAAGATCCATGTGGCTCTCCGACATTGGGGGGCAACAGTTCACCTTTGTTGATCGCGGGCCGATGGC
Source organism: Terriglobales bacterium (assembly GCA_035651835.1). Lineage (GTDB taxonomy): Bacteria > Acidobacteriota > Terriglobia > Terriglobales > Acidobacteriaceae > JAOAPG01. The sequence continues at coordinate 85,082 of DASRFC010000022.1, forward strand.
AATCCGCATTAAGAGGCGCGGGCGGCCCCTGCTTCGGAGAACCACCTTGATTGACGGCATTACACCAGACCGTGTCTATGAATTCGCCATAGTCGCGATAGGTAAGACCGTGACGCGCTAAATTATCCCAAATGAAACCAGTAGAGGGATCATCGATGTCGGGTGTGCCGTGTTCTAGTGGCAGTTCGTCGGCGACTGTACCGCCGTAGTCGTATGTACGCTCTTTACCCCGATAGGTAATCTGCCAAGTCTTCTCATTGTAGTCTGAGGTGATAGCGGCCGTTGACCAATCATGACCATTGCCGGAAACTTCTCCGCTATCGTAAAAATTATCCAGTACGCCGAATTGCAGTGCGAGCTTGTGTTGGTTGGGAGTGACGTCCGCGCCGTACATAGTAAGGGATGGATCACCGTTGCCGATTTTCTTGTCACCGAGTTTTAAGTCGCCAAAAATCTGATCGTAAGTGCGATTCTCTTTGAGGATGTAGATCACATGGTGGATGGGATTCGATCCTTGCTGAAATTCAATTCGTCCGGGATCGGAGACCAGCAGATTGCTCTGCTCCACTTTGCGCGTAAGTTCCGGTAGGTGTTTTTCGATGCTGCGAAAATTTAATCGCGAAATCGAACCGTATAGCAGCGTCGCAATGTAGGGATGTTCATGACGATATCGACCAAGGACTTGATTACTGCCATTGTTCGGGCCTGTGCCCTGTCCCTTGGCAGTGGCAATGAGGAGATCGTCGCCGACGGTGGCGAGAGCAGTGGGATACCAATCCGTGGGAATGAAACTCGGGGATCGGGTTAAGCTATCGACGTTATGGTTATTTACTCCCAAACCTGAAACATCGAAAACTGCAACAGCGTTTAAAGAAGAATCAGCTACAAATAACCGTTTGCCGTCTGCCGACTGCGCCAATGCACTGGGAAAAGTCCCAGCAAACTTTTGATCTCGAAGCGTGGTATCAAGTCGATCGAACATCTCGCCAGTGCTGGTTGAAACTACCCCCACTTTGTCTGCATTTGAGAGGGCAACGTAGAGCAGCTTTTCGTCTGGACTGAGTAAGAGCGCCGTTGGATGCGAACCCGGCGCCGTTGGATCTTTCGGTTCAAGCAATGTGATCGATCGCGTGATGCTTCCCTTCTCCAGATTGAGTTCAGCGACTTGAGATAAATTCCACAAACTGCACCAAGCCCTTCGTCCATCCCGCGTTGCTACACACGTATATGGAAACGACGTAGGGATGATTTCGTGGCTGCTAAGATCAAATCGCTTCAGGATGTGTCCGCTTGACGGATCGAGAAGTATTACGTTATCGGAGAGATTATTAGCGATCAACAGCTTGTCAGACTCACCTTGGACAGAGATTACGGCGAAACCAGCGGGATAAGGAATCACGGTGCCAGGTTTAGTTTCATTCACTCCATAAGCAATTTTTTTATCTTGCGCAATTGCTTGCGGCGCGATTTTGATGAATCGTTCCCAGGTCACCTTGCCTGCCCGGAAGCTGTACACCGCAATGCCATTGCCCGTGTCGCCTGATTTTTCGCCTGTCGGATCAGTTATGGAGCCCATCGATGTATAGAGGTGATTGCCATCTGAGCTGAAAGCCAACCCCAGGAAATAGCTTTGATGGGCATCTTCACCGAGGCGCTCTTCTGGAAAGTCTGCGAGTTTGTTCGTTTTCAGATCGATAATTATGATCGATTGATGTGCATGATTAGCTTGTGTCCCATAGCCGTCATTCAAGAGAGCAGCGTAGTGTCCATCGGGACTGAGAGTGATGGCCGCCGGGAACCCATTGAGAGGGCCAATGTGCCCTGGAGAAGGAAGCTCAAGTTTCTTGCTGGTCGAAAGTTGAACTTGGGCGAATAAGGTGACGCTCAAAAACAACAGACACGCAAGATTCTTCATAAAATGATTCCGCGAAAATTCCCTCTATTATGCAGCAGCTTATTATGCAGCAGTGAATTTAAGACTAACTGGGCGGACTTTTGGTTGAAATTACCGAACAATGCTGTATTCCGACTGCAACAGAACATCCACCCGCATAATTCAAGTGGCGATTCAGCGAATGTCGCTAACTTCCTGATGCGAAGGTATTAACCCCTTAGCAGCATTATGCCTGACGTCTGCTCCCCGGACCCAGAAAATTACGTCTTCAGCGATGTTCGTGGCATGATCGGCAACGCGTTCCAAGTTGCGAGCAACCAACAGTGCGTCTAAAGCTTGGCGCGTACTTTCAGGATGCTCGTTCATGGTTTTGACCAGCGTGATAAACGCTTCGTCCTTCATGCGATCCACCACGTTGTCCATCTCGAGCACAGCTAACGCAAGTTCGGCTTTGCCTTCAATAAAAGATTCGAGCGCGCGTTTTACCATGGCAGCCACGGCGGCAGCCATGCGCGGAATATCGATTGGAAGATCGACTTTGGGAAGCTCGACCATATCCATGACCCGCTCGGCGATATTTACGGCTTGGTCTCCAACGCGTTCGAGGTCAGAGTTGATTTTGGTTACGGCAAGGATAAAGCGCAAGTCAACAGCCATGGGTTGTTGCATCGCGAGGAGATCGAAAGCGAGTTCGTCAATTTCACGCTCGGTCGCATTGATGAGGGTTTCACCCTCAAGTACCAGGTGGCAGCGGGCCAAATCGGCGTCAATATATGCCTGGCAGGCGCGATCTACGGCCTGCTCTGCTAATCCGCCCATGCGAAGCAAACGTGCACGAAGTTCGTCGAGTTCTTGATGGAAGCGGCTGCGCATTATCCAAACCTGCCTGTAATGTAGTCTTCAGTCCGCTTGTCGGACGGAGTAGTAAAAATCTTTTCTGTCTTATCAAACTCGATCAACTTGCCCAAAAGAAAAAATCCGGTAAACTCCGCCACACGGGACGCTTGTTGCATATTATGCGTCACTATGACGATCGTAAAGCGCTCTTTAAGCTGATAAATAAGTTCTTCGATTTTACCTGTCGAGATGGGATCAAGCGCCGAGCACGGTTCATCCATCAAAAGCACTTCGGGTTCAACCGCCAGAGCGCGAGCAATGCAAAGGCGCTGCTGTTGTCCTCCGGAAAGACTGGCACCTGACTTCTTACGCAGCGTATCTTTTACTTCGTCCCATAACGCCGAGAGCTTCAGAGACCGTTCAACAATTTCATCGAGCTTTTTGCGGTTATTGTAGCCGTTGAGCTTTAGGCCGGCGGCTACGTTGTCGTAAATCGACATGGTAGGAAATGGATTTGGTTTCTGAAACACCATTCCGATACGGCGGCGAATCTGTACCGCCGAAGAACCGTTGTAGACATTTAACTCACCAATGCGAACTGAGCCATCGGCGCGCGCTTCAGGGACGGTTTCGTGCATACGATTCAGACAACGCACGAACGTGGATTTGCCACAACCTGAAGGGCCGATGATGGCAGTCGCATGATTGGCCGCCATCTTCATGCTGATGTCGTGAAGAGCCTGCGTCTTGCCAAACCAGGCGTTTAACTTGTTAACTTCAATGCCTACACCCATGCCATCAAGCTCCCTTGAGCATTCCCCGCCCTGCTACGAAACGAACCGCGCTCACCGATAAGACTATGAGTACGATTAGAATAAGCGCTCCGGCCCACGCCTGCTTATGCCAATCATCATACGGTGAAATGGCGTAAGTAAATATTTGCAGCGGTAATGCCGCAGTTGGCTGATTGATTTTCCAATTCCAATATTGATTTCCGAATGCAGTAAACAGCAGTGGGGCGGTTTCACCTGCGACACGAGCAAAAGCTAGCATTACTCCGGTAATTACGCCTGAGGTCGCTGTCCTCAATGTTATCGAAAGCGTAGTGCGCCACTTGGAAATCCCCAAACCGTATGCCGCTTCTCGTACTGCATGCGGAACGAGGAGAAGCATTTCTTCCGTAGTGCGAGTAATGGTGGGAATCATCATGATGGCGAGCGCTGCGCCACCGGCAAGAGCCGAAAAATGCCCTTGAGAGAGGACAACCAACCCATAGGCGACTATGCCGACGATGATGGACGGAACGCCATTGAGTACGTCTGATGTGAAGCGGATCAGGTCGCCAAAGCGATTTCGGCCAAACTCGGCGAGATATATGCCAGCACCAATTCCAATAGGAACGCCAACTATGCTGCCGATTGCTAGAATGAGCGCAGAGCCAGCAATCGCATTCGCCATACCGCCCCCAACTTCACCGGGTGGCTTTGGAGTTTGGGTAAGAAAAGCCCAATTGATGGATCCAATTCCCTTGTAGACCAGATAGCCGAACACGGCGAAAAGGGGCACCAACACAATAACCACGGCTGCAATCGCTGCAAACGTGATCAGATTATCTACACTGCGTCTCCACAGGCTAATCTGAGGAGCGGTAAATTCGGGAACATGCACGGTGGCGCTAGCCATTAACCCTCGCTGGAGTGCCGCAGGTGACTGTCCAAACCAGAACCTGAGCCAATATGTTGACAATAATTGTGACAATGAAAAGCGCCAGCCCTACTTCGACCAACGCGCTTAGATAGCGATCACTAGTGGCTTCACTGAATTCGTTGGCAATCACGCTGGCCATGGTGTACCCAGGAGCGAACAGTGATTTCGCAATTTCCGGCCGATTACCAACCACCATGGTTACAGCCATGGTTTCACCCAGCGCACGTCCAAGGCCTAAGATGATTCCACCCGTTATGCCAGCTCGAGCGTTCCGCAAGACACCTGTGCGAATCATTTCCCAGCGCGTGGCGCCCAGCGCAAGTACGGCTTCCCTTTGCTGCCGCGGAACAGCTGTCATCACTTCGCGAGTGATCGATGAAACGATCGGGACCACCATGATTGCCAGGATGATTCCAGCGGCCAGCATTCCGATACCGTAAGCAGGGCCTTCAAAGAGTCCAGTCCAGCCGAAATAACGAGCCAAAAAAGGTTCTACATATTCACGCAATAAAGGTACCAGTACGAAAATCGCCCACAGTCCATAGATCACGCTTGGGATTGCAGCCAAAAGTTCTGTCGTGAAAGCCAAGGGACCACGTAGCCACCCTGGCGACATTTCAGTGATAAAAACAGCAACGCCGATTGCCAGCGGTACAGCGATCAGAAGGGCCAAAAATGACGAGACGATCGTCCCATAGACGAAAGGAAATGCCCCGAATTGCTCGTTAACCGGGTCCCATTCGCTGCGAAAGAAAAACTCCATCCCAAAGGCATGCCAGGAATTACTAGACTTGGTCACAAGCTCGTAGATGATTAGTCCTACCAAAGCAAGCACACAAAGCCCGCAGGCGAGCATGGCCCACGTAAAAATCTGGTCGCCCAAGGGGCTATATCGGGAGCTTTGAAGAGGTGAGTCGTCGGCCTCAGAAGACAGCACAACTTCTGATTTGACAACTGGTTGCGGTCCAGGCAATCGTGGCGCTCCTAGAGCTTGATTGGCCATCTGAATCAACCTACCAGATTTGTGTTACAACGATGTTAAAATGAGGGGGCGGCGTAAGGCGCATGCAAACGTCTGTTTCGCAACCACTTCCCTTATTGCATTTGTCAGGTAGTTGGTATAGTTTCGTTGTCCTCATTGAATCATGCCGATAGATCAAAAAGAATTCCGCGGCGTTTTTAAGAAATTGGACCGCCAATTAACTAAGGCTGCAAGAAAACCAAGTGCCGAAAACGTTCATAAGTTTCGGACTAACTCTCGTCGAGTGGAAACCGTTCTTGAGCGGCTCATTGCTGCTCCCGACCGCAGTACAAAGAAGCTGGTCAAATTACTCTCCAAGTTGCGCAAGAAGGCTGGGAAAGTTCGTGATTTGGACGTGCAAACGGCCTCGCTGCGAGGCTTGAAAATCACTCAGTCTACTCAGAAGAATCAATTGCTAAGCAGTCTCTGCTCCGAACGGGATCAACGTGAAAAGAAGTTCAGCAAGGCTCTCGATAAGGCTACGGTGCAAGAACTTCAACAAAGGCTTGAACGTACAGCGCGACAAATTGAAATTCCTGAGGGCATGGAGCCGTTAAGCATTGCGCTTCAAGAGCTCGGAAAACTGGGGCAAGACAGTGCTCCTCTATCTGCGGAAAAACTTCATCAGTATCGGATAACCGGGAAACAGGCCCGCTACTTAGCAGAAATGGCACAGAAGGATCCGGAAGGCGAGCGTGTCATCGAACAACTCAAACGTATGCAGGATGTAATCGGCGATTGGCATGACTGGCTAACGCTAACGGAACGAGCTGAAAAGCTTTTTAATGGCGATAAGAGCTCTGCGCTTGTAGCCGCGATGAGAAATTTAGCCCGGGCCAAGTTTCGCCAAGGGCTCGATGTCGTATCGGAAACAAAAACTATGCTCGCCAATGAAAAGTTTGGTCTGATTCCTGTTCGCGACAGAACCCTAAAGAAGACTCCCATGAAAACGAATACGAAGGCAGCCGCAGCTTAGTTCATCTCTCTTTTTCAAACTCGCAACAGCTTCGCAATTACAATGAGTTTCTATTTATAAGCTCATCCCGACGCCCAATTTCATCCCTGAAGCTGTAAACTATTTTCCTTGTAATGATGCCGACTTTTGCCGCTATCGATATCGGATCAAACTCCGTTCGTCTAAAGATTGCTCGTCTCGCTGGCCGCAAACTTCAAGAAATTCATGAGGACCGCGAAGTCACACGCCTGGGTGAATCTGTATTTCGCAATGGCTTTCTTTCTCCTGAGGCGATTGCCAATACTGTCAAAGTGCTGCGGCGATTTCATCGGGCAGTGCAGGATGAAGCGGCAGAATCAGTTCGGGTGGTCGCGACCAGCGCATTGCGCGATGCTCGCAACTCCCAGGCTTTTCTCGAGTGGGTTCGTTCGACGACAGGGTGGAAAGTTGAAATCATTTCTGGACTCGAAGAAGCGCGACTAATCCACCTGGGGCTCGTATCAAGCTTGCGGGTAACTACCGCTCCCGTATTGATGATGGACTTAGGCGGTGGCAGTTGCGAGTTGACGATTTCTGTTAAGGGCCACATTCGCGACACAGTGAGTCTGCCTCTAGGCGCAGTGCGCTTGACGAATGAATTCCTGCACTATGACCCTCCACGCAAATCCGAGATGAGGCAGATGCAAGGCTTTATTGCCCGTGAAATTCGACGTATCACTGATCGAATCATGCGAGCGCGTCCGACTGTCGTGATTGCAACCTCGGGCACTGCGGAGTCGCTGGCAGGAATTGCTCGCGGTCTCTATAAGGGTGTGCGGAGCAATGCGGTTTCCCGCATACAAATGCAACGTATCGCGAAGCTGCTGAGTAATTTGCCGCTTCAAGAACGTAAAAAGCTCTCCGGTGTCGGTCCAAGACGCGCTGAAATCGTGATCGCTGGTGCTGCTGTGTATGCGGAGATCCTTGAAAAATGCCAGCTTCAAGGCTTTCGTTATTCTTCGCTTGGCCTGCGTGACGGACTTCTTGCTCAAATGGCGGCCGACTACGACGGCGGAACGCGGTCAGGAAAACAGATCGAATCAGAACGATGGGATTCAATCCGCGCTGCAGTGGAACACTATCGCGTTGATATGAATCATGCTGTTCAAGTGCGCGAATCAGCCATGCAGCTATTCGTAGGATTGAAGTCAGTGCATCGTTTGCCGGCGGAATATGCGGAATGGTTATCAGCAGCAGCCATGCTTTATGAGGTAGGCGATTATGTGAATCGCAATGGGCGTCATCGGCACACGTACTACATCATTTCTCATTCAGAAATTCTAGGATTCACGCCACAACAGAGAAGAATAATAGGGGCAATCGCCCGGTATTTAGGCAAGACTCGGCCTGTTCCGGGCGATGGCCCAATGGACGCACTCCCACCTATTGATCAACAAACGGTAATCAAAGCTTCTTTGTTGTTGCGATTGGCGCGAGCCTTGAACTTGGGACGCGGCGGTGCGGTGAAGTCCACTGCAGTAAAAGTGCGTGACGGAGCGGTTAACCTAGCGCTTAAGCCAAAGGCAAAAGCGAGTGTTGACCTGGAGCTATGGGCCGTAGGAAAAGAGAAAGGCTATTTTCGGGAAGTTTTCGGACGAGAACTCTCGGTTGCCGCGCTGTAAAGTTCCCGCAGAACTTTAGGAGTCAAGTACCACATCAAAGCCGCGGCGTTGCGTCCAGTTTCTACTTTTGCAACACCTCCTTTTTTCAATTCAACTTCAGCTTCACATCCTGCCTCGCTAATAATTCGCCCCAAAAACTCTTTAAGGTTAGGATTGTGCCCAACGACCATAATTGATTCATGCCGCGCATATTTTTCCAGCAGATTGCGAAACGCAGCAAACGAAGCTTCAGGACGAAGCGCATCTTCCATCTGCAACTTCCCTTCATAACTCAACTCATTGCCGACCAAAGAAGCTGTTTGCACTGCTCGCTTCAATGGGCTGGAAATTAGAACATCGATCTGGACGTCCAATGCCACTAAAGCGCGTCCAACAATTCCACATTGCTCAATGCCGGCTTTATCCAGCGCCCGCTTTTCATCTTTTTTGGGATTCGCCACGCGCTCTCCGGCATTCGCGTGACGTAAAAAATAAATGATCATCTTGCTCTAACTTTCCTTTCAAATCTACCGTGTTCTGGCAATAGTGGCTCTCTTGCGCTTAGGCGGGGATAAAGCTGGAATCGCATCTGGCGATTGCTTCCCTTCCGCTAGAGCGACCAGAAAATCCTGTGCCGAAAAAGCTTTTCCGCCAATCGGTTTTCGCTTTCCCTGAGCCAGCCAAGAATACTTGTAGGTACCGTCTTTTAGGAGGATACGGGTTTTCACATTATCAGCCAAGTACGCATCCAGAATCTCGCGACGTACTCGCTCGCGTAAGAGTGGATCTTGAAGCGGAAATAAAACTTCAACGCGCTCATATAGATTTCGAGGCATCCAGTCGGCGCTACCCAGATAAATTTCGTCTTCTCCGCCGTTTAAAAAATAAAATATCCGACTGTGCTCCAGAAAACGACCAACAATGCTCCGTACACGAATACGATCACTCACGCCGCGAATGCGGGGGCGTAAGGCACACATGCCTCGCACAATGAGATCGATTTCCACCCCTGCCTGCGAAGCTTTATAAAGCGCCATGATCATATTTTTGTCGAGCAGCGCGTTCATTTTGGCAATGATGTGAGCGGGACGCCCATGACGGGCGTGTTCAGCCTCTCTTGCAATGAGCGCGAGGCAATGTTCAGCAAGGTCGAGGGGAGCTACCATCAGAGGCTCATAGCTCGGGTGTTCGGCATACGCCGTTAAAAAACTAAAAACGTCATGCACAGAACCGGTAATTTCCGGATTGGAAGTCAACAGACTCAGATCAGTATAAAAACGCGCGGTAGTAGCGTTGTAATTTCCAGTACCAAGGTGCGCGTAGCTGCGCGTCTTTCCATCTTCGTCATGCCGCACCAAGAGCGAAAGCTTGCAGTGAGTCTTGAGCCCGACCAGGCCATGGAATACCTGGACTCCGGCATCTTCAAGGTCGCGTGCCCAGCGAATGTTAGAGGCCTCGTCAAAGCGAGCCTTGAGCTCAACTACGGCTGTGACATCTTTTTTTTCTGCCGCCGCGATCAGTGCAGGCACAATTAAAGAATGCTCGTTGGTTCGGTAGAGTGTCTGTTTGATCGAGACTACTCGAGGGTCTTTCGCGGCAGATTCGATGAATGACACGACAGCGTCAAATGAATCGAATGGGTGATGGAGCAGGATATCGTGATTACGAAGCTCTTCAAAAAGATCCTGAGCTTTGCCGGTAAGCCGCAATTCGCGGGCAACGAATGGCTTGTACTTTAGATCTGCCCGATCTGTCTGTTCGTAGATATTAAATAACCGGGATAGATTCACCGGTCCATTAACGGGAAACACTTGCCAGGGATCGAGTTCAAAGTTCGTCCGTAGGCGTTCGATGATTTCCGGATCGGCCTCACTTTCAATCTCTAAACGAACCGCGTCGCCCTTGCGGCGATTGTGCAATTCCGTACGCACTGATTCGAGTAGGCTGCGCGATTCTTCCTCAGCCAAATAAAGATTGCTGTTGCGGGTAACGCGAAAAGCCGCAGAAGAAACGATGTCGTAACCGTGATACATGCGGGCCGCATGATAAGCAACAAGATCAGCGAGAAAGATGAAATCCGCGGTTCCGTCAGACGGCAAACGCACAAGCCGTGGCAAAGCACGCGGAACTGTGACTACACCCGTGTAAGTTAGCGATGACCGCCGGCGCCGGCGCAACAAAAATGCGACGCACAGAGCTTTATTAATGACGCGCGGAAAAGGGTGCGAGGGATCCACCGTAACCGGGGTTAGTAGAAGATCCAACTCCTTCTCGCAATAATCATCCACGAAGGCACGCGCTTTCGCATCCAGTTCGTTAATTCCCAAAACGCGGATTCCGCTCTGGGCGAGCTCGGGCAGCAGCTTGTTATTCCAACAACGATATTGATCGTCGACGAAATCGTGAGTGATCTGCTCGACGGCTTCCCGCTCTTCAATCATCGTTAGACCATCTGCGCCGGCTTCCGTGTTGCCATCCTCAATTTGCTGTACTAGCGAGGCCACGCGCACTTCGAAAAACTCATCCAGATTACTAGCGGTAATGGAAAGGAACTTCAGACGTTCGAGAAGCGGATTGCTTTCGTCCTGCGCTTCCTCAAGGACGCGGCGGTTGAAAGCTAACCATGAAACTTCGCGATTGATGAAGTAGGCCGGATTATCGAGTGAAATTCGAGCCATGGATTTGACCGAGATAGCCTATCTCAAGAGTGTGAGCGTTGGAATAATGTTGACATTATTTCTTGGGAGAAGACAAATCGGGGGCTGCAGATTCCGCACTCTTTGCAGCAGTATTTTTAACAAGCCGCAATTGCATCTCGCGGCCTTCGGAACGCTCGAGAAATATGTAATGTTTTTCTAGCCTAATCTTAAGATCTGTGCCCGTTTTCCAATCTTCCGGTAGAGTATCAGCTGCGTGGCGCGGCGTATATTCGCCGGTATAAATCACGTTTTTAAGTTGAACGGAAATTTCGTAATACGGATCGTCTTGCGTAACAGGCGTATCGACTTGGTAGTACAAGACGCGACTACGAGTTTTCTGCTGAATATTCACGATCTTACTCACTTGATAAGCGTTCTCAGCGGCATTTAGCGTCAATGGCAGAAAAATCGCGCAGAGTAGTAGGTTTCGTAGACACGCCATGCTAATGAGTCTGTTTAAAATTGTTTTCATTGAACTTCAGTATAAAGCACTGAATTTTTTCGAACATGGGTGTAAGAGAAAAGCGCCGGATTTCGCCAGCGCTATATTCAGTACGAGTTCTTTCCTAGTGCACCTGTTTGACAGCTTCCTTCACTTTAGCAACGACCGCTTCCGGAAGTGGCGCATAGGTCAGGTTTGCAGTCATCTTTTGCCCATCGACTAGCATCCAGTTCAGGAAGTCATTGAGGATTTTTCCTTTAGCAGCATCCTTGGACTGAGCCGGAATTAACAACCAAGTGAAGCTGGAGATAGGATAAGCATCCTTTCCGGGTGCATTGGTAATAGAGACCCGAAAATCAGCGGGCATCTTTGGCGCGGAAGCTGCAGCGGCAGTGACGCTTTCGAGACTGGCCTTTACGAAATTCTTGGAGGAGTTTTGCACGACTCCATATGGAATTTTATTCTGTACGGCATAGATCAATTCTATGTAACCGATTGCGCCTTGCATTTGCCGAACCATACCAGCGACACCTTCATTACCTTTTCCGCCAAGGCCAACCGGCCACTTAACTGACGTACCTTTGCTCGGGCCGCTCTGCCATTCTGGGTTCACTTTTGAAAGATAGTCAGTGAAGATAAATGTTGTGCCGCTGCCATCGGAACGATGCACAACGACAATCGGTTGGTTGGGAAAATTTACTCCAGGATTTGCACTGACCAATGCAGGATCGTTCCAGGATGTGATCTTTCCGAGGAAAATTCCCGCCAATGCCTGCGGAGTAAACTTCACTTCGCCAGTGACGCCCGGAATGTTATACGCGGGAACAACAGCTCCAAGAACGGTGGGAATATGCAAAATTTTGGTTTTTGCTTGCGAAAGCTGTTCATCGCTCATGGGACCATCGCTGGCGCCAAAGTCCACCGTTCCTGCAAGCACCTGGCGAATGCCGCCACCGCTGCCAATCGATTGATAGTTAATTTCAACGTCAGAGTGTAACTTGTGATATTCGCTAAACCACTTGGAATACATCGGGTACGGAAATGTGGCGCCTGCTCCGTTTACAGTAGTTTGTCCGAAAGCGGGCAGCGCCAGGGCGAGACACAAAAGTGCTAAGCGACGAATCACTAGCTCCTCCTTATTGATAGTCAAATCGGTTGTACGTTGCAAATATTACAATGCGGTTACAAAAACATGAATTTCTGATGAATGAGGCGTCACACTGGACTCTTGCAGAGCCGCCTATTTGGCAGGTTGATCCAATCGCGCAATTTCCTTCGCAAATAAAGGATTGGTGGGGAATTCGTCTCGTAAAGAGGACAGGATTTCGCGAGCACGCGGTCGATCTTTTTCCCTAACATACGCAATAGCTAAGAGAATGCGGGCGAATGGCGCCAGATAATGTCCATGATCGGCTGTGATTTGCAATTCCGATATTCCGGCTTTTTTGTCCCCTGAGACACCCCCAAGTCGAACCAACCAGCGCACGGGCGCGGACATACTGCCAATAATGTACTTGCTAAATCCCGTAGCAACGTGGGCGTCATAGCATTTTGGATCAACAATAAGCAACTGATCGGCCCATACAGTTGCGACTTTCGTAAAGTGGAGCGAGGTTAGATTACTCTTCTCAATCAAAGCAGCGTAGTCGGCTTGCAATCCCGAAGAAAGAGTTAACGCAAAAAGTGCGTCTGGATCTTTCGGATTACCCGACAATCTGGCGTGGGCACGGCTTTCGGCAAGTCGAATCGCGGCATTGAAACGTTCGCGCACCGCAGGATCGGAATTCTGTTTTTTACGATTTTCAAATGCTTTGTCGTCGTCGTAAAACTGCGCTTCAAGGACTCCCAGCCGATTAAATTCAGAAAACAACAATCCTGCCGCATCGCAAGCCGGCCCGAGAGGATCATCAGGATGACCGGTTTCATAAGCCAGGAAAACTTGATGGGCACGGGCAAAATCCAGACTATAAAGAAGGTGAAAACCCTCGTCGAGAGGTGTTTGAAGAGGCCGGACATCTGCCGCAGCGGCTTGCACTAGCATGAATGAAGCAAATAACAGACTGAGCAACATCAAATAAAGATGTCGACAGAACGGAACAACGTTCAATCGGCGACGATTCTTGTCAACTATAAGCATAACTATTGAGTTGGATGCAGTTTCAAGAATACTCGCCAGACCCGTCGTCAAGAGATTGTAAAAGCAGGTTCTGGTCCGATATCGTTCCGGGAAAGCCGCGCTGTAAGAATATGAAGTTTGACCCTCTGCTGACCCTTTGTTAGCCTTTAAAGTTTGCTCCTCGCCTATCTCTCCTCGTATCAATGGCGAAGGCACGGAAATGAGATCCCATGGCTTTAAAGTTCCGCGGCGTTGACTTTATCGATTTCGATACCCTGCTCAATGATGACGAACGATTGGTACGTGATACCTCGCGTAAATTTATCGAAGAGAACTTAATCCCCATTATAGAAGAGTGCAACCGTGCAGGCCGCTTCCCTCGCGAATTAGTAAAACCAATGGCGGATTTGGGATTTTTTGGAGCGAGCCTTAAGGGTTATGGTTGCGCGGGAATGTCGAATGTTGAGTATGGATTGGTCACGCAGGAGCTCGAGCGCGGCGACTCGGGTGTGCGGTCCTTTGTCAGCGTGCAGTCCGCTTTGGTGATGTATCCCATTTATGCCTTCGGTAGCGATGAACAGAAAGACTTGTGGCTGCCCGCAATGCAGAAAGGCGAAAAGCTGGGTTGCTTCGGGCTAACCGAACCTGATTTCGGATCGAATCCTAGTGGCATGCGAACCCGTGCGCGGAAAGTTGGGAACGAATATATCTTGAATGGCGAAAAGATGTGGATCACTTCCGGCTCAATTGCCGACGTCGCCGTGATCTGGGCAAAAGTCGAAAATGAGGACAACAAGATTCGCGGGTTCTTGGTTGAAACGAATCGTCCCGGATTCCGAGCCTTCGATATTCATGGAAAATGGTCGCTACGGGCTTCGGTAACGTCGGGGCTTTCGATGCAAGACGTGCACATTCCTGAATCGAATCTATTACCAAAAAGTGGCGGGCTCAAATCTCCGCTGATGTGCTTGAATCAGGCTCGTTATGGTATTGCATGGGGAGCGGTTGGCGCCGCAATGTCTTGCTATGACTGCGCCTTGCAGTATTCGCAATTGCGTAAGCAGTTTCACAACGAGCCAATCGCCTCGCGCCAGCTCGTGCAGGAAAAGCTGGCATGGATGATCTCTGAGATAACCAAGGCGCAGTTGCTGGTTTTACAGGTAGGCCGGTTGAAAGATCAAGACAAAGTTCAGCATCAACATATCTCGATGGCGAAGCGAAATAATGTTTGGATGGCACTGGAGTGTGCCCGCATGTCGCGCGATATCCTCGGCGCTAACGGAATCGCGGACGAATACCCGATCATGCGTCATATGATGAATCTGGAATCAGTGAAGACTTACGAGGGCACGCACGACATTCATACCTTGATTATCGGAAACAGTATTACGGGGATTGATGCGTTTTAGGCTCGGCAGTCGTTGATTTCAGATGACGCGCTTATCGCTCTGAAAGTGAGACCGTAGCCGCATCGAAGTAACCCTCAAAAATGAAAGAAATTATCCTGATCAATATCTCGGGCCATGACAAACCTGGGCTCACCAGTTCTCTCGGCAGCGTCCTTGCTGCACATGACATTCGCATTCTCGATATTGGACAAGCAGTTGTCCATGAAGCTCTCGCGCTTGGAATGTTAATTGAAGTGCCCCATGGCACAGGTTTTACTGCAATCAAAAAAGATTTGATTGTGAGGGCGCACGAGCTCGATATTCAGATACGGTTCAGTAAAATTTCAACAGAACAATTCCACCATTGGGCAGCGGCACAGGCAAAGGAACGGTATATCATCACTATCCTGGGCCGTGAGATTACCGCCGAACAACTTTCGCGAGTGAGTACCATCATCTCGGAAAACAATTTGAATATTGACCGCATCGAACGCTTGTCCGGACGCCTCTCTCTCGCGACCTCTTCCGCTACGAATGCTTGTATTGAATTTCGGGTTAGCGGACAGCCACATTCCACCGATGAAATGCGAGCTGCTTTGCTTGCACTCACGCACGAACTGAGCATCGATATCGCATTTCAACGGGAAAGCATTTACCGCAGAAATCGGAGACTCTTCGCGTTCGACATGGATTCGACACTCATTCAAGCGGAAGTCATCGACGAACTCGCCAAATTGAAAGGAGCCGGCGATCAGGTCGCCAAAATTACCGAGGCGGCCATGCGTGGCGAACTTGACTTCAAACAGAGTTTCACTAAACGGGTTGCGTTGCTGAAAGGCTTGCATGAAGAACGAGTGAAGGATGTCCTGAATACAATCCCGCTGGCGACCGGAGCTGAGCGCCTTATCTCCACCTTAAAAAGTTTGGGCTACAAGACTGCAATTCTTTCTGGCGGCTTCAGCTTCTTCGGAAAATACCTTCAATCGCGCCTTGGTATCGATTACGTTCACGCCAACGAGCTTGAAATAATGAATGGCGAAGTTACAGGCGAAGTGGGAGCAGAAATCGTAGACGGAGCGAGAAAAGCCGAGCTCCTCAGAGAGATAGCACAGCGAGAAAATATTTCGCTCGATCAAGTGGTCGCCGTTGGAGATGGCGCAAACGATCTACCTATGCTGAACATTGCGGGTATGGGCATTGCCTTTCACGCAAAGCCACTGGTGCGAAAGAGCGCGAACCATGCGGTTTCATTTTTGGGACTTGATAGCATCCTCTACTTGATTGGAGTGCGCGACCGCGATCTTGCCGCAATTGAATCATAAACTCTGAAAATATTGACTAGGCGCACAAGTTTGCGCACCTGGAGGCATTCAATCAATTCCCACGTTGACAGACTTCACACAGCGAAGTGAATCGTGCATTAATTGAAAGATGCTGCATAACTTTGCACATTATCACTTCGAATACCTGAAATTGTCATCGGCAAAGAAAAGCGCCGTATCTAGGTGCATTTTTGTAACGAACCGGAAATAAATTCTTTACAAACTCTTGACATTCGATTCGGTTGTAGTATGTTTGTCTCGCTCGATTGCAGCTATTTCCCCCCTTGTGCGATTGAGTAACTCTGTTTCACTTCTCAGTGTCAGTAAATTGATTTAGAAACTCCCAGGAGGATACAAATTGAAAATTAAAAGCATTTTTGTTGTTGCTTTGTTCGCAGCAGCTATGGGTCTTTCGGCCCAGGCAAAAACAATCAGTTACGGGTTCACCTTCACAGGTTTCTGCGACGGTGGCACCGTTAGTTATAACTCAATTGCCAAGGTCGTTAGCTTCACTCACGATAATTATGATTGTGCTGGCGGCGTTTCCTATGGCGCTGGCGTAGTAAGCAGCGCGCCCAAGGGAACTTTGGCTCCTACTACTTCAGTTGCCACCACTTCGATTGTTGGGGATAATGAAACTGCGCTTAACGGGCAAACGTACCGTTCGTTTGAATGGCTGATTGCCCCCAAGTCTGCTCTCTGGGCTCTCTACGAGAATGATGGTGGCGGCACCTATCTTTTCAATGCTGGAACTTTGACCTTAGGCACGCCTCCGGCTCGGATGGGCGGCAAATCAGCTACCGGTGTTGCGAAGTAATTCTGTTCGCAAGGCCTATTCGAATATTGCTGTAATTTCAGCCATGGTGAGAAGATCACCGTGGCTTTTTTGGCTTCGTAAAGATACCCAAAAACTTTAGACCCGGAGAACCGTTATATGGTCCATCTTTCACGACCCGGAGTAATCATGATTATCATGATCGCTCTATCGTTAGTATCAATAGGACAGAATTCCTCGCCAGCGACGGTGCAATCGTCGTCAGAACCTAAACTGCTAAGTGTGGGGGCGAATAGCCAGGATGAGGATCCGTTCTCTAAGTTTTCTCAGTTCTCGGCGCTCATGAGCGGCTCTCTTATGGGCCCGGAAGAGGAAGCAAAGATTTACCGGATGGGCAGCAAAATAAGGACCAACAGCGTGGACGGCGGCTACGTTGTTAGTGATGTGAATACCTACGAAACTTTCGTTAAGCTGGCAAACAACAAGGGTTGTATAAAGGGGACCCCTCCCGGGGGCAGGACGTTTCCCTACCTAGTACTTGGGAAATCAAAAGTTGAGCGTACACGAGCTGGAGAGGAAACCATCGACGGACATTTTTGCGAAATCGAAAACGTAACCATCACACAAGAAAGCGGCCACGAAATCAAATTAAAGATTTGGGAGGCGCAGGATCTCCAAGGCTTCCCCATCAAAATTGAGCAGGACGGCGTGGGTACACCTCGCATTGCGATCTATAAAAATGTAAGTTTCGCTCCTCCTGATCCGAAATTATTCAAGCCTCCGGCACACTGCCTGGACTTGTAAACAGAGACGCAATAAATTGCACATAGCAATGAATGATGAGCGGCTTACTCAAACAAAAATGATTTTGCGAAACCTTTGATTTCATACCCTACATTTGCTGTACGTCCGTCAATTTCTAAAAATTTAATTTTTGCAAATCGCTGACCCCTTGTTTCCCTTGACATTCAGAATTTTTGTCGTATGTTGGTAGCGCTTGATGGGCTCCTTTCCCGGCTTCAAAGCGCAAGGCCCAGCAGTTTTGACCTTGCATAGCAGTTAAACCAGAATCAGGTCAACTCCCCAGGAGACTACGGATGAAAATCACAAGTTGCATCGTTATCACTTTTTTGTTGGCGATTACAGGGATTGCCAGCGCAACCACGCCACCCCCACCACTCGTCACCGCAGGTTATTACTCCATCACATTCCCGGTCGAACCCTACTGCGACACCTTCGTGTTGTACGCGTCAGGTCCATCTAATAGAGTGGCCGGCACTTACAACTTCGTGACCGGATACCACGATTACACCAATTGCCAAATTGGTTTCGGCCAATTCCCGGCTGGCGGATTTGAAGTGTATATGGCGCAAGGTCAATATCCGAATGACGCATTCGGTTCAAACCGTGCTTCCACCGACATCTCCTCAACCGATGCGAGCATTGCAGTCATTTATGGCTTCGATGATGCGATTGAATTTGTTTTTGATGTGGGTAACAGCCTACCGCGTCATCCCGACAGCTTCGCTATTTACGATGAAGATGGTTTTTTCGACACCTTTATCGATAATGAAGGCCCTGCCAGCGCGGTTTATTCAACCACGGCTCCAGCCAAAGCTCCGGCTGCGGGTAAAGGCGGTTTGACCAGCTTCGAGGCTGGCCACAACACACCTTCACAGCGCATTCAACTAAAGTAAGCGCTGGCTGATAATCTGAATCAGATGAGGCTACGTTTGTGTTTAGACGTAGCCTTATTTGTTCAAAATCATTTCCTTATTCGGTATCTTCAGTACATGAACTGCAACGCGCAATCATAAGCCGCCTTGCCCTATTTAGATTCGCTGCAAAGGATATACAGATGTCAATTGTTCTACCTGACGTTCGCGAGCTGTTAATCGTACTCATCTTTGCGGTAACTGCAAAAGCACAGAAAGGCCAGATGCCAGGCGCATCATTGGCCATACTCCCACTGCAAACCTCCTCAGCACAGAGCAGCTCAAGTGAAAATCCCTTTAAAAGGTTTACCGAATTTTCAGCCACAATGTCTGGAGCATTGGTTGGCGGTCCTGGCGATACGAAAATTTATCGCTCGGGATCATTAATGCGCACCGATATGGCAGTGGGATACATGGTGACGGATTTAGATACGCAGGATACTTTCGCATATTACCCTGAGCAATCCATGTGTATGCAAGGCTCTATTCCTCCCGCGCGCACAGCTCCATTTTCTGGATTGCAAGATGCCAAAGTTGAGCATACTTCACTGGGCACGGACGTCGTCGATGGCCACCCATGTACCATCGAAAATTTAAAATTTACCAAGCGTGACGGAAGAACGATGGAGTTAAAAGTATGGAACGCAAAAGACCTCGACGGATTTCCAGTCAAAATCGAAAGAAGTGGAATGGGCAGGCCACGCACGGTGCTCTATAAAGATGTGCAGCTAAACACACCGGATCCGGCGTTGTTCAAACATCCGGCGATGAAGTGCATAACGTCACCTACAAGGACGACAGTGCAGCCACCCGCAGCCGGGGAACAGTCAAACGACACGAAAAAGTAACCGAATGCAACATACCGATTTCGACAAGTTTAGAAAATAGTGAAAACTTTTGCAGTTTTAACATTTAGAAGCAAATGCTTTGTAATTGACTTGTAGAATCTCTTCACGTACATTCCTCGGGCGGGTTTTTCCCTTTCCTCAGTCCACCTCCACTTAACGAAATAATCGTGAAAGGAACATTTATGAATTTTCGGCGGATGCTGGCGTTCGCACTCATCTTCCTGGCGGCGTGTGCTGAAATGCTTCAGGCACAATCGTGGCAACCATTAATTAACCAGCCCTCCTTTTCCCCGAGTACAGCCCTCTTGCTAACTGACGGAACCGTGATGGTGCATGACACCGGAGCACAAGACTGGTGGCGGTTGACTCCCGATAATATGGGGAGTTATGTGAACGGAACGTGGTCGCAATTAGCTTCATTACCAACTGGATACAGCCCGCTCTATTACGCTTCGGCGGTGTTGCCCGATGGGCGAGTCATCATGAATGGCGGTGAATACAACTTCGGTAAAGAGGCTTGGACAACGCTCGGTGCTATTTATAGCCCCAAGACAAACAAATGGAGATTAGTGAAGCCACCGACAGGTTGGACGAGGATCGGCGACGCCCAGAACGTTGTGCTTCCGAATGGCACGTATATGCTTGCGGACTGTTGCACAGTGCAGCAAGCCTTGTTCAATTCCAAAACATTGACTTGGACTGCGACGGGCACCGGGAAAGCCGATATTAATGATGAAGAGGGATGGACCCTTCTTCCCGATCAGACCGTCTTAACCGTCGATGCGAACAATACCGCCAATCTCACGAATGCGGAAAAGTACATCCCGAGCACGGGTTCATGGATCAACGCCGGAAACACTATTGTTAAGCTTGATGATACAAATGCCAATAACAGCGGATCGCATGAACTGGGGCCAGCCGTATTGCGTCCAGACGGAACAGTGTTCGCGACTGGAGCGACCGGATTTACCTCTGTTTATAATCCGCCCGCTAACCCAAACGACCCTGGCACCTGGATACAAGGTCCCACGTTCCCTGCTCCAGGTGGCAAACAACAGGACATAGCGGACGGTCCCGCATCCCTGTTGCCTAGCGGCAATGTACTTGTCTTTGCCAGTCCGGGAGTATTTAGAACGCCGTCTAAATTCTACGAATTCGATGGCACAAATCTAAATGCCGTGCCCGCAACGCCCAATGCAGTAAACGATTCGTCCTACTATGGACGTATGCTCGTATTGCCAACTGGCCAGATATTATTTACTGACACCTCGCAAGATGTTGAGATCTACACTGCTGCTGGAAGTCCCAATCCGGCTTGGGCTCCGACCATTACCAAAGCTCCTAAAAATGTAATCCACGCGCGCTCATACCTGATTTCAGGGACCCAGTTCAACGGCCTTTCGCAAGGAGCGGCTTACGGTGATGACGGTCAGTCTGCCACCAATTATCCGCTTGTTCGAATTACGAACAGCGCCACTGGCCACGTTTTCTACGCTAGAACATACAATCACAGCACGATGGCAGTTGCCACCGGAAGCGCGATTGTTTCGACACACTTCACCGTTCCAGCTGGAATCGAACTGGGCGCAAGTGAATTAGAAGTTGTAGCGAACGGGATTCCTTCTACTGCAGTCGCGGTCACGGTTCAATAGAAGCACGCAACTTAAAAGAGGAGAGTGCAGTGCACTCTCCTCTTTTTTTACTTCTTTGTTACCGTTATGCGGTCTTAGAGGCTTGGGCCGCTGTTACGCCTAGAGTTATGCCGACCTGAACGCCAACCGGAGTTCCGAGGCCAGTGCATGCATCCCATCCAGTTCCCGCGGAGTATGCGCCATTGTTACCGGAAGTAATGTCATGGAAGCTTCCATTCTTCAGGCCATCTTGATAGAGAAGAGGGTTAATGAATCCAACCGGTTTACCAAGGCTCTCATTTATGAGAGCAATGAGTCCTGCCCATAAAGGCGCGACAGCACTTGTGCCTCCGATAACGTCTGGCTGTCCATCGACACGAGTGACATAGCCGGTGGTTGGGTCCGCATCTCCGGAAACGTCTGGAACTCCTCTCCCTACCCTTCCGCCGGGATTAGCAGATCCGGGAACGCTGGCATCCGTTTGCCAACTTGGCAGAGGAAAGAAATCACTGATTCCTCCACCAGTTGCGCCTTCGTTAGGCAATTCATTCCATACCGTTTCACTGGTAATGCTATTCTGCGATGCGGTGAGCCGGGTCCCTCCACAAGCCAGCACATTAGGGCTTGATGCTGGGAAATCGACGTGATTGAGCCCATCTTGTGCTCCGTCTGTGGAACCATCATCTCCAGCAGCGACGCAAACGGTAACTCCGACTGCGGCTGCACTTTGAAAAGCTTCGTCCATGGAAGTCATCGCCTGTGCCGTCCAATTAGACTCCGCACTACCCCAACTTATGGAAATGACTGATGGATTATTTGTCTTGTCATGCACAGCCGTTGTGATCGCGTTCAGGAACCCAGCATCCGTATTCTCCGCGAAGTAAACGACTATTTTCGCTCCCGGTGCGACCCCGCCAGCCACTTCGATGTCCAGCATCACTTCCCCATCCGAGCCGTTCGGATCTCCGGTTGGAGAATTGTTACCATTCCCAATGGAAACAGCGGTCACAACGGGCGTATTCAATCCAAGCTCACCGAAATAACTCTTCAAGTCTGCTTGAGTAAAACCGCCTCCTAGTTCTATGAGGGCGATACATTCGCCGCTACCATCAACATCGGTCGTAAAATCGTACAACTTGGCTAACTGCGGCGGCGTGTAGGAGAGGCTGGCGGCATGTGCATGGATGTTTGGTTGTCCTCTCCGTCTGCGAAAATGCGGCTTCGCCTGAGGACGGTTATCGAGTCCGAAAACTCCTTCGATTACATCATTGAGTTTCGCCGGGATATGGATGGCCCCAGTGCGGCCGCGGTATTGGCCTCCGCTATGTTCATATTGAGCTAGCTGAACTCCAAAGGCCGCGCTCATTGCAGCCACGGTGCCGGAAAGAACGACGGTTCGACGGGCAGCGCTGGTTCCTACAACCGTCAACCCTTGTTCACCAGCAAAAGCTTCGACTCGGGCAATGCTTGCGGGATCGGCTCCGTGAACTTTTTCGAGCTCTTCGCGGCTAAGAACGCGCCGTTGTGCAGGAAGTTGCCGGAAACTCTCAGGCGCAACCGGTGGAGTTTTTCCCGCACGAGAACGCAGGCGAACCGTGACTTCAATTTGTTCGTTAGGGTTGGCTGGTCCTATCATTCGAGCTCCCCGTAGAGGAGAGCGCTCGCTACCTGCAAGTGGAAGACGACTTTTTGGAGAGGACATAGAACTCCTTTCGGTTGGCGCGGCAAAAAGGCGGGAGCAGTGCTCGGAACTGCTTTCGAGATCGCTAAACCAAAACTTGATTCAGGGAAGGAGCCGAGCCTTACTGCAAACCGACAAATTGGCCGGGCCGTTAACAACCTGACCTTAGCAACCGGGGCACTAGAAGGCAAGGGGTCTTCAACTTAAATTTCTCGTTTTTACGGATTTGGGACAACCATTAATGACCAGATTTAGTGCCCAATCAGGATAAGACAAGATGTGTTCACAACTCTCGCCTGTATAATTTGGATTCGCATTTTCACTTTGCTTCTATCTGAATCTGCAAGATGACGGACACAAACGATTCCATCGTCAGCATTCGCGGTTTAACCAAACGCTATCCGGGTACAGTGCCGGTGGATGCTGTTTGCGGCATCGACCTGACTGTTGCCAAAGGCGAGCTCTTTGGATTATTAGGTCCTAACGGTGCCGGCAAAAGTACCACCATTGGGGTTTGTACCACGCGTACTCTACCCACGACCGGTACAGTACGCATTGCCGGCCTTGATGTAGTGGCCACTCCCGCTCGCGCCCGACGCCACATGGGCGTGGTACCGCAATACAACACCCTGGATCGTCAATGCACGGTCTGGGAAAATATTTACTTCCATTGTCGCTACTTCGGTTTTTCTTCCGATATATCCAGACGGCGAACCGCCGAACTGTTGGAAATGTTTCGCTTGACCGAGCGTGCCAAATCTTCTGTGCGGGAACTTTCCGGAGGACTGGCGCAAAGGGTGCAAATCGCCCGCGCTATCGCTCACGAGCCTGAAGTTCTTTTTCTCGATGAGCCCAGTGCCGGGCTCGATCCCCAAAGCCGACTCGCACTTTGGGACAGCATTCGCCAGCTCCTCACCCGGGGAATTACGGTCGTGCTGACCACGCATTATATGGAGGAAGCCGACGAGCTTTGCGATCGTGTAGCCATTATCGATCATGGAAAAATTTTAGTTTGCGATACACCATCGAACTTAAAGCAAAGCGTGGGAGCACAGAAACTCATCAATCTTCATCTTCGCGACCAGAATGATCCAGCGTTGCAACAAAGTTTGCATGCTCTTGCTGGAATTAAAGCTGTTGAAGTCAAAGCGGATGTTCTCCGGCTTTTCGCCGATAGTTTAGATGGATTGCTTCCGAAAATCGTCGAGGTCACCGGCTCGCAGCTAAAAGACATCTCGATCACCGAAGCCAGTCTTGAAACAGTGTTTCTAAAGCTGACGGGGAGAGATTTGCGTGAATAACTCAATGCTCTATGCCCGGGCATTCTGGGGATTGATGCTGCGGGACCTTTATGTCCTCCGGCGTGACTTCGTTGCATTTGCCGTACGAACTCTGATGAATCCCTTCATGTTCGTTTTCGTATTTACTTACCTGTTCCCTAAGATGGGTCAGGGATTTCAGAATGCTCGCGGCATTAGTTTTGGCACACTGATTTTGCCGGGATTAATAGCGGTTGCGATTTTTGTTCAGGGGATTATGGCAGTTGCTCTGCCACTCTCCTTTGAGATTGGCACCACTCGTGAAATTGATGACCGCGTAATGTCGCCTTTGCCGGTGAGCTGGGTTGCGATTGAGAAAATTATCTTTAGCGCTATTCAAAGCGTAATTGCCGCTCTCGTTGTCTTTCCTTTGATTTATTTCATACCCGTGTCACCGGTTCATGTTCACGTCGACAGCTGGACCGTTCTTGTCTTCACAGTAATCCTTGCCAGCCTGGCGTCGGGTGCAATGGGTCTTATGATCGGAACCATCGTCAAGCCGCAACACGTCGCCCTGATGTTTGGCATTGTAGTTGTTCCCATTACTTTTCTGGGTTGCGTTTATTACCCATGGGCATTTCTGCAAAAAGTTCGTTGGCTGCAATACCTGGTATTGCTCAACCCTTTGGTGTACATGAGTGAGGGACTCAGAACAGCGCTTACTCCGGAAACTCCACATATGCCGGTTTGGGCAACAGGTATTGCTCTTCTGCTTTGCGTGGGACTCATCGGGTACATCGGGGTTCGGGGATTTCTAAATCGAATTCTGAGCTGAACATCTTCTGGCGGCGACTTCTCACACATTCCACACTCAATCGATATCGCTACGAATTCCTCAGTCCGCACTTTGTGCTTGCGCCGAATTAGATTGGGTCGTTGAGGCGCGAAGCACGTCCTTGTTTTGCCGTAACGGTATAGTCGCCATCAACACGGTTCCTGCGCCTGCCGATTCCACTGTTAAGCGCCCTCCAAATTCGTTCACCCGCTCACGCATGCCAGCCAATCCAACTCCGGTCCCTGTAGTTGTCTGATTGAACTGTTGCAAGACAGTAATGGGCATCCCTTTGCCGTGATCGCTTATGGATAAAATGGCTTTAGACGAAGTAATCTGCAACCGAACCTCTGCCGACAAACTCTCGGAATGGCGAAGGATGTTGGTAAGCCCCTCTTGCAGTACCCGGAAGAGTGCCAGTTCTATATCCGGTGGCATACGCTGCATTTTCGAAGGCAACTCCAACTGAACCTGAATCTTACTTCGTTGTGAAAACCCTTCAACGTACCACTGCGCGGCGGACGCGAACCCGGTTTCATCAAGGAGTGGCGGGTGAAGCAGATAGGATAAGGTGCGTGATTCCGCAATGGCTTGATCCAGCAGTTGCAGTGATTCGGATATTACTTTGCTCTTCCCAGGAACGTCCTCTAAAATTCCAGGACTTTCAAGCGGGACCAAATTCATTTTCAGAGCAGCCAAATATTGCCCCAGTCCATCGTGCAATTCGCGCGCAATCTTTCTTCGTTCTTCGTCCTGCGCTT
Source organism: Terriglobales bacterium (assembly GCA_035651835.1). Taxonomy (GTDB): domain Bacteria; phylum Acidobacteriota; class Terriglobia; order Terriglobales; family Acidobacteriaceae; genus JAOAPG01. The sequence continues at coordinate 110,605 of DASRFC010000022.1, forward strand.
GCAGAAGGCGGGCGCTCAAACGTCGTACGGCATTTTCCGCCCGGCGGCGCTCTCTTAGCTGTAGAAATGTTTGCCGGAAGGTGACCAATAAAACTATCAAAATTGATATAAAAATAACTATCAGCCAAACTCGTAATTTTCCATAACTTCGCTCGGAGATACTTTCGCGAACATCCAGTAAACGATCTTCCTCGTTCTGCATCTCTTCCAATAACGCAATCGCTTGTTCATTGAGTTGTTGGCTTTGGATTTCGAAAAGAGCCTGTTGCTGACGATCAAAATGTGTTGTTTTAAGTGATGCAACGTCTCGCTCGATTAAAGCGAGCCTGCTATCCACGATAGGTACAAGCGAATTGAGCCTTTGTTGCTGGGCAGTATTGTCCGCCGTCAAGGATCGCAAATGACCCAAGCCACTACGAAGATTTTGTACGGATTCTGTATACCGGCCGAGATGGGACTCATCTGCCGTAAGGCTGTACCTGGACAGCGCTACCTGTGCTGCAAATAGCTCGGAACGCACCTGTGCAACAACCGTTTCAACCTCGTGCGTATGCGAGACCCATTTTTCGCTGTCCGCAAGAAGAGCGGTCGTATGGTCGGCCGCCACAGCAACAATGAGCAGCAGCAGGACACCTGCCACAAAAACTATCCAGCTGATTCCCGATGACAAGTACCGCATTTTAGGGCTTCTCTCCAAAAGGTTCGGAATGACAGCTTTCTATATGCCCATATTAGTAGTATACGAGAGTACAAATTGAAGTGAAAGAACGTACGACATCGCACGCTCAGAAGAAGGGCCCGATTTGTTTTGCTGATTCCGTCGGTTTCAAAAATATGTTTGGTAGACTGTTACTCCAAAATGACGTTTTTCTCCCCACTCACGGAGGCTTCTACTAAGGTTTCCTTCAAACGTTATGGCTTTGCCATTTTAGCAACAATCGTCGCTTTGGCAGGCCGCTCATTCTTGCAACCTGTGCTTAAGGATTCGGCCCCCTTCGCGCTTTCATTCGCTGCCGTGGTTTTCTCCGCTTTGTATTGCGGACTTGGCCCTGCGGTTTTGACTATTGTTCTGGCAGTGTTAGGTACGGATTATTTTTTTCTCCTCCCTCGCTTCACTTTTGGCGTTTCGCGGCCAGTTGAAATTACCAGAGTCGTTGTCTTTGTTTTCGTCTCCATCGTCATCATCGCTCTGACCGAGTCAAATCGCCGTACTATTGCGCGACATGCGCAGGTTGCGGAAAAACTTGATGAGAACGAAGAACGTTTCCGGTTTACCTTCGAGCAGGCGGCTATCGGCATGGCACAGTTAGATCTTTCCGGCAGATTTATCCGTGTAAACCGGGCATTTTGTGACATTCTCGGTTGCCAGCCGGAAGACTTACTGCAGATTACGTTCAAAGACATTACACATCCAGAACATACCGAAGCCGACCTTGAGGGATTAGAGAAGCTCTTGAATCGCGAGATCGATCAGCACACCACCGAGAAGTGTTATATCCGGAAGGATGGATCGTCAGTTTGGGCCGATCTATCTGTGTCGCTATTGCGAGGAAGAAAGTCTACGCCAAAGTATTTCATTGCGATTTTACAGGACATTACAAAACGGAAGAAATCCGAGGATGCTCTTCGCCTTAGCCAGGAGCGCCTGGCCCTCGCGCAGCGCGCCGGGCATTTGGGCAGTTTCGAGTGGACTATCGAAACAAATTCAAGTGCGTGGTCTGATGAGTTGCTTACCTTGTATGGCTTCTCTAAAGATAATGTAGTCAAAAGCCGCGAGGATTGGATCGAATGTGTGGTTCCAGAAGATCGAGTAATTGCAAACACCGCTTTAGATAACGCTCTGATTACTGGATCGGTTGAGATTGAATTCAAAATACGCCGTCATATCGATTCGGAAGTTCGATGGATGTACACTCGCGCCCAGGTTATCTTCGATGGTCAGCGTAATCCGAAACATCTGGTAGGCATTCAGGTTGACATCACGGACCGCAAGCGGAGTGAAGAGGCATTGCGGCAAGCCCATGATGAGCTCGAGCAAAGGGTGCAGGAGCGGACCACGGAACTTGAGGAACAAGTAAACGAACGAAAACGGGCTGAAGACAGTCTTCGCCACCTAACCGGACGGTTACTGCAATTACAAGATAATGAGCGCAGACAAATAGCCCGCGAACTTCATGACAGCACCGGACAAATGGTTGTCGCATTGTCTCTGAACCTTGCTTCGTTGCAATCAGGCGCACATGCGCCAGAATCGGCGAAAATCATCGCCGATTGTTTGTCATTATTGAGCGAGTTGTCGCGCGAACTCCGCACCATGTCTCACCTTCTACACCCTCCGCTTTTGGATGAAGCTGGGTTGGCTTCAGCATTGCGCTGGTATGTGGAAGGGTTCGCCGAACGCAGCAAAATCCAAGTTAGCTTAGAAATTCCTGATGATATTGGACGGCTATCTCAGGAGTTCGAGACCGCGCTTTTCAGAATTGTGCAGGAATGCCTTTCAAATATTCATCGTCATGCTAACAGCATGACGGCCGAGATTCGACTCTCTCGCTCAAATGATCGGATCGCGGTGGAAGTAAAGGATCAAGGAAAAGGCATACCGCTGGAAAAGCAAATGAAAATGGCGACAGTTGGCGAAGCCGGCGTGGGCATCAGGGGAATGCGCGAACGCGTTCGACAGCTTGGGGGTGACGTTCTGATTGATTCCAATTCTAGTGGCACAACGGTGATCGCAAGCTTTCCGGTAACCTCGCCGATTGTGGCCGGCAGTTCTCGGCGTTAATTCTCATGTTCCTGTTCCTGTTGAGCTTTCTTCCTGCATGATGCGCTACACTATGTAACTTATGGCCAACCCAATTCAACCAAACGTCAAGCTTGTAAACACACCCGAGTACCGCGAAGGCTATGCGAATAGCGTTCAGGTCAGAGTGAGTGTGTGGGATTTCTTTTTAGTATTTGGGACAATGCAACAACAGACCGAAACGCAAGTGGAAGTGCAAAATTTCCAGGGAATTTACTTGAGCCCGCAGCAAGCCAAAGCGCTCATGGCCATTTTGCAACAGAACATCAGTAATTACGAAGGCGCGTTCGGCGAAATAAAACTCGATCCCCGGTCTACCCCCGGTCCGGTACACTAGACGCCGCTGGTGGCCATTTCCAAAAACAGCGGAAGCAGATTCGATCATCCAGTGCTGGTTTTCGCGCTAATTTTTGCATCGATTTTTCTGCTACACGTTTCGCTATTGCGCCTGCCATATTTCTGGGACGAAGCCGGATACTACATACCCGCTGCACGGGATCTACTGCTTTCGGGCAGCTTAATACCGCACTCGACGCCCTCCAATGCACACCCGCCACTAGTAATGATATATCTGGCCCTCTGCTGGAAGATCGCGGGATACTCTTCCATTGTTACGCGCACCGCGATGTTGGCTATCGCCGCATTTTCGCTAACCGGAATTTTTCGCCTTGCACAACGAATTAGTAATGGCGAGGTGGCTGTTGCCACTGTAATTTGTACCGCGCTCTATCCCGTATTTTTTTCCCAGAGCTCGCTTGCCCATGTCGATCTGGCGGCCGCCGGATTAATTTTTTGGGGGTTGCTCGCATATATAAAGGATCGGCGAGTTGCCGCGGCGACTTGGTTTAGTCTCGCTTTTTTTGCCAAAGAAACTGCGATTCTGATTCCACTGGCATTATTTATATGGGAGCGCGGATGCCCATGGCTCACCACTAATGCGGCGCTTTGTTTATACCGGCGCTCTGCCTGGAAATCGGCATTTCTTCTCGTGCCGTTGGTTCCTCTTTGCGCGTGGTATTCATTTCATTATCTGCGCACCAGATTTGTATTCGGCAATCCGGAATTCTTTCGTTACAACGTGCAAGCGACTATGCAGCCGGTGAGAATATTGCTCGCTCTATTGCTGCGATTATGGCAGGTCTTTGGATATTTTGGTCTTTTCTGGCTGACGCTAGCCACGTTGTTCGCGATGACTCATCGCGCGCTACCGGAGGATGACAAATCCCAGAAAGAACGCGCGCGGATTGCCGTAAACATTCAAGTCACCTTTCTCGCTATTATCGTCGTCTATGTTTTGGCTTTGTCAGTAGTCGGAGGAGCTGTGCTTGCCAGGTACATGCTCCCCATCGTACCTCTTGTCATTATGATTTCGATCTCAACTCTTCGACGCAGACTGCGCCATTGGCGCGTAATCATAGCGATAGTCGCACTAGTCTTTGTAATCGGTCTATTCGTGAATCCACCCTATGGATTTTCCATGGAAGATAATCTCGCCTATCGCGATTACATTGTGTTGCATCAAGGCGCAGAAAAGTTTTTAAAAGCGCGCTATCCTAGCGCGAAAGTGTTGACAGCATGGCCGGCCAACGATGAACTCACTCGCCCCTATCTTGGATATATCACGCGTCCCATGCAAGTAGTCAGAATCGAAGACTTCACGGCAGAGCAGCTTATGTCCGCTACCGATTTGAGTTCACGATTCGATGTAGCCCTCGTGTTCTCGACAAAATACGAGCCTCGTCATGCAATGCTCCAGAATTGGCGGCTGTGGACAGAATTGAAGACGAAGTTTTTTGGCTATCATCGCGATGTGCCACCAGCGGTGGCAGCCGAGATCCTTGGCGGCCATGTCGCTTATGCCGACAATCGTGACGGACAATGGGTAGCAGTGATTGAGATGGACCGAATAGAAGAAGCCAGCGCACAACCGTGACTCGGCACTATAACGCTCCGCGAATCGCAGTCACTTAGAGCTTGAGTCGATCAAATCAAGAAACGCTTGATGTATACGGGCATCGTCGCTGAGTTCCGGGTGAAATGTCGCGGCCATCGCTCTTCCCTGTCTTACTACTACTGGATCTTTACCTTCCGTCGCCAACACTTCGACATCCGGTCCGACACGCTCAATTTTGGGGGCGCGAATAAAGACCATCTCGATTGCAGAATCGCCTGGCTTTTCTGGCAGAAGCCGGCCCTCGCGGATTGAGCTATCTACCTGCCGTCCGTAAGCATTGCGGCGAATCCCGATATCAATTGCACCTAGTCCAGCCTGGAAGGGATTTGAGACTTCCTTGGCGAGAAGAATCGCGCCAGCACAGGTTCCAAACGTAGGCTTCGCTCGCACGAATTGCTTAAGTTTTTCAAAACCTGCTTCGCCAAGGAGTTTAAGAAATGTTCCGGACTCACCGCCGGGAATCACAAGTCCATCGATGTCATCGAGTTGTTCGGGTTTCTTAATGAGCACAACCTCAGCTCCCAATTCTTCGAGCCGTTTGCGGTGTGCATCGAAGTCCCCCTGTAGTGCCAGAACGCCTATTTTCATTGATTAATTCTACTCAGATCGATTCTACTTGAAGGATCGTGATGTAAGGGAGTCGTGTGAAGATCGAGTTTACCTGTGCGCTAGAGCTATACTTCCGTTGCGGGCGCGTTCCCGCTTGCGGTATGCGAGGCGCTACTGATCATAAGTATGACTTTGATGGGAGACACGATGCGAATCCTGAATATCTTGTGCGGAATTGCTGTTCTGCTCGTCACGTTGCATCTTGGACATGCAGTGCATCACTTTTTCTCTACCGCCTCTTCCAGCGACCTCCAGAGTCCGCTTTTTTGGACAGGCATCGTTACTGCCGGAATCGTCGGCGTTCTCTCGTTCATCGGCGGATGCTTGCTGCTGCGACGTAACCGCTGATGTATAAAACTACCGGCGCATACTCTCGTACCAGCCATACTCAAATATTCGAGCTGAAAGTTGGATCAGAAGCCGGCCAGGCAAATTGAACGGAATAGCATATTTGAAGAAGAGTCTATTTTTGGACCTCGCGCTCAGTTCTGATCTCCACCACCGTGCATTTGCCGACACAATTTGCAGTAGGTTGCTGGTAATGTGTTATCCACTCTGTGCTTCACCGGTTTCAATGTACGTAGGTAAGCAAACATCTCTTTGAGATCGTTATCCGTCAGCTTACGGTACGATTCATATGGCATGATCGGACTCAAGCTTCTCGCTCCCACTTGCCCAGTGCGTAACGCTTGAATGAACAAGGCCTCATCGTAGTAGCTGATTCCGGTTGCATCAGGAGTGATGTTCGCCGCAGCTGCCGACATCCCGTTCTCCTTTAGGAGAAAGCCGCCGCCGTACTCCATGCCTGCAATCTCCTGTCCACGCACTTGTGGAGTATGGCAGCCATTGCAACTTCCCATGGTGACCAGATACTTTCCACGCTGAATCGCATCATTTGGATCGGGATCATTTACTGGAGACGTAACCGGTTGCGGAACCGAGCGAATCAAATATTTCACTGGGAAAACAATTTTTGTCTGTGACAGCTCATGGTGCGCCGCTGGTAGTGAGCGCATAAACACAATAATTGAGGCGAGGTCCTCATCGGACATATGCCGGAAATTTTCATACGGCATGAGCGGAAAAAGTGTCCGGCCGTCTACCCGCACGCCTTCGCGAATGGCTCTCGCAATGGCATCATCGCTCCAGCTTCCCAAGCCTGTCTGCAAATCCGGCGTAAGATTCGGTGCGACCACGCGCCCCGGTAACCCTTCGACTCCCATGTCAGCGCCTGTTCCTTCCTGGCTGACTATAACGGGATTTCCAGGCTGACTCGTATCGTGCGGCGAATGGCAAGCAGCACAGCCAGACACTCCAGTAAAGAGATAGCGGCCACGTTCCAGTCGTTGCGGTGTTCGTTCAAAGTGCCGTGAAGTCAGAGGACGAGCTTTAGGTCCGAGAAAAGGCCGCCAGCCGATTGTAAAAGTAATGCCAACTGCAAATAGGATTACAAGCACGGCCAGGATGGCGAGCACAACTTTACCGGGTTTTTTCATTCAAAATATCCTCACTCTTACTTGTGGGCGGCCCAATCGTTTTTGCGCTTGCATAAAAGAGGTGCGGCCAAGAATGCCGGGAAGGCAAGATCGGAGCCACATAAAAAGAGATGCACGGCGCAGAACTCGTACCATACTAATGCAAAGCGGCCGCCAGCTTGCAAGTCCAAGTTGGACTATACCGCGCAAACTGGGCAGTATTCGACGCCACTCTATTGGGAAATCTCAAAGGGAGTGACTGGCACTTCCCTTTGAGAGTAGGGTTATGCGGAGTTATGGAGTTCCCGACGGCGCTCCCGCGCTTTGCCAGGAAAATCCCAGGAATGATGATGCCGTCAAATCGATGGCTGGCTCAACCGTCGCGTAGGATTGCACGTTGTCCTGGAAGACAGCGCCGTTTCCATTAAACTGCGCGAATGTGTCGACGCCATTCGGAGGACACGCCACCATTCCGGTCAGGGTTCCCTTAGCCGCCGCGGAATTCGGCCCCTCGACCGCAGCTCCCAATAAGAAGGGAGGACCGTTCGGCGGCACCGGGACTAAGTTTGTCACCTGGTGCTGCATGCAGAGCGGGAAGGTGCTCCCATCTCCCACAATCAGCGATGTACCCCAAGCGTTTGCACCCAGCACATTCGCTTGCCAGCGGCTTCCGTATGCTGCGTAGGCGCTCGAGTTGGTTAGGTTGTCGTACTCGTTCGCCATAACGACGAGCCCACCGCCGTGAGAGGTTGTGTCGTAAGTGCCCCAGGGGAATCCGAATCCAAACGGATCCTTTCCCGCCTGTGTGACAGCCTTATCCAACTGCTTTTTCAAATCAGCGAGCAGTGCGGCTTCCGATGTAGCAAGGCCAGTTGGGTTTCCGGCAAGCACGATCGCACGATAGAGTTCAAAGTGCGCGAGTCCGCTGACATCGTAGAGATTTAATGTGTCAGCCGCATCATTGGGTCCAGTAATATACGCATTCGCCCACGTCGCCGCTTTTTGCAAGTAGAATGTCGGATCGGTATGGGGCAAGCCCGAGGGCAGACTCGCCGCCCCCTTCAGAGCAAAATACAGCTCGGTTGCTCCGAACTCCAGATCGTCCCGCCATTCAGTTTCTGGATAGAAATCAAATGGCCCCGCAGTCAGCAGATTTCCGCTTGGGGCTGTGTTCGCCAGATCAAAAATATGTTCAGCAGATAAGAGACATTGATTGGCATAGGCGGGATCGCTTGCGGCAAACACCTTGTAGCAAAGCGCAAAGGATGCTGCAAGGCGTCCCGCGATATTGGGACTGATCGAAGCTCCCGCGCCCCCTGCAGGATTTTGCAACACCGGCCGATGACAGATGTATTGATAGGGCGACGCGCATCCCTGATAAGTATCGTCGGCCTGTGGGAGGCGCCAAATGTCATGGTCACCAGTATAGGCGTGTCCGCCCGAAGCGATAGCTACCTGATAGTACAAAGTCTTGCTGCTATCAGCCCACATCTTCTGCAGCCAATCGAGGCCAAAGCGCGCTTCAGCAGTAAAATTCGACGCGCTCGAGCTTACACCCATTGCACTCGGAAAATCGCGCACACCGACGAGCATCATCGCGACCGTGTAGCTGTGTGTCTCGACGAACTTCATATAGTCTCCGGCGTCCCACCATCCACCAGTAGCATCGATCACTGCACCCGTCGCCGTGAGCGTGCCTGCAGTGTCTTTCTTGTTGAAGGTAGGAGTGAGATAGACATTGGCGCTCTGGTCGTTCATGTGGCCAGGGGCGGTGCGCAAGCTATTGGGGATGTAATTCGGTCCGTCGCGCGAGGTTTCGTAGTAATAAAGTGAATTGGCTAAAGGAGTGTCATAAAGATTCGCAGCCGTGTCGATTTTGAATGACGGCGATGTCGCTGCGATCGGCGACGCAACCGAAATCGCGTACGTTCCTGTAGTCATCAACGAATCGAAATCAAGTGCATAAATATTCGTGAAAGTTCCCCAGGCTCCCAGACTCGCGCCTATTGCAGATGAGTAAACAGTTGTACCGCTGGAATTCTTGACCGCGAATGTCGCGCCAGCTTCGGAGCCGTTGGCCATCAGGTAAGCGCGTTTAGTAGAGACTCCAACATAACCCACTTGATTGACACGGATGTATGCGGTCGCGGCGTGAGCCATATCCGCTAACACGAAAATTGTGAGGGTTAAGAAGAGAAGGTAGGAGAGTATGCGGAGAGAAGTGAAACGCCCGGATCGAACTATCATGGGCTACTCCTTCAAATTGAACGCTTTTAGTGAATGCATTCAATAAAACGCATGAATTTTGATCCTTGGCGGTAGTTGTGTCAATAGCCGAATAGTTAATTTCTAAGGTTTACTCGGAAGCTATCATCCATTTTGGGATTTCTAGGGTGAGCTATTTCGCTCTTGGCGAGTCTGGCTCTGGAACCATCATTTCGAGTCGCCAAACCGGGGAGTCCTGGGACAAGGGACCCTCCATTTCCACTAAGGTCGGAGCCTCGCTCTTGACCAACCAAATATGAATGTCAGGAGGCTGTTTACCGATAAGCGGCGCAATCACACCCGCTGCTCCCTCAATTTTTACTTTTATGACATAGTGCTGCACTTTTTTTGTAACCAGGCCGACCTTAATCGTTTTTTCCTGTGCGGGGAAAAAATTTAATTTGACAACTCTCGGCCTCGTCGAAGCCACTACCATTGAAACAGTGGTCTCAGGAGCCGCCGGATCTACATTCTTGGCCAGCGTTAAAAGTAAGCCATTGGATACATCGGGTGGGAGATCGAGGTGCTTGTTGGTTAGTTTCTCTTTGCCCTTTTCAATCGTGCGTATCGTAATCTTTCCTGTGCTTGCATCAATCCAAGTCTCGGATTCTTGCTTAAATGACGGGCCTTTCTGCACTACTTGATCGCTTACCAACCGGAATACACCATGTTGAGTAAATTTTGTGATCTCCTCATAAAATGAGCCGTCTTTAAAACGAAATTGCAGATCATCCGTGACCGGCTCATCATTACTTTTTACTACCTGCTGGAGTTGTCCGTAAGCGATATCGTGTCCATCGAGAGTACGGAGTACCAGAAAGCCGAGCGTGACACCTTCGAGATTGCGCACCGGAATTTGCTCAGCAGTTAACCGGTTTCCGTAGAAGACGGCAATGCAGATCAAAAGCACCGGCAAAAACTTCGCCTGAAGGTCTTTCATATCGCATCCTACGATCAGAACATTAGGATGCTGGTCTGAACATAAACGACATCGCGCATAGTTGAGTCCTGTGAGCAGAACAGCACGAGAGGTTACCGCGCGAGACCTTCTTACATCAAAACGGTGATAAGAAATTTAGGCGGCAGCCAGATGTTTGCGCTACGTAATCTCGTTACAAACACCGAGATATAGGATTACGTTCGCTGCTGATTTAACGACGCCTGCTCCGGCCCAGCCACATACCGAAACTAATCCCTATGAGCAAAACGCTTATCAGCTTCTTTCGATCACTGATTGGAACAAAGCGGGTTCGCTCATTACTCATCTCGATAACGCCAACGGGGACAGCTCGCACTCCCCCACCACCGCCACCACCTTCGCCACGAGCGCTGGTGTTGCCGACACCTCCAGTGCCCGCACCCGCTCCGTAGCCATACGCTATTTTTGCAACTGGGATAATCGTCTTCCCGTGCGACGAGACAGGCTCGCCGTAAATAGACTTCACACTTGCTTGGCTGAGAATGTTTTCTTTGAGAGATTGCAGAATAGCCAGACTGCCCATGGGGACCTCCTCAAGCAGCCATTATCTTTCATTTGCCTATTGAATTCGTTGTCAAATCAGAAGACATTTAAAAGCTCATTCAATGTTCGTGTGCCCGGCACTATTTCTCCTTAAAATTCGGGCTGCCCTCAGATATAAGTTGCAGTCGCGAAACAGAAAGCATATCGCTGAAAGTAAAAGCTGATTTTCAGCTAATCGTCCTTATCGTTGTCTCGCCGGAAGCTCTTGAGTTTTCTCTACCAGATGGCTTTTTCCCTTTGCTTTCCAGCTCCGCATCAATTGCTTTAATAGCTCTCTCCACCAGTTCCACTAATTTGTCGGTATCCGTTTCTCCGATGATTTGCTCACAAAGATTGCGCCAGTTTGTCTTCCATGGAGAGACTCCTTCTTAAAAGACCTCTTTATTAGAGAGACCTCTTTGTTCGAAACCTCTTTGTTAACACAAACGTTATATCAGAAACACAACTCCCTTTTTTGTGCAAATTTTTAATTTGAAACTGTAATTCATTGCATTTTGACCTGTAATGAAGGCAAGCTGCTCAATGTGAGAATCTGCCAGACACAGGAATGGGGCATACCCCCTTTTTGTTGGCAGTTCGTCCGATCTCTGATTCGGCCGCGCGGTCTACTCTGAGCCGTACACCCCGCCGCGTATTTTGATTGACTGCCGATGAGCTTTTAAAGTTCCGTTCTCCCGATTCGCTTTCTCATGAAAAGCGCAGCCTGAGGATTACCGTAGAAGAGAGTGCGCCAGCGTCCTAGATTTCACGATTTCAACTACGGAACCAGCGTTCCCGTACGCGAAGTTGTTCGCAGGGACTTTGCTATGCTCCGAAACCATGACCGCATCGAAAGTTAACTCAATGCCCCGCACTCACCCCGCCCTTTCCCACTGCTTTTTTCAGCAAAAACACTATCGGGATACATGCGAAACAGACCAGTGCCATGTAGCGGAAGGTATCCACATAGGCCCACAATCTCGCCTGTTGACTTAGTGTTCCGTTTATTAGTGCATAAGCTTGATGCATTGCAGTTGCCGGCGATGAACCTTGAAAGGTCAGAAATTGCTGGATTCCGCGCAATTGGCTCTGCACGCTTACGCTGGTTGCGGTAATTGCATGCCCCATTTCGTTGCGATGAGTTTGGGAATGCCGGTAAACAATCGTATTCACTACCGATATTCCAATGCTACCCCCGATATTACGTAGCAAATTGTAGAGTCCGCTTGCATTGCCAATTTCTTCGTTGGGAAGACCTGCCATGGTTGTTGTTGATAACGGAACGAAAACGCAGCCAGAACCGAAGCCGCTAATAATGATTGCCCACAGGAATGTCCATTGAGAAATAGACAGATTCACTTGGCCGAACCAAAGAGCAGCCACTGCGAACAGGGTAAAACCAACCGCCAGCAGCCATCGATTGTCAATTTTCGCCGTAAGAATGCCGATTACCGGCATCGCCAAAATCGCTCCTATGCCACGCGGACTAACTGCCCAGCCGGCGGCAAGAGCCGTATAGCCCATTAACTCCTGATAAAAAAGCGGCAGCAGCGTGACTAGCCCATAGAGTGCTGCGCCAAAGATGCCGATTAATAAGCAACCGATGGCAAAATTACGGTGCCGGAAGACCCGTAAATCCACCAGGGGTTTCTTGTGCCGGAACTCGCGAATTAGAAAGCTCACCAAAGAGGTAAGCAGAATCGCTGTAGCCCAGCGGATCCACGTCGCTCCGAACCAGTCGTCTTCTTGTCCCTTATCCAGGATTATTTGCAAAGCGCCAAGCCAAACCGCAAGAAGCCCGAGACCGATGCCGTCGATTTTCCCTGGTTTCGCATTCTTAATGTAAGGAGGATCTTCCACATAACGCATGATCATGAAAATGGCAAAGATCCCTATTGGAATATTGATATAGAATGCCCAGCGCCACGAATATGTATCCGTAAGCCAGCCGCCAAGCGTTGGACCCAGCACTGGGGCCACAACCACACCCAGGGCAAAAACTGCCATTGCCATACCACGCTTCTCAGGTGGAAAACTTTCGAGCAGAATCGACTGCGAAAGCGGTTGTAGGGCTCCACCGCCAGCTCCTTGAACGGCGCGCGCAATCAAGATGATCGCGAGACTGGTCGCTGCTCCACATAAAAACGAAGATACTGTGAAAATAATTATGCAGGTAATCAGAAAGCGCTTGCGCCCGAACCTAAGTGAAAACCAACTACTTGCTGGAAGAATGATTGCATTCGCGACCAAATAACTTGTGAGCACCCATGTGGCTTCATCATTCGACGCCGAAAGACTGCCCGCGATATAAGGCAAGGCAACCGCCGCGATGGAGGTGTCGAGCACCTCCATAAACGTGGCCAGCATGACTGAGATGGCGATGAGCCACGGGTTCGTAATTTGCCTGGCGTGGTTGACCTCGGGTTCAGCCATGCGTATCCCTTGCGTCTCAGATTTGCGATGAAATATATACGACACGGTACAGATGCTCCGCAGGTAGTCGAGGTTTCTTTAATCGCGGATCTGGGTTGTGCGAATATGCTCTTTTCGGTTGCATGTCAACAGCATCGTTGGCGATCACAATCGCATGCGTAGCGAAATTGTTTAAAAGCTCTTTAGCCAAACTGATTCCGCTAGCGCTCAAGCGCGTATACTGCGCTTCTCAATGTCCTGCTGGTATTGAATCCCGGCATTGAAGCACAGTCTGATGAAGGAGCCGGCATGAAGCTGAACGCATCACTTCTCAAGAGCGCGGTTGTGGCAGCTCTCGGCGGATTATTATTCGGATTTGACACCGCCGTCATTTCTGGTACCACCAGCGCACTTACCCAGACCTATGGACTTTCTCCAAAACTACTGGGCATTACGGTCGCAAGTGCGATTTGGGGGACGGTTTTAGGAGCGATGCTTGCAGGATTTCCCGGCGAGCGCTTCGGACGTCGCGACAGTCTGCGTGGTCTGGCGATTCTTTACCTGGTTTCTGCTCTGGGTTGTGCGGGAGCGTGGAGCTGGTCTTCACTAGTTCTGTTTCGGTTTATCGGTGGACTGGGCATCGGCGGGTCTTCCGTTCTCGGCCCCATGTACATCGCTGAGATTGCTCCTGCGAAATCACGGGGACGGCTGGTGGGATTGTTTCAATTTAACGTGGTGTTTGGCATTCTGCTGGCTTACTTCTCGAACTACTTGATTGGACTTGGCCACCTTGGTCCATCCGAATGGCGATGGCAGCTTGGGATCACTGCGCTTCCAGCGGCATTGTTTTTTTTGATGTTATTCATGATCCCACGCAGTCCCCGTTGGCTGGTGAAGCGAGGCCGCATTGAAGAGGCTCGTACTGTGCTCCGCCTGATCGGAGAGGAAAATTTCGAACAGGAATTACAGCAGATTATCCAGTCGATCGATTCCGAAAAATTACAATCGGAAGAAGCACTTTTCTCTCGCAAGTACACTTTCCCAATCTTCCTCGCCGTCAGCATCGGAATGTTTAATCAGCTGTCCGGCATCAATGCCATTCTGTATTATCTCAATGACATTTTTGCCCACGCAGGTTTCAGCAAGCTATCTGGCAATATTCAAGCAGTTGCGGTGGGTGCTACCAACCTGCTTTTCACCATGATTGCCATGACGGTCATCGACAAACTTGGCCGCAAAACTCTGTTGCTGGTTGGTTCCGTGGGAACAGCGCTTTCTCTGGCGGGTGTCTCGTTGATTTTTTTCACCGGTCAACATCAAAGCTGGTTGCTCTGGCTATTGATTGCATATATCGCATTCTTCGCTTTTTCGCAGGGAGCAGTCATCTGGGTCTACATCAGCGAGGTATTTCCAAATACCGTGCGTGCCAAGGGACAGAGTCTAGGAAGCTTTTCGCACTGGTTCATGAACGCTCTGATATCCGGCATCTTTCCTCTAATGGCGGCCTCGTCTGGCGCATACCCATTCGTATTTTTTTCCATCATGATGGTGGCCCAGTTCTTCGTAGTTCTCTTTGTCTACCCAGAGACGAAAGGGTATTCCCTGGAAGAAATGCAGAAGCGGATTGCCTCCCCTCATCCGGCTTAGACCAGCTGGATCTCTGCATCCGGAATGATGGTACCCATTGCCGTATACTTCGAATGAGGAAATGCAAATGTCTGAGCTGGCGAAAAAAACCTGCGTTCCTTGCCGGGGCGGCGTTCCTCCACTGAAGGGCAAAGAACTCGCAGAGATTCACAAGCAAGTACCGCAATTTGCGCACTGGAAAGTAATTAACGAACACCATGTTACGCGCACATTTATCTTCCCCGATTTCAAACAAGCGTTGGATTTCGTGAATCGAGTGGGAAATCTAGCGGAAGAGCAAGGACACCATCCGGATATCCTATTGACTTGGGGAAAAGTGGAAATAACTCTCTGGACTCACAAAGTTGATGGTTTAACAGAGAGCGATTTCATCATGGCGGCCAAGATCGACCAATTGCAAGACTGATAAGAGAAATGCTCCTCTATTGGAGGCTTTCCATTTCCACCGAACGGTTTGCCCATCTCTGTATTGACCATCCCCAGAGTCCTGCGGGAACAAGCATAATCAGACCGGTTACGGTAGCAACAGTTCGAGGCGAGAATCCCCAATCCAAAAAACGGCCGCAGAGATAAGCGCCGACAGCAATGGTCAACATCGACAAAGCAAGATCGGCGGCGAAGACGCGCCCGCGGAAACGGTCGTCAGTGTGGAGCTGTAATAAAGTCGTCGAAAAGACCCACACTGTTGAACCTCCACTATGAGCCAAAATCACGCACAAACACGCAAGCCATACGTTTGGCGCACCGCCTATAGCCGTGTAACCGGCAGCTACCAGGAGATAACCGAAAAGTATCCCGAGTCGCAATTTTCTGTCTGAATTGCCAGCCAATCTAGCCGATAGCATGGGGCCGACGAGAGCCCCAATTCCTCTCGCACCAAGCAACAAACTCATGCCCAACATCATTCCCCGCTGCGGATCAGTGCCGCGCAAATGCACTGGAAATATGCGCTGCCCCATGACCGTGAACAGTACCCAGCTTGGTCCAATCATGAGTTCGCCCGCTTTGGCAAAAACCGTACCGAGGAGACGCGAGTTACCACGAACGTAGCGAATACCTTCAAGTATGGGAGAGAAGTCCAGCAAATCACCAGCCCGGAGTGGCGCGGAAGATGTCGCATGCGGCTCTTCGAAATGCATTCCTCGAATGAGAAAAGCAGATGCCAGAAAAGACAGCGCATTCAATGCAAATACTGCATCCCTTCCCAAAAATGCCGCAACGATCCCGCCAAGAGTTGCGCCGATCATTAAGTTCAACGACCAGGTGGTCGAAGAGAGCGTATTCGCCAGAATCACGTCTTCCCTGCTCGTAATATTCGGAATCACCGCGTTTCTCGCTGGCTCAAAGAAGGTAGCCATGCAGGTTTCAAGAAACAAAAGAGGGTAGACCATGAAGACGACGGAACGAGAACGCACGAACAACATTGCCAAAACAATGACAACTCGGGCGAGATCAGCCGCAATCATGACGCGCTTGCGACGGATTCGGTCGTTTACCACGCCCGCCGTAGGGCTGATAAAAGTTTGCGGTAAAACTTGTAGGACGAGCGCCAATGCGACGGAACTCGCGCGCCCTGTTAATTGCAGCAGCAAGCTATAAATTGCGAGAGTATAGAACCAATCTCCAATCTCACTGACAATTTGCGCCATCCACAAACGGCGGAAATTTCGATTCCGGCGTAACAGATGCCAGTAGGCAGAAAACGAAATCGAAGTGGACGTGCGTTCGGGCTGCGGTTCCATGGTGAATTATTCATGCTAAATGAAAAGGAGTAGTCGTTGGCTGTTGGCGGTCGGTTCACTGAATCTCTTTCATTGGTTGATCGCATACAGTCCAACGACGAACGACCAACAGCAAACGACCAATAGCTAACGACCAACGGCTATAATTCCCACATGCTCGATGAGAACGCATTTCGCAAACACTCCGATACAGCTCTGAATTCTTTGAAACAAGCATTGATCGCGGCGGAAGAGTCGGCTGACTTCGAAGTGGAAGATCAAGCTGGAGCGCTGCACATATCGTTCGACGATGGCAGCAAGTTCATCATTTCTCCCAATGCCCCCGTTCGGCAAATATGGATCTCGGCCCTGGCGACAAGCTTTAAGCTGGATTGGTCCGAAGCAAACCAGGATTTTGTGCTGCAAAAAACCGGAGAAAGGCTCAAGCCATTAGTCGCAAGGCTGGTCAATCAACAATTGGGAGAAGAAGCAGTACCCCTCGACTAGCAATCTTTACAGAAGCTACTGAATCAATATGCGCTAAATTCTAGGCGCTGGCAGCCAACTTTTTTCTTAAATGAGCTGCGATCTGCTGGCCATGGAAGCGTCCGTTCTCAATAAAGATTTCGTTGGTTCTTGATCCCGCCACGATCACTCCCGCTACATAGATTCCGGGGACGTTGCTTTCGAGCGTTACTGGATCGCACACCGGCCTGCACTGCTCAGCGCTGAGTTCGATTCCCATTGCGCGGAGAAAATCATAGTCAGGATGGTATCCAGTCAGAGCAAAGACGAAATCGTTCTTGATCTCCACTTCGCCTTCTGGTGTTTTTAAAAGCACATGATCGGGATCGATCTCTTCCACCGTAGTCTTAAAATATGCGGTAATTTCCCTGGCTTTAATGCGATTTTCAATATCAGGAAGTATCCAGTATTTAACAGAGCGGGAGCTCATTCTTTCGCCACGATGTACCAGTGTTACTCGCGCGCCGTGCCTCCACAAATCAAGCGCCGCGATGGCTGCTGAATTTTTTCCTCCGATAACCAAAACATCGGTATCGAAAAATGGATGCGGTTCGCGGTAATAATGAAAAACCTTTGGCAGATCTTCTCCGGAAATATTCAGCATATTGGCCAAATCATAGTAGCCCGTGGCCACGATCAGCTTGCGTACCTGATAATCAAAGATTCTGCCTAAGCGGTCACATGTAGCCACATGAAAATCGCCGTCAACTCCGCTGACAGCTTCGACTTTCTGATATTGAGCTATTGGCAGATGATAATGCTCCGCAACTTTGCGGTAATACTCCAGAGCTTCGTTACGATTGGGCTTTTGGTTGGGACTAGTAAATGGAATATCGCCAATCTCCAACAACTCCGGCGTGGTGAAAAAAACCATGTTCGACGGATAGTTATAGATGGAGTTAACAACGCATCCTTTATCGACGACCAACGATTTGAAACCGGCGCGCTGCGCTTCGATACCGCAGGCTAGTCCAGTGGGACCCGCTCCGATCACGAGTACGTCATAACGGGTCTCAGGGCGTGATTGCAATTGCGCGCGCGGAAGAGTGTCGGGAATTTGTTTGGCGGCATCGAAGAGTAGTTTGGTTGCCAAGATTTTTCCTAATTGAAAAGATTTGCCCACACGGGCATCCACAACTACTCGAAGATTATGATTTTAGCACGCGTATTTTAGAGGCATCTCCGATGCAATCTGATGATAGGCCAGCCTGGATTGGCCTGATTGCTATAATCAAAGGTTCTCATTTGAGGTCACTTACAGGAACGCTATGATAATCTCCGCCGAACCGGCGACTCGCACCCGCATTGAATCCGACAGTATGGGAAAGATTGATGTTCCCGCACATGTTTACTGGGGTGCGCAGACGCAGCGCTCGCTTCTGCACTTCAACATTGGCCGAGACACGATGCCGCCAGAGCTCATTCACGCCTTTGGCATTCTCAAAAAAGCTTGCGCACTGGTGAACCAGGACCTCGGCAAACTTCCGTCCGACAAAACCAAGCTCATCACTCAGGCGGCAGATGAAGTAATTTCCGGCAAGCTTAACGATCAATTTCCTCTGCGTATATGGCAGACTGGCAGCGGCACGCAGACCAACATGAACGTGAACGAAGTCATCTCCAACCGCGCTATCGAGCTTGCGGGCGGAGAGCTGGGATCGAAGAAGCCCATCCATCCCAATGACGACGTCAACATGTCGCAGTCTTCGAATGATACGTTTCCGGCAGCGATGCATATTGCGGCTGCCGAACGCGTGAAAAACACGCTGATTCCGGCGATCAAGAGTGTTCATGATGCAATTGCGGCCAAGGCGAAAGAATTTAATGATGTAGTAAAAATTGGCCGCACGCATTTACAAGATGCCGTGCCGTTAACCTTCGGACAAGAGTTCGGAGGCTGGGCAAGTTTGCTGGAACGAGATATTAGGCGCTTGGAACAAGTGCTCGAAGGTCTATACGACCTTGCCATTGGTGGAACTGCGGTCGGGACCGGATTGAACGCGCATCCTGAATTTGCCGAGCGTGCTGCCAGGAAAATTGCCGAACTCACGGGACTTCCCTTCCGTTCGCATCCCAATAAATTTGCCGCGTTGTCGGCGCACGATGAAATTGTGTTTGCCCAAGGCGCGCTGGAAACTTTGGCGGCTTCATTGATGAAGATTTCCAACGACATTCGTTGGCTGGCTTCGGGCCCGCGTTGCGGGCTGGGTGAATTGTCGATTCCAGAGAATGAACCGGGCTCTTCGATCATGCCGGGCAAAGTGAATCCCACTCAGTGCGAAGCGATGACTATGGTTTGTGTCCAGGTTCACGGCGCAACTGCGGCGGTAGGATTTGCCGGCTCGCAAGGCAACTTCGAACTTAACGTTTTCAAGCCAGTGATCATTTACAACTTTTTGCATTCGGTGACTTTGATCGCAGACGCTTGCCACGGCTATGTCGAATACATGATCAATGGAATTGAAGTCGATCGCGCAAAGGTTGAATGGTACGTGAAGAACTCACTGATGCTAGTGACTGCGCTTGCGCCAACAATCGGATACGACAAGGCGGCCAAGATTGCGCATACAGCACATGTAGAACACAGTAGTTTGCGTGAAGCAGCAGTAAAGCTGGGTCATCTGACGGTCGAAGAATTCGATCAACTGATGAAGCCGGAGAAGATGACTAGGCCGTAAAGTACCCCTCAATCATTCTTAATTTTATTGGCGTCATCCCGAAGTCCCCGGCGCTTTCACCAGCCGGGCGAGGGATCTTGCGCGTGTTGACCACCACCTTGCCGTTAGTTCATTCATCACAGACAGGCTTCCCATTCGAACCGTAAAAAGGTATCCAGAGGCATTACCTGTTCTCGCGAGATCCCTCTCTCGGCTGAAGTACGCCAAGCTTCGGGATGACGATTCTTAAAGAGGAAAATTCGAGGTATGCAAGAGGCTGGCGTCGCAGCAAGAAGATTCGCTGATCGAGTCTATGAACCCGCATTGGTTTGATTTAGCAGAGGATTGGATGATGAAGATTTACAAACCCGAAATGGAGTAAGCTCGATAGAATATTAGCATTGAAATAGAATATTAGCATTGAATAGGAATATCGCCTCTCCACCAACGGGCGGAGTACACAATCGCGGCCGCCGCCAGCCAGCCAGCGGCATAGGTTGGTTGTGCTCCCCAATGAAAGATCGGCGAATGCATCAATCCCAGCCATGAAAATGCGGAGGCGATTAAGCACCACAGGCTCGCGCGTCCAAAGTTACGATCGATCAGCTCCGTAATCAGAGCAGAGACAACTAAGACGAGAAAAAGAAATCCGCTACTGAGTCCCTGGACTGAGCTCCAGTAAATCGATTTATTCAGTGCTGCCTGGACGTCAGGATTTGCATTTGATAACTTCAATGCCGGCAATGCTGAGTTCATTGCCGCCGCAACCACTGCTCCGGCAGGAAGAACGAATCCGAGCAGTACTGCGCTTCGATACTTCGGGTCAACACGACGCAAGGTAGCCATGCCCACGCCGACGGAAACGTAGGCAATCATCGCGGCAAGGATTGGCCATGGAAATAACTGCGCAATAAATAACGTCAATCCGCTCATGACAATCGCCATGAAAACAATTGGGGTCCAAAGAGCAAAACCAATTCGCGCCCCCATCGTTTTGTATGGCGGATGCAAGGCGTAAACGACCGGCGTAACTACACTGCCCGCCGCACCACAGATCAGAGTAGCAACTCCGTCCCAGGCAACCACGCTTCTCGCATCATAGTTGTCTCCCGCAGCGGTGGCTCCTTCAACCGAAGCGATATCTTGCAGAATCTGGTAAATCGCCATAGGTGCGATCACCGATAAATAAGGCAGAGCTAAAACCAGGCTGCGGAGTGGACCAAAAGACGCGACGAATGGAAGCTGCAACGCAATTCCTTGCCATACCGGATGCACGTAATGAACGAGCAATCCAATGCATAACGGAATAATCCATGCCGCAAGAAACGGAGGAACTCGCCACCGCGTGATGGGTATATTTGCCAGAACGCTGACTGCAACAATCGTGAGCGCGATAATGCCCACAAGCGGTCGATCGAAAATCCGCTGTAACAGCACCAGCGCGAGATAGCTGTACATGGCCGTTCCGAACACGGTCATAGATGCCGGTACTGGAATAAATCGTCTCGCAATACCAGCGAAAGGAGCTGCGATCAGTTTGATGATTCCTGTCCAGATGACTGCCGCGGCTCCGATCTGCCATGCGCGAACAGCATCATGGGTTTGCAAATAGACTGGAAGAACGATGGATAGTGTGTACGCGATGATTGCCGGAACATTATTTCCGTAAACGTGTGCAGTAACATCTTGGCGTCCTTCACGTTTTCTCAAACGTACTGCTAAGCCGGTGAGGCCGAGAGAGCCAATCAGAAAACCGAGCGCGTATCCTGGAAGCAAATGGCCTACGCTGAACGCTAGCGGAATACCGATTGGCACAAGTAGAAAAACCGGAATAACCATTTGCGCCAGGTTGAAGCCAACCTGGGCAACTGTGGCATCCATATCTCCTCGTCCGAGGGCCCACCATACCGTGGAGATTCTGTTTTCGGCCATTCAAATTTCTTTCTCGAGCGCTGGTTATGTTCGTCTAGATTTTGAACGACTCCAAAGACTCGGCTGCAAAGAGGTCTTGAGGCTTTAGCAATCGTTTCGAGAGTCCCTGCTCGTATGAATAACGAAGAAATGTGCTGAGCGCTAAAACATTCGGTTCGTAGCCATAGGGCCAAAAGTCCTGTCCCATCGTGGCGCGCGTGTCTTCGACATGTCGAATAAGCCAGGGAAGCATGAATTTCAGCGCCGCTGTTTGATACAGCTCTTGGTAAACTTCGCGTTGCGAATACACGAAAGCTTTATATAGAGACTGAGCAATCCAGGGATGTTTTTCGTACACCTCGCGGCGGATCACGACCGTGTGCATGATGGGAAAAATTTTAGTTCGTAAATAATATTCGCGTTCGACAGTCGGGTAGTCCTCAAACAATCTCTTAACTTTCCCGGAACCGCGAATAAATGTCGAGGGCATACGTGCCGTGTAAAGCGCGTCGATCTCGCCTGCATCCAGCATGGCTGAGAGCGTCTTTGTTTCAGGAATCGATTCGAGACTAATTTCGGCCGGAAGTGAAAGCTTGAGTTTTTCACGCCTCCCTGGCTCTTCTTCGCCTCCATTGAAATATTTGGCGCTGCTCACGGGTACGTTGTATTCGTCACTGAGGATGCCTCTGATCCATACCCCGGCGGTCATCTGGTATTCGGGAGTGCCGACACGCTTTCCAACAAGATCTTTCGGCTCGCGGATTCCACTATCGCTATTGATGTAAATGCAGGAATGCCGGAAAAACCGGGATGGGAAAACTGGAATGGCAATGAACGGCGGGTTTTCAGAAAAAAGCGAAAGCACGTAAGAGGACAGCGACATTTCCGCGGCATCGAACTCATGGTGGCGCAGCATGCGGAAGAATGTTTCTTCAACGGGTAGATTGAGATAAGTAAGATCGATTCCGTCCACTGGAATGCGGCCTTCCATTAGTCCGCGTGTGCGGTCATAGTTCCAGCACGCCAACGACAGTCTTAGCTTGCCCATGGCTTATTTGCATCCTTTCAGACCAATCTCAAATCAGTCCGCGCTCGTGCGATTATCGTACGTTGTGCTTTATGTTGGCCTAAAACAATAGCAAATATTATTTATATTGCATAGTTTTAAACTTATGTGCGAATATCGCCATATATATTTATAAAATTAAATTCCTTATCTGATGGCAATCGCGACCGAAAAATTAGCGGCGGAGACGAACCCAAGCGACGCCCTGGAACATCCTGCAGAATTCTCCGCTTTCGAGGGCGACCCCGATTTCGTTCTATCTCTGGCGCGAGGGTTAAGAGTAATTGAGGCGTTCGAGGGACATACTGAAGGCCAGTCAGTTGCCGATGTAGCCCGCGCAACGGGCTTCTCACGTGCAGCGGTAAGACGATCGCTGACAACTCTCGAAGAACTCGGATACGCGGAAAGTAATGGCCGGACTTACCGGCTCAGCACACGCGTGCTCAAACTGGGCTTTTCTTATTTATCTTCAAACACTCTTCCCGCAATCGCGCAACCAGCTCTGGAGCGAATAACGGAAGTGGTTCACGAGTCGAGTTCTTTGAGTGTGCTGGATGGCGAAGAAATAGTCTATCTCGCCAGGTCTACTGCGAAGCGTGTGATGTCAGTTGGACTTTCGGTAGGCAGCCGACTGCCAGCTTACTGCACCTCGATGGGACGCGTTCTGCTGGCCGCACTTCCTGAAGCTGAGCTCGCCGATTATCTAACGCGGGTTGATATTAAGGCGCTAACGCCGAAGACGATCATCGATAAGAATTTACTGGGAGATATCATCCGGCGCGTTCGATCGGATGGTTTCGCGCTGACGGATGAAGAACTTGAACTCGGTCTTCGCTCGGTTGCGGTTCCGGTTAAGACGAGGCAGGGCCGCGTAGTGGCGGCGATGAACATTGGCGTTCACGCAGCTCGAGTTTCTTCGGCTGAAATGATTCATCGTTTGCTACCCATTTTGCAGGAACAAACGAACCTTTTAGCTAGTTGTTTGCCGTGATGTTTTAAGTGAGCCTTAATAAAATTTTCTATAGCTTAATAAATTGAGGAGCACAGGGTCCAATGAGTGAATTCCTTTCCGACGACGAACTTAAAAAGCTTGATCCCGCCGAAACGCATGGTTTTGAATCTCCCATCCCCACTCAACCTATTTCAAACGGAGAATTTTTTCCCGGCCACCAGAGCGAAAAGCAGAAGCAAGTCGAATCGCTGATTAAGGAATATAGCGAATCAATGGGGAAAAAGCTGGGTATGGAGCGTCGGCAATTCCTAAAGACGGCCGCGGGAATGGCGGCTGCATTTCTTGCCATGAACAAAGTTTACGGCGCGATTTTTGATGTAAATCCGGTCGAGGCAGCTTCTCCCGAGATGGCAGATGAACGAGCGAAAAAGTATTCAGACGAATTTGTCTGTGATCTGCATACGCACTTTCTTCGCGATGACACGCGGCTTACGATCTTCGTCAAACTACGAGAATGGACGGGACGAGTTGGATTTAACCCGGAGTTAGCGAAAGAGCCACAAACATTGGAGCATCTGAAATTCGGTAATTATGTAAAAGAAATGTTTCTTGATAGCGACACGAAAGTTGCGCTGCTGAGCGGCGCTCCATCTGACATTCCCACGGATTGGTTCCTTACCAATGAAATGAAAGCTGATGCACGACGCAAGCTGAACGCATTCACTGGATCGAGACGCTTGCTTACCCATGCCGTGTTTGCTCCGGGGCAGAAGGGTTGGCTAGATGACATCGATCGCGCTATCGAACTCAAGCCCGAGGGATGGAAGGGATACACCATTGGCGACAATACAAATCCTGCCATCAGCAAATATCCCTGGCGCATGGATGACGAAAAGTTGGTTTATCCGGCCTATGAAAAATTCATGAAGTCGGGAATCAGGAATGTAGCCGTTCATAAAGGACTCTATCCGCCGGGAATGGAAGCCGAGGTTCCCAACCTCAAGCAATACGCGAAAGTTGATGATGTCGGAAAAGCCGCGAAAGACTGGCCGCAATTGAATTTCTTCGTCTATCACGCCGGTTATCGTTATGCTGGCGGACCGCCGATGCAGGGTGCTCCGGAAGTCGGCGCTGCGCAATTTGAAAATACGGGACGCATCGATTGGGTCTCTGACCTAGTTGAGGTTCCGCAGAAATATGGTGTCACTAACGTGTACGCGGACGTGGGCGCAGTATTCGCCAATTGCTGCATTTCATATCCTCGTCTCGCTGCTGCAATGATGGGAATGCTGGTGAAAGGTCTGGGAGCAGATCACGTTATTTGGGGCACGGACTCGCTTTGGTTTGGTTCGCCGCAATGGCAGATCGAAGCATTGCGCAGGCTGGAAATTCCGGAAGACATGCAAAAGAAGCACGGCTATTCGCCACTTGGAGCGCCTGACGGTGCAACTAAACGAGCAATTTTTGGACTGAACAGTGCCCGCCTGTTTGGATTGGATACGAGCATAAAAGCAGCGTGGAAGACAGATCCCATGTCAGAGAAGAAGACGGTGTATTTAGCCGCTGGGGCGGATCGCAGCAACTTGGCTTACGGATGGGTGCGGAAGATTGATAGTTAGGCTGGATTGAGTTGCGTAATGTTCAGATATTTGGTTTGAAGGACTGATTTCTAACGATCAGCATGAAGAGCATTAGTTTCATACTGGCGTTTATTGCTGGCTTCACTGCAATACTTTGGGCGCAGAAGGAACCGGCAATTACCGCCTCACAACCACTTGTGCTTACCGGGACCATTCCGTTACCCAACGTGCAAGGCCGCATCGATCATATGAGCCTAGATCCAAAGGGTCGCCTGTTTGTTTCTGCGCTCGGTAATAACACCGAAGAAGCTCTTGACCTAACTGCCGGAAGAGCCATGCATAGCATTACTGGAATCCCAAAACCTCAAGGTGTTCTCTACGCTCCGGACCTGGATAAACTCTTCGTTGGCAGCGATGAAGGCAAATTGTACATCTATGACGGAACTTCGCTGAATCTCATCACCATGATCGACTTCGGCGACGACGTTGACAATCTCAGGTATGATGCCAGAAAAAATTGGTGTATGTTGGTTACGGCGACGGCGATGCAGGCGCAATCGGAATAGTCGATGCAAGCAATAATCGGCGAATAGTTGATGAGTTCAAGCTAGGGGCTCACCCAGAATCCTTCCAGCTGGAAAAGTCCGGACAAAACCTCTATGTGAATCTGCCGGACTTAGATCAGATCGCTGTAATAAATCGCGACACCCACACGATAACGCGATGGCATACGTCCTTAGCGAGTAATTTCCCAATGGCATTGGACGAAGCTCACCACCGACTATTCATCATTACACATGCCCCGCCTCGCTTAGCTGTGTTCGACACCTCATCAGGACGCATGGTCACATCCTTGCCTTGCGTTCAAAACTCGGACGATGCGTACTATGACAGTGCCCGTCAGCGCATTTATGTGCCAGGTGGGGAAGGTGCGATTGACATCTTCACGCAAAAGGATGCGGATCATTACGAACTGCTTGCGAAGATCCCTTCCGCTATTGGAGCGCGGACTGCCGGATATTTTGGGAAGGGCAAGAAGGGATTCGAAGTATTTTTCCTGGCTGTCCCCGCCCGGGTAGACCACGGAGCTGAAATATTGCTGTACACCGTCCAAGACTGAGGCGACCGTAAGTTAATTATTAGTGACTATGGAAAAATCCAAGAACACTCGAGTCGATCGGCGTAACTTTCTGAAGACCGCCGCTGCAGGTAGCGTGGGAACGCTGGTCGCGAATACGGCAGTCGCTCAGTCTTCCCCTCCAAAGGCACATTCCGCTCCGTCTCACTCTACTCCAAAGATGTCCAAGCAAGCAGAGACGGGCAACCCCGATAGCGTCGAGGCTCTGACTACCGATCGTCCCGGCTCCGACTTCATGGTCGATGTATTCAAAACCCTTGGCATTGAATACATTTGCGCCAACCCCGGCTCTAGTTTTCGTGGGTTGCAAGAATCAGTCATCAACTATGGAGGCAACAAGTCGCCTGAATTTATTACTTGCTGTCACGAAGAGTCCGCTGTCGGCATGGCACATGGCTACGCCAAGATCGAAGGCAAGCCGCTGGGAGTGTTTGCCCACAGCACAGTTGGGCTACAGCACGCGTCGATGGCAATTTTCAACGCTTATTGCGATCGTGTTCCCGTGTACATCGTGCTCGGCAACACTATTGACGTCACGAAAAGAAGGCCCGGCGTGGAGTGGGACCACAGTGTCGAAGACGCGGCGGCCATGGTTCGGGACTATACGAAGTGGGACGATCTTCCGATCTCGCTGCAACATTTCGCTGAATCCGGAGTTCGCGCTTACAAGATCGCAATGACTCCGCCCATGATGCCGGTGTTGCTGGTAGCGGATGCTGAACTCCAGGAAGCTCCGGTACGGGAAGATGCAGGTTTGCACATTCCAAAGCTGACTCTTGCATCACCGCCGCAAGGTGATTCCGGCGCGGTCGCAGAGGCTGCGCGGCTTCTGGTTGCGGCTGAAAACCCGGTCATCATTGTAGACCGCACCGCTCGAACCCCGGCCGGAGTAACGCATCTGATCGAACTGGCCGAAACGCTGCAAGCGCCCGTTGTCGATCAAGCGGCGCGGATGAATTTTCCCACCCGGCATCCACTCAATCATTCCGACAATGGCCGCGAACTTATTTCCCAAGCCGATGTAATCCTCGGTTTGGAAGTAGTTGATCTATGGGGTGCAGTCAATTCTTTCCGCGACCAATTACATCGCACTTCGCATCCCATCACCAGCGACGGAGCCAAGCTGATCAGCATCACGGTCGGTGATCTCTACATGAAAGGTAACTATCAGGACATCCAGCGTTATCCTGAAGTGGATCTCGCCATCGCAGCCGATGCAGAAGCGACTCTGCCGTCTTTGATCGAGGCGATTAAGCGCCTTGTGACCGATGATCGGAAAGCAATCTTTGGGAGTCGCGGAAAACAGCTGGCGGAAGATCGCCAAGGACTCTTGAATCTCGCACGTACTCAGGCGACCTATGGCTGGGATGCAAGTCCAATTACGACCGCTCGACTATCGGCTGAGTTGTGGGCACAAATCAAAGACAAAGACTGGTCGCTGGTTTCCGATGTCGCACCGGGCATGAGCAACTGGCCTCTGCGCCTTTGGGCATTTGAGAAGCATTATCAGTTCATCGGCGGAGCAGGCGGATATGGGGTGGGATATGGCGCGCCCTCAGCTGTAGGCGCGGCGCTCGCCAACCGCAAGTACGGCCGACTGTCGGTAAACATTCAGTGTGACGGCGACTTAATGTATGCTCCCGGTATTTTGTGGACAGCCGCGCATCATCGGATTCCAATCTTGAACATAATGCACAACAATCGCGCGTATCATCAGGAGACCATGCACCTGCAACGAATGGGTAATCGCCACAATCGCGGAATCGACAGAGCTGGCATCGGTACTACCATCAATGATCCTGCTATCGATTTCGCAAAACTCGCGCAGAGTATGGGTGTACATGCCGAGGGGCCGATTACTGATCCAAACGATTTGGGACCAGCGATTGCAAGGGCGATTGCTGTGGTGGAAGGTGGAGAACCGGCTCTGGTAGATGTAATCACTCAGCCGCGCTAATGGAGCAATCTATGCAAAAGCCGGTTGCGCATTGGCGATCACAAAACCTCCACAGATATTTCGATGGCGTCAGCGCGCTGTTTCTGGTCGCATGGGCAATTCTCTTTGTGGCAATCGACATCTCTGCACAAGTTGCACCATCACCACAGCGCAACGAGAGCTCAGCTTCAGGGAATACAGAAAATGGCCGGAAAATTTATATGAAAGACGGTTGCTACGAGTGCCACGGACGAGCTGGGCAAGGCTCTCGTCTTAGCGGACCGAAGATTGGACCACAACCGATTCCCTTTCCTGCATTCGTTATATATATACGAGCGCCTCAAGGGCAAATGCCACCCTACACTTCCAAGGTATTGTCTGACGCTGAATTGGCGGATATTTATGTATTCTTAAAATCGTTGCCGCAACCACCCGATCCAAAAAGTATTCCGGCGCTGAACTAATTTCTCCGTTCGTTTTAAGATGGGAGAAGACGAAAGGGTAGGAGGATACGATGTCGAATACATCCACTCCGTCCGTAGAAAAAATTGATCAGAAAAAAACATCGACCGTAATTCCCTATCGTCGTTGTTTGCCGGGAACTCAACCAGAATATTTCTATCCAGCTTATCGGTCCACTGTTCGCCGTGCGCCTTCGCGACCTCTTATCGTCTTACCACACACGCTTTCCGAGATCACTGGGCCGATGTTCGGTCACGAAAGCATTGCAGAGAACGACAACGACCTTACCCGCCAGCATTCTGGCGAAGCACTGGGCGAACGCATCATTGTCAGCGGATTTGTATTGGACGCCGATGGGCATCCCGTTCGCAATACGCTTATAGAAATTTGGCAAGCGAATGCGGCAGGGCGTTACGCGCACATTCTCGATGATCACCCTGCACCGCTGGATCCTAATTTCACCGGAGCTGGACGAACTCTGACTAACGCTGACGGATTTTACAGTTTTGTAACCATCAAACCGGGAGCGTATCCCTGGCGCAATCACAATAATGGCTGGCGTCCAGCGCACATTCATTTTTCTCTTTTTGGGTCGGCTTTTGCCACAAGGCTAATCAGCCAAATGTATTTTCCGGGTGATCCGCTGTTTGCTTACGATCCGGTTATGCAGTCGATCTCCGACGAAAGAGCACGACAGCGCCTCGTCTGTTCCTTCGATTTAGAAACGACCAAGCCAGAGTGGGCCCTTGGCTACCGTTTCGATATCGTATTGCGTGGTCGGGAAGCCACTCCGTTTGAGCGATGATTTTGAGAGAAATTTTGAAAGATCATAAGGATTTAATTCCGACACCGTCGCAAACTGTTGGCCCGTATTTTCATCTCGGGCTTACCGACAAAAGATCGATTGGGGAAATTGCTGGCAAGGATGTTAATGGAGAACGCCTGACGATGATTTGTCGCGCGTTCGATGGTGATGAGATACCAGTGCCGGATGCCATGATCGAATTGTGGCAAGCCGATGCGGATGGCAAATACAATCATCCTGAAGATAGCTGGAACGAATCTCAGAAGCTCGCATTTCGTGGTTTTGGACGTATGCCAACAGGCGCGGATGGAAGCTGCATATTTCAAACTATAAAACCCGGCCGAGTGCCTGGTCTAAACGGTCAACTACAAGCCCCACATATTAACGTTTTAGTTTTTGCCCGCGGGCTACTGAAGCATTTACCGACGCGGATCTATTTTGACGGCGATCCCGCTAACGTCACCGATGCGGTTCTGGCCTTGGTGCCGGAGGAACGCCGCGGAACTCTTATGGCGCAACCGGATCCTACCACTCCGGGCACATGGCGATTTGATATCCATTTGTGCGGCGAACGCGAAACGGTATTCTTTGATATCTAAGAATTAAAATGAGGATGCGATGAAACTGATTCTGACTTTTGCTTCTTTTGCTTTAGTAATGTCCGTATTGGTGCATGCTTCGACCGCTACCCCAACTTTTGCGACATCCGCCGGGCCAGTCAAGATTACCCCGCTATATCACGCCAGCACTCTGATTGAAGCAGGCGGAAAAGTTATTTACCTGGACCCAGCGAAGCCCGCAAAATTTACCGGTCATCCCAAGGCTGATTTGATCTTGATCACTGACATTCACGGTGATCACATGGACCCTGCATCGATCTCGGCAATCAGTAAATCAGGCACGGATATTTTCGCCGCCCCAGCAGTAGTTGAAACCGTAAAAACTGCGAAACCGATTGCCAACGGTGAAAGTAAAACCTGGCAAGGCTGGACCATCGAAGCGATCCCCGCGTACAACATTCAGCGGGGACCTGCGCCCGGTAAACTCTTCCACGACAAAGGGAGAGGCAACGGATACGTGCTTACGTATGGCGGCACGCGATTTTATTTCTCCGGTGATACCGAAGGCGTTCCCGAGATGCGTGCTTTAAAAAATATCGACGTCGCATTTGTCTGCATGAATCTTCCCTATACGATGCCTCCTGAAGAGGCGGCCGATGCAGTCAAGGCATTTCACCCAAAGGTAGTTATTCCTTATCATTACCGCGGCTCGGATCTATCAATTTTCAAGAAGAAGTTGGAAGGAACAGGAATCGAAGTCCGGCTGCTCGATTGGTATCCACAATAATCGATTGTTAGCTCGATGCGCTTCTCTTGCCCCGCCAGAAGAATTCCGCGAGCTAAAATATGCTTACATTATTTGGATTGTTCGCCGTAACCGCGATGCTGGTTACCTACGCATTTGAGAGCCGCAGTCCGTGGTTCATTTTTGGGTTCGCTATCTCTTGTGCGCTTGGGTCGGCTTACGGATTTTTACAAGGTGCTTGGCCTTTTGGAGTAGTCGAAGCTATTTGGTCTCTAGTGGCTCTCAGGCGTTGGCATCATGCGAGAACGTGAAATTCGAATCGAGTCTTTGCAGGGTCTTTTATTTCTACATGATTAACAAGAGCCATAGATGTTCGCGGTTTAGGCTCGGTCACTGATTACCAACGAGCACAGCAATCCAATTCAGTCAAGCCATATTTAAGGGAAGGTGCGTCTTCCGAAGAATAGGCGAAGTACTAAGGCCGAAGGGATTGCCCCGGCTAAAGACCACGGAACGATGAATGCTAAAAACCACATGCGGTAATCAGCCATTACAAGCATCCTGTTATATTCAGACCCTTGGGCTTCGAACCAAGCTCCAGACCAGTATAGACAATTCGAGAGAGCAAACGGCACGACGATAACCCAAAGTTTGTGAAATGATGTCCGGGACAGGAAACATAATAGCCAAACGATGCCAGAGGAAGCGATGGCTATGAGAACGGCTCCTGAGGTAAACGAGAATGATTCGACGAATGTCTTCATTTCATCCCTCACCCTCCATAATCTTTCAAACTAACACACCGTCGCCCCTACAAATGAGATCAAGCATCTCTTCTTGAGTTACTAGGCCGCAGGAGTGCGCCTTTCATCGAACACTGAAGAAGAAGGCTTGGCGCACAAGAACCTTCATCGGCCTAGACCCCGATAGAATCTCATTCTCTTTGCCTGTCGAATGAAGTGGCGGCTGTGCATGAAACCGATAATAATGGGACAGAAGTGGCATTCAATGTGGCCCGCTATCTCAGGAACGCACCGATTGACCCCTTGTAACCTTAATGCTATAAAGGTTCGTTTGCGACGAGCCCGGTTTTGAGAGATATCTCTTTTAACCTGCTCGGACGCAATGATATCCGACGCGGCCAAGCTAAACACTCCTGTTTATGCCGTGTAGTGGAAGCGTGTTCGGAACTCCGGCCCTATGCTTTTCGCTGCCTGAGTCATTGGCATCGGATGCTTCGCGCCGGATTTTGACGACCCAAAACACGTTAGTTCACCCTAGATGAGCTCTCATTCTCGGAGGATTCCCATGTGCAAGTGGCTCGCAAATTTTGCGTCTACTTCGTTTTCACAGCACCGCTGTCGTCTAAAAACCTTTTTTGCAACCATTGCCGTCCTCACGCTTTCCGCATCAACTGCTTTGGCGCAACCTTCCTCCGACGAAGTAGGCGGCGAGGCCAGCCTCAAACTGCCCGACCTTTCTTCGGTTTCATTTCTCGGTATTGATGGCCACAAGCTACTGATGATCGGACTGATCTTTTGCGTACTCGGCCTCGGCTTTGGGCTGGCAATTTATACGCGGCTAAAAAACTTGCCCGTACACCGGTCGATGCTGGAGATCTCGGAGTTGATTTACGAGACCTGTAAAACGTATCTCATCACTCAGGGCAAGTTCCTGATGATCCTATGGATCTTTATTGCGGTGGTGATCGTACTGTACTTCGGCGTGTTATCGCCGGTTCCGGATAAGCCGGTCAGCACCACGCTGCCGATTATTTTGCTGTTCAGTATTGTCGGGATTGTAGGCAGTTATGGGGTGGCATGGTTCGGTATCCGCGTGAATACATTTGCAAATTCGCGCACTGCTTTTGCGGGACTGCGCGGGAAACCGTATCCGATTTACCAGATTCCGCTTGAAGCGGGTATGAGCATCGGCATGATGCTGATCAGCGTCGAACTATTGCTGATGCTGCTTATTCTGCTGTTCGTACCTGGCGACTACGCCGGTCCTTGCTTCATTGGATTCGCGATTGGTGAATCGCTCGGTGCAGCGGCGTTGCGAATCGCAGGCGGCATCTTCACAAAAATTGCCGATATCGGTTCGGATTTAATGAAGATTGTCTTCAAGATCAAGGAAGACGACGCGCGCAATCCGGGCGTAATTGCAGACTGCACGGGTGACAATGCCGGCGATTCGGTCGGGCCTTCGGCGGATGGATTTGAGACTTACGGCGTCACGGGCGTGGCGTTGATTACGTTCATTCTGCTGGGTGTAAAGAATCCAACCGTGCAGGTGCAACTGCTGGTTTGGATCTTCGTCATGCGCATCATGATGCTGGTCTCAAGCGCCGTCGCCTATTTCCTGAACGCCGCTATTGCCAGGGCTAAATACGCGAACAAAGATGACATGAACTTCGAGGCTCCGCTGACGTCGCTGGTATGGATCACCTCGATCGTTTCGATTATTCTCACTTACATCATTTCCTACGTTATCGTTCCCGAACTCGGCGGCGATGGCACACAGTGGTGGAAGCTGGCAACGATCATATCGTGCGGAACCTTGGCTGGGGCGGTCATCCCCGAACTCGTAAAAGTGTTTACTTCCACGGAATCACGCCATGTGAACGAAGTCGTGAGTTCGGCGCAGGAAGGCGGGGCTTCGCTTGGCATATTATCCGGCTTCGTGTCAGGAAATTTTTCCGCTTACTACCTGGGCATGACGATGGTGATCCTGATGTCACTGGGCTACTACGTCAGCACCATGGGATTAAGCGCTCTGATGATTGCCGCTCCCGTATTTGCCTTTGGTCTCGTAGCGTTTGGTTTTCTTGGCATGGGCCCGGTAACGATTGCCGTTGATTCCTACGGTCCAGTTACCGACAACTCGCAATCGGTCTATGAACTATCCCTGATCGAACATGTTCCAAATATAGAGAGCGAACTGAAACGTGATTTCAACATAGATGTGAATTTTGAACGAGCGAAGTTTTTGCTCGAAGCGAATGACGGAGCGGGCAATACATTCAAAGCAACCGCGAAACCGGTGTTGATCGGAACCGCTGTTGTAGGAGCTACGACCATGATTTTTTCCATCATCATGGCACTCACTCACGGCCTTACCGTAGATGTAAATAAGCTTTCGCTGTTGCATGCGCCATTTGTGCTCGGGCTGATTACCGGTGGTGCGATGATCTATTGGTTCACTGGCGCTTCCACACAGGCAGTGACCACAGGTGCATATCGAGCGGTGGAATTTATAAAAGCGAACATACGGCTCGAAGGAGTTGAAAAAGCTTCAGTTGCCGATAGTAAAAAAGTGGTTGCCATTTGTACGAAATATGCGCAGAAAGGTATGTTCAATATCTTTCTGGCGGTATTCTTTGCAACTTTGGCCTTTGCTTTCGTGGAGCCGTTCTACTTCATCGGCTACTTATTCTCGATCGCGATCTTCGGTCTTTACCAGGCGATCTTCATGGCGAATGCTGGTGGAGCTTGGGATAACGCGAAAAAGATTGTGGAAGTCGAACTGAAGCAGAAAGGCACTCCGCTGCACGATGCCACGGTGGTAGGCGATACGGTCGGCGATCCGTTCAAAGACACTTCATCGGTGGCGCTGAATCCGGTTATCAAGTTTACGACGCTGTTTGGATTGCTGGCGGTGGAACTCGCGGTTAAATTGAACTTGGAAGTGGGTGATTTCAAAACCCACTTGTTGGCTCTGGCGTTCTTTGTTGTCTCGTTCGTATTCGTATATCGTTCGTTTTATAGCATGCGCATCGGGACAGAAACTGTTGCGCATCCGGTTCGAGTTGCCGCGGATTGAAATGTGATTTACATACAGTTTTGAGCGCCATCCTGCATATCGGATGGCGTTTTTGTTTTGTTCATTTTTCGTCGAGCATTAGACATTGTTTTACTGGCCCAAAGACTTTACGTATGCGATGACTTGCCATAGCTGCTGGTCCGGCAGTTTCGCCCACGACGGCATTCCCTTCCTCATATTTCCATTCACCAGCAACCAATGAATGTCGCCATCAGTGGCTTCGTGTTGCACCCGCTCACTTCTGAGCGGTGGCCGTTTTTTGGTTCCTTCGGCGTTCTTGCCATGGCACGGAGAACAGTTCTGTTCGAAGATTCTTTTACCTCCGGCAATCGCATCCGGCTGATCTTTGTAAGGATTGGTTCGCTCGTGGTCGTGGGCGGACACATTCTTCAGCCATGCGCCATTGGCGGCTGCAAAGGTGGCCAGCGTTGAACTGAGGGCTAGAATAAATACCGACGCCTTAAAGTGGATTCGCATTATTGCGCGCTCCCCCGATGAAAACGGCTAAAGAACTGATCGATTTCATAGGACACGCCGACCCGATACAAGCGAGGGATGCTGTAGTCGTTCAATCCGAATTGTGGAGAAAACGAAAGCGTAACCCCGTTAGGAGCAATCCAGTTAATTGTTGGGCCCGCATAGTGCGATGTTAAATGCGTGCCCAAGCTGTAGGTATCGCCGAGCCCTCCGTACATCTCCACTCCGGCTTGAAATTTCTCGCGGCAGAAGGTGCAATCGTGCGCACTAGCTGTAAGCCCGAGCGGGCGGCTCGCACCAAGAGCATAGCCAAACTCCCAGGGATCACCCGCTAGATTTTTTTCAGCGATGATATTTTCGCTAAAGTTCCACCCTTTGTAATTGCTTCCCAGGATTAGCTTGGTTTCAATTTCACGCTCTTTATCGAGGCGCGCGATGGCGTTCGGGTCCACGAAGTCGGCTGCTCCGTCATGGCCCACTACTTCCCGTAAGGCCTTGTCAGCGCTGGTATTTTCAAACTCCACATAGATTACGGGATTGATCCAGTGCTCGCGCAAAAGCGGACGGAAGCGGTTTTCCCAGCGGAAACCAGTAAAGATAGCGCTGTCGTGCTGGGTCATTTGACCATCCAGGTAAAACTCGGAGGTCCACCAGGCTTTTACCCCATATTCAAACTCAATATTGGAACCCACAAACCGGTTGGCACTGTCAGGCTTGCCATTAACACTAAAGAATTCTATGTCGAGATTTCCCGGCTCTTCCATCTCATGAGAATAAGTAACGAAATAAGGGCGTTCCTGCGCCTCGGCTCTAACTCCGAGAAATAACCCGAACAGACAAATCGCGGCAAGTTTCTTCATATTCCATTCATATTGCAACTCCGTTGCAACAAGTAAAGTAAGACAATGGTAGAGAGCAGAGTTCTGTCTGGCAAGGGCACGCTGCATTTTTCGTTTCAGAATTGTTGCAACCACATGCAACAGCGCGGAATCAGGCGGGGGAGGCAGTGCGGCACTGGGCGCAATATCCACCAACCTCGAGCCGCGTGATGACGATGTGAAATTGGCAATCCCGCTGGATTTGCCCTTTGAGCCGGTCAAATAAATCGCTCTCAAACTCGCTGATTTTGCCGCAGCGCAAACACGCCATATGAATGTGGTCCCGCTGCGGTCGGCGTTCGTAAAAATGTTTCTCGCCCTGCATGTGCATGAGGTCGAGCTCATCAATTAAGCCATGGCGCTTCAATAGCTTCAGGGTGCGATACACGGTCACGCGGTCGATTTGAGAATCCAGTTTGCAGGCTTTTCGCAGGATCTGACTGGCATCGAGATGCTGCTTAGCTGTCTCGACTACGCTAAGAATAATCCGGCGCTGGCGCGTCATGCGCAGGCCACGGGACATGAGTTCGGCTTGCAGCCGTCCCGGAGCTTCTGTTTGTGGCAGCGGCATAGTTGCAAATGTGTTGCAATAAGATTGTAATCTACAATCGCAACTTTTGAAAAGCATGGAATTTAGGATTGTTTAAAGACTCGCGGAGTGGGATGACGCAAATAGATTTATTTAGGATCCCTTCATCTTCTCTTTGACGCTGTGCGCCAGTTTTTCGATTTCTTCCGCCTTTTTTATAACCTCAAAGGACATTACATTTTCATTGGTTTTGTCCACGTATTGCTTCAATTCCGTAGATAGCTGAAGTAATTTATCGGTGTCTCTTTTGAGTTGCGCCTGGCGCGCCTGATTGGCTTTTTTAGCCATATCTCTTTCAATTTTCGCGCGCTGCTCTTCCTCTGGAGAGGGTGCCGGGTTCGGTTCACCCGGAAGCTGTTGCCGTTGCGGAGTCGTGGGAAAGTTTTGTGGTTGACTGGCATCTTGCGTAAAGGCCAAAGGCTGGAAGACTAACGCCAGCAGGATGAAAAAGAATGATAAGAAATTAGATCGCACACTCACCTCAGTACACTAGAGTCAGACGGATTATACCTGCCTCGTTAAGCCGAGACGAATCGTAGGATTGCTATAATCGCTCGGGCTGCGCTTTTCGCTGCCATTTAATAACCATGGGATTGCTTACCGAATTTATTGCGCCGGCTACGCCAGACAACTGGGACTTTCGCGCACTACTCAATGACTGGCGCGAAGATACCATGACGTTCCTGCGCCACGATCTGCCAAAGGTCCTGTTCATCATCGTAGCGTCTTTCATTTTAATAAGGCTACTTCGCCTATTCACTGGACGACTTTCTTCCTTGCAAGTAAAAAAGCTTCCGCAAGGGATCCGCGCACAACAGATTCGCACAGTCTCAAGTGTATTAACCAGTGTGGGCGTCTTTGTTATCGCGTTTGTAGCTGCCTTGATGGTCTTGGGAAATTTAGGTCTGCACCTCGAACCATTGCTGGCGAGCGCCGGCGTGGCGGGACTGGCGATTGGATTTGGAGCTCAGACTTTAGTTCATGATTTCATCAACGGCTTCTACATCTTGCTCGAGAATCAGTACGATATTGGCGACACTATTCGAATCGCGGGTGTAAAAGGAATCGTTGAGGAGATGACCCTTCGCCATACGGTATTGCGCGACGATGACGGGACCGTGCATACGGTTCCGAACAGCTCGATTCTGATTGTTTCCAACATGACTCGCGACTGGTCACAGCTAACCTTGCGCATTGCGGTGGCTTACAGTGAGCCGAGTGAGAAGATCGTCAAGTTGCTCCAACAAGTTGGAGAAGAAGTGCGGCATGATCCACAATATAGAGACGAAATAGTAAGTGACATCCAAGTACCAGGCATCGAAAAAGTAGGAAACGGCGAAGCTGAATATCTGATGCTGGTTAAGACTCGTCCCAATAAACAATACGGCGTGAGCCGTGAACTACGCCGGAGAATTAAAGAATGTTTTCATAAGAACAACATCCAAACGGCTGGGCCAGGGCGAGTCTATGTGATCGATCAGGGGACACAGGTTTCGTAGGAAGCGGGTCACTCCATTAGGTAAAGGTGCCGAGCGATGCTCGGCTGGACAGCCGGGGGCGGCTGTCCCTACGTGATTTGATTGTGAGTTAAAGCTAGAAGACGGGCGAGACACGCCCGTCCCCACATTGCTATTCTTACAGCGAGCTCATGTTGGCCAGGAACTCCCCGTTCGATCTCGTCTTATTCAACTTATCGATCAGCAATTCCATGGCTTCTACTGGCGATAATGGGTTCAGCACTTTTCTCAGCACCCAAATTCTCGTCAGGTCTTCTTTCGGAATCAGCAGCTCTTCTTTACGGGTGCCGGAGCGCTGAATATCGATGGCCGGGAATGTGCGCTTGTCGACCAGCTTGCGGTCCAGAATGATTTCCATGTTGCCCGTGCCTTTGAATTCTTCAAAGATCACGTCATCCATGCGGGAGCCGGTATCGATAAGAGCGGTTGCGATAATGGTCAGCGATCCGCCTTCTTCAATGTTGCGGGCTGAACCAAAGAAACGCTTCGGACGTTGCAATGCATTAGAATCCACACCGCCTGAGAGAACCTTGCCGCTGGGCGGAACGATGGTGTTGTAAGCGCGAGCCAGACGCGTAATCGAATCGAGCAGAATTACTACATCGCGTTTATGCTCGACCAGGCGCTTGGCTTTTTCAATTACCATTTCGGCGACCTGCACGTGCCGGGCAGCCGGTTCGTCAAAGGTTGAAGAGATAACCTCGCCTTTCACTGAACGCTGCATGTCGGTGACTTCTTCCGGGCGCTCATCGATCAGCAAAACAATCATTACCACTTCAGGGTGATTCGTCGTAATCGAGTTGGCGACATTCTGCAATAACATCGTCTTACCGGCGCGAGGAGGCGAAACGATCAAGCCGCGCTGTCCCTTGCCGATTGGCGTGAGCAGATCCATGACGCGGGCGCTGACGTTTTCGCGGACAGTCTCGAGTTTCAAACGCTCTTGCGGATAAAGTGGTGTCAGGTTGTCGAACAGGATCTTGTTGCGCGCTTCGTCGGGAGATTCGAAGTTGACTGCTTCAATTTTGACGAGAGCGAAGTACTTTTCCCCTTCATGGGGCGGACGAACCTGGCCGCTGATCGTGTCGCCAGTTTTCAGGTCAAACTTGCGGATCTGCGATGGCGAGACATATATATCGTCGGGACCTGGTAAATAGTTGTAATCGGGCGAACGTAAAAAGCCGTAGCCGTCGGGCAAAATTTCGAGGACGCCCTCGGCGAAAATGTGCCCTTCTTTTTCGCTCTGCGCTTGGAGGATCTTGAAAATAAGGTCTTGCTTGCGCAATCCACTTGCGCCTGGCAGGTCCAAAGATCGGGCGATCTTGGTCAGCTCAGTAATATTTTTTTCTTTCAGTTCTGCGATGGTCATTAATGAATTCACCTACGAAGGGAGATTTTCAAAGGAAGGTATTGAAAGACGTGCACTCGGGCAGGAGGGCGGGGCTGAGTTACGCAGCCCGCCGTTGTGCCTCAGCTACATTTTCCGGCTCCGACAAAATCGACTGCCGCTCCGAAACCGCAATCCGGTCCAGAACTTCATTCATGGTTTCCTGAATGCGGGTATTGGGTTTATGAAACCGGCGAGTCGCTTTGGAAGCAAGCTGACACAACATGTACCGGTTCCGCAATGTATGTAAAGCATCGAAAACGCGATCAGAACGCATCTTTATGTATCTCCTATGAATCTTGACACCCGCTAGTTCCATCTTTGCTAACAGGCGATTGCCTGATCAGAGCATGCAAGTAACTCAATCCAGATGGTTTGTGCGGGAAAGCTCTGAATACTGGTATAGATGCTCCGCTGGACCCGAAAGTTTCTTTGTATCTGGATAATCATCCAGTTATCAGCGAAGGTACATTAACAAAAAGAACGGCAAACTGGAGAAACTGCCTTCGGAACAAAGTAATCTACGCCCAAATTCGGCTAAGGTCAAGGAATTATTCGGGCCGGTTTATCCGGCCCAAATCACTGAATTAATGCCTTCCGCCGCCGCCCCCACCTGGACGGCCACCTCTGCCACGGTCTCCACCCCGGCCTGGCCCACCACGCCCACGGCCGCCTCTTCCGCCGCCTCCGGGACGACCACCTCTGCCACGATCTCCACCCCGATCATTGGGACGGCTGCCTTGCGGTGCACGCTCCGGAGCTCCGACTCCTGCAGCATCGCGATTAAAATTCGGTTCGTCATCGTCGAATTCCGCGCCGCCTTCAATAGTCAGAGCTGGTGCTCCGGACGGAGTGCCTTCAATTTCACCATGACTCTCATGGCCTTCGCCGTTCGGGCTGGCTTCTCCACCACCCATCTTGGCGCGTTGCTCTTTAAGAATGGCCTTGCGGGAAAGCTTGATGCGATTCCCTTCGACCGCCAGCACTTTGACGAGAATCTGGTCGCCCTCTTTCAGTTCGTCGCGGACGTCTTTAATGCGATGCTCGGCGACTTCACTGATGTGCAACAATCCGTCGGTGCCAGGAATAATTTCGACAAAGGCGCCGAAGTCCGCCAAGCGAGAAACCGTGCCGAGATAGGTCTTCCCTATTTCTGCCGTCGCGGTCAGGTTGCGAATAATCTCCAAAGCCTTATTCGCTGAAACCTCATCGTTCGATGCGACGTTTACTTTACCCGTATCTTCGACATCGATCTTTACGCCGGTCTGCTCGATGATCGAGCGAATCATCTTGCCGCCAGGCCCGATGACGTCTCGAATCTTATCGACCGGAATCTGCAAGGTGTAAATACGTGGTGCGAATGACGAAACCTTCTCGCGATGTTCGGTGATCCCGCCAGACATCTTGTCGAGGATGTGTAAACGCCCACGCTTCGCCTGCGCCAGCGCCTCACGCATGATCTGCGCCGTAATGCCGCCAACCTTGATATCCATTTGCAATGCAGTGATGCCGTCTTTGGTTCCGGCAACCTTGAAGTCCATATCGCCATAATGATCTTCTGCGCCCGCGATATCGGTCAGAATGGCATACTGATCGCCTTCCTTCACTAATCCCATGGCCACGCCAGCAACAGGAGACGTTAGCGGAACACCAGCATCCATCAATGAAAGCGATGCTCCGCAAACCGAAGCCATTGATGACGATCCGTTGGACTCTAGAATGTCGGAAACCACGCGCATCGTATAGGGCCACTTATCTTCAGAGGGTAGGACCGCGGACAAAGCGCGTTCGGCTAAAGCTCCGTGTCCTATCTCGCGTCGCCCTGCACCCCGAAGGAAACTAACTTCACCCACGGAAAACGGTGGGAAGTTGTAATGCAGCAGGAAGCGCTTTTTACCTTCGCCTTCAAATGTTTCGAGGCGCTGGCGGTCGTCAGTTGTGCCCAAAGTCGTGGTGACGAGGGCCTGTGTCTCGCCGCGAGTGAATACAGCGGAACCGTGTGTGCGCGGAAGGACTCCGACTTCTACCCAGATATCGCGAACCTGGTCGAAGGCACGTCCATCAGGGCGCCGCTTATGAGCGGTGACTTGCTCGCGGAAAATCCTCTCCCGCAAATGCTCGTAATAGGTTTTGAACTTTGCCTGAGCAGTTTTATCTTCTTCTGGAATTGCCGCCAACTGCTCTTTCTTGAGGTCTTTAATTAAGTTATAGCTATCCGCTTTCGCGTGTTTTTCAGTATCAAGGCGATCGGTAAGATCGGCTCCAATGCGCTTCTTGAGGTCATCGTAATATGCCTGATCGAACTCCGGAGGCGTCACAGCCCGCTTCTTCTTCCCTGCCTTTTCGCGCAGGTCGTTAATCGCCGCGCAAATCTTCTTAATCTCGACGTGAGCAAATTCAATCGCGTCGACCACTGTTTCTTCTTTCACTTCCTTCGCGCCCGACTCAATCATCACAATACCTTCGGACGTCCCGACGACCATGATGTTGAGCAGGCTCTCCTGCATTTCGGCGTATGTCGGATTCACCACGAACGCGCCGTTCAGCAATCCCACACGCACTGCACCAATCGGCCCCAGGAAGGGGATGTCAGAGATGGTCAGAGCGGCGGATGCGCCATTGATGCCGAGCACGTCGGGATCGTTTTCGTTGTCCGCAGAGAGCACGAAAGCGATGACCTGAGTCTCACACTTGAAACCTTCCGCAAATAGAGGACGGACCGGGCGATCGATCTGCCGGCTGGTAAGAATTTCGCGCTCACTGGGACGGCCTTCGCGCTTGATAAAGCCGCCGGGAATGCGTCCGCCAGCGTATGTATATTCACGGTAATCGACTGTGAGTGGAAAAAAATCGATGCCTTCGCGCGGCTCAGGATTTGAGGTGGCAGTGGCTAAAACAACGTTATCGCCGGACCGGACTACAACCGAACCGTGGGCCTGTTTGGCCAGTTTTCCCGTTTCAAACGAGAGGCGTTTGCCGCCAGTAAGTTCAACTGATACTTCTTGTTTCATGAGTTATTCCTTGTAAACAGGAGGGCAGGATCATGGTGCCATGCAAGGTAGTACACAACTGGTGAACGAGTGCCATTCGTGAGTTTAGAAACGACCCCGGGATGGCATTTGGCCCGACTCCCTTACGAACACTTGGACGTCTTCAAAACGAGAGATTGATTCCGATTAGGTTGCGCTTAAAATGAAAAAGGTCCCGCCGCAGTTGACCCAGCAACTACTTGCGGAGACCGAGTTTCGAAACGACAGTTTTGTAACGATCGGAATCGTAGGTTTTGAGGTAATCGAGCAAGCGCCGCCGCCTGCTGACCAGCATGAGAAGACCCCGGCGTGAGCCATGATCTTTCTGGTGCGTCTTGAAGTGCTCCGTCAAGTGACCAATGCGCTCGCTTAACAATGCGATTTGAACTTCGGGACT
This sequence comes from Terriglobales bacterium, assembly GCA_035651835.1. GTDB lineage: Bacteria > Acidobacteriota > Terriglobia > Terriglobales > Acidobacteriaceae > JAOAPG01. The sequence goes on from DASRFC010000022.1 coordinate 153,422, forward strand.
GCCCGTATCGGTAGCATGCGTACCGTACTGGTCAATGAGGGATTTTTTTTGCTCTCTGGCTAGCACTAACCTGATGCACTCCTGTTGAATTTTTCTTTTCTAGTAACGCTATAAAGGTTAACACGTTGCTAGAGAGAGTGTAAAGGCGAGTGGAGACGGGAGCCGAAGAGTCCGCGATATTTTCATAAATCCGCCCGCAAATTCACTTGCCAAATCCAGCTACTTACCTTATCGTCCCAAAGCAAGTCTTACCGGGCCCCTAACTTTCAAATCAAAAGGTGCTTATGCCACGCCGATATCTCAGTGCGCTTATCGTGTTCTTCGCTGCATGCATAACTCACGTTTCAGGGCAGGTAGCAACGGGCATGCCACCTTTCGCTAGCCTTGGCGGAGGCCCAGCCGACACCATAAACCTAGCTAACTTAAATATCCACTTGACTATTCCTTTGGTGCACAAGGCGGGGCGGGGGATGCCTTTCACCTACGACCTAAGCTATGACTCTTCGATCTGGACCCCTTCAGGTGGGTCTTGGCAGGCAACCATCAATTACGGATGGAGAGGGGTCACAGAGATTACCACTGGATATATCAGCTACAGTAGTGTGAGTAGTATCTGTCCCGGCACCGGAGTACACGATGGACGGCTCACCTTCCGTTATTTCGGTTTTGTATATCACGATACTTTTGGCACACAACATGCTTTTGCGGGTCAAGCAATAGACGCTACAGACTGCCCAACCGACAACTCACGAGATCTTAATTCGACCGCAACGGATGGTTCAGGTTTTAGGCTCTTTTTTCCAGGTGGCGGTAGCGCGAACCCGCAAAGTCTCACCTCCGCTTCTGGGCAAGTCACAATCCCACCGTCCGGCGGTGGAACGACGGGTGCGGCGCACGTTACGGACGCAAATGGAAACCAGATAAGTGTCGACGGGAGCGGGATTTCAGCGACACATTAGGTGAGACGGTCATCAGTGTTTCCGGTTCAGGCACGGTCGCAAGTCCAAGAAAGTTCGCCTACACTGGGCCATCTGGCTCGGTGTCTTACACAATGAATTTCACGAGCTACAACCTGAAGACCAATTTCGGGTGTAGCGGCGTCACTGAGTTTCCGGCAACCAATAATGTGCCTCTAGTCAGTAGCATTGTCCTGCCGGACGGATCTAAATACGTCTTCACCTACGAACAAACTCTCGGCACCGGCAACTCCGCATACGTTACCGGCCGAGTAGCATCCGTCACACTTCCAACCGGGGGTAAGATCTCCTACTCGTATACCTCAGGGACAAATCCACAATCCAACGGAATCGAATGTCCTGACGGTAGCGGGAATTACGTGGCCCGAACTGTCTCGCCTGACGGCGGTACGACAAACAATCTTTGGACTTACACTCGATCAGGCAGCTCTCCATCATGGACAACTACAATTCAGGACCCGAGTACACCAAGCAACAAGACTGTTGTTAATTTCGAACAAGACACCTCCGCTTTCCCGAATAATTTCTACGAAACGCAGCGTAAGGTGTACCAGGGGAGTAGCACTCTTCTGAGTACTAGCATCACTTGCTACAACGGAATCAGCATTACAGCTCCTGCGAATTGCCCGACAACCGCAGTAGCCGCCCCGATCTTACGCACTACCGCTTTTAACTATCTTCCCGACGCAACAGGCGTGCAAGCCGAGACTGACAGCACCTACGATCAGTTCGGACTTATCCACGAAGTAGATGACTACGATTACGGTAACGCGGTAGTGGGTCCTGTGATCCGCAAGACAATCACCGGATACGCGGCACTCGGAAATGGTATTGTAGATCGCCCTTCTAGCGTCACTATAGAAGATGGCAGCAACAACGTCGCTGCCGTAACTTCCTATTCATATGATGAAACGGCTGTAACGGCCACAACGAGTACGCCTCAACATATTTCGATTACGGGAAATCGTGGGAATGTCACAACGGTCGCGGCCAAAGCGAATAGTGCAACTTTTCTCTATCGCAAATTTTCGTATTACGATACTGGACTGCTGAATACGTCGACTGATGTGAGCACATCGAGCACGACGAATGGTGCGACCACCACATACAACTACACCGCAGGCACGTCCTCTTGTGGAAATTCGTTCGTTACTTCTATCTCGGAGCCCTTGAGCCTCTCGCGTTCCATGACGTGGAACTGCGATGGTGGAGTTTTGCTTTCCCTTAAGGATGAAAATCTTAATACGAGCAGCACCACCTACACCGACCCGTACTTTTGGCGTCCTTCGCAGACGACTGACTTCGCTGGAAACATTACAACTTTTGCATATCCCAATGCTAACCAGAACGAAAGCACGCTCTCATTCAATGGCGGAGGTTCCGTCACTGACATTCTCACCACTCTTGATGGACTTGGACGATCAATTTTTAGCCAGAAAAAACAAGGACCCAGCGCAAGCAACTATGACACCACAGCAACTTGTTATGACGCCGCAGGGCATATTTCTTTTACGTCCTTGCCGTATAGCGCTACAGCTGCTACATCGGCTACACCGTGTCCATCTGTCGCCGGGAAGTCTCATTTGTATGATGCTTTTAACAGAAATACTGGGACTTCCGACAGCGGTGGCGGTTCAACCACCTACACCTACACAAAGAATGATGTGTATCAGAGTACCGGGCCTGCTCCTATTGTAAGTAAGCAATTGGAGTATGACGGGCTTGGCAGGCTAAGTTCGGTTTGCGAGATCACAAGCGGGACTTCAACTTATCCCAACGGAACTTGTGCACAGACTGCCACACAAACTGGCTATTGGACGAAGTACGCATACGATGGGCTTGGCGACCGTACAGGCGTAACGCAAAACGCGCAATCATCGACTACTCAATCACGCGCCTACGCATATGACATGCTAGGCAGAATTACCAGCGAAATAAACCCTGAAACGAACAACACTGCGTACACCTACGCTTACGATGCTCTGACCAGTGATGCAAGCTGCGGCACAATCACTTCTGCTGCAAACCTAGTCAAGCGCGTCGACGCAGCAGGCAACTCCACTTGTTATACCTACGACTCAATTCATCGAGTTCTCAGTACCATATATCCTTCCACTGCTACTCCCGCAAAATTCTTCGTCTATGACTCCGCCACGGTAAGCGGAACATCGGTTCCCAATGCTAAAACCCGCCTGGCCGAGGCTTATACCTGCACTGGCACGTGTAGCAGCAAAATTACGGATCTCGGCTTCGGCTACTCGCCCACTGGACAAACAACCGATAGCTGGGAGAAGACTCCCAATTCGGGCAGCACCTATTATCATATTCAGGCTGCATATTGGCCCAACGGAGCTTTAAACACGTTAAGCGGGTTACCAGGCCTACCGACAACAGTTACTTACAACGCTGACGGAGAAGGACGCCCGACTTCCGTCTCGGCAACCACCGGGCAAAACCCGGTTACCTCCGTCTCTTACAATTCTGCAAGCCAGGTTACTGGAATCACGTACGGTTCATCCGACAATGATTCTTTTACTTACGATACGAACACTCCGCGCCAGAACCAATACACATTTAATTATGGGAGTACTAAAACAGTTCAGGGAAAGCTCACATGGAATCAGAATGGTACGTTGCAACAACTCGTGATTAGCGATCCCTCCCACATTACAAATTCACAAACGTGCGCTTATGGTTACGACGACTTGGCAAGACTTGCCAGTGCAAATTGCGGGACGACCAAATGGAGCCAAACCTTTACCTACGATCCTTTTGGAAACATTACAAAATTCGTGCCCTCCGGTAGTACGGGCATGGCCTTCCAACCCACTTACGATATAACAAAAAATCAGATTACCAGCACTCCACCGTTCGCCTATGACGGCAATAACGGAAACTTGTCAGCCGACTTTGCGCATACTTACACGTGGGACTCGGAAGGCAAGATGATCACGGTGGATTCTGGGACTACAAATGGGATTTGTTTAACCTATGATGCGCTGGGACGCATGGTCGAGCAGGGATATGGTGCTAGTTGCAATTCCAGCTATCAGCAGATTGTCTACAGCCCGAGTGGTGGAAAGCTGGCCTTAATGAATGGCTCGACCCTCACAAAGGGGTTTGTTAGCCTGCCAAGGGGGCGCGACCGCTGTGTACCACTCTACCGGACTCTGGTATTACAGGCATCCTGATTGGCTCGCTAGTTCGCGACTTGAAACCACTCCCACCGGGGGTAACCACTACAACGTGGGTTATGCTCCATTCGGAGAACCTTACGGAGATGCTGGGACGGAGGATTTGTCTTTCACCGGCCAGAATCAAGACACCGTTGTTAGTACGGTACCTGGTGGTGCTGGCGGCTTGTATGACTTTCTCTACCGCGAACAAAGCCCAGTGCAAGGGCGTTGGCTTTCGCCAGATCCGGCGCGGATGGCGGCTGCGAATCCAGCAGATCCGCAAAGTTGGAATCGATATGCCTACGTCGGCAATCGTCCATTAAATTCCGTGGACGCGCTTGGACTGGTCATACCAGTGTGTGACGAATTTGATCCGGACTGCATCGGGGGTGGTGGCGGCGGCGAGTGTCCCCCAGAAGATCTATTTTGCTACAACGGATGTGACCCAACCTTCGATTTCTGTCCTCTTCCTGGCGGTGGGGGTGGAGGAGACGGCGGTGGGGGCGGGGGTGGTGGTAGTGGCGGTGGTTCTCATCCACCACAGCGCAAAGGCGGAGTGTGGGCTAATAACGAGACGCTTGGTCTTCCAACGGGGTTGAACCAAGCGCCCTTGGGGCTGGGAGATTTGATAGGCCTTAATCCAGGGTGTAATTTTGCTGTTTGTAATCCCCTCGGCAATGGCTTTGTTGCAGGAGTAGACGATGCCGCTGAAGCGGCAATTGCGGTTAGAATATTTTTCTATGTTGTTGCAGCCTATGAGGTCTATAAGGTTTCACAACAGACGAAGGCCCCCACGGCGAACGTGCCTTGTGACCCGCCTGCTGGAACCAAATGTTATGAGGGGCATTCTGGCCATTCACACAATGGTTGGGACCCGCACTATCACATTTGGACTCAAAACCAGAATCCATTTACAGGTCAATGCTTCTGGAACAGAGGTGGGGGGACTAGTGGTGCCACTGACGCTCCGCCTTCAGGAATGCAAGACTGTAGCTCTTATATATCTTGGCCAACAAATTAGAGAACTATGAAAAATCGGCGTGTTGTTCTTGGTTATGATCTGCGTATAAATCCGGCTATTCAGATATCTAATCCTGCGCAGACCGAAAATTGTTTAATACCAGCTTTGTGCAATTCAATCAGTGCGGATCCTAACGTTTGGGTTGGCCCAAGGGAAGTCGAAACTCTGATGCAAAACGGCGATACGGGTATTTCTAACCCACTCCACTTAGCAAAAGAGTTAGATTCGCTTATTCATGTTCGTCACAGTTTACACACCTCTATCACAGATTTGGTTAATGTATGTATCACGAGTTCTGAAGCTAATCTCATTGCTTTGGTTGAGCGCTATGGGCAAGGATGGTTCGAAGCTCGTGTGAAGGAAGAAGAGCTTCCATCTCAAGGATGGACATTCAAGGGATTGGATGTTGTGGATTTGGACGGAATGATCAGCGGCTTGAAGGGTTGTAAATACGTCGATGGGTCAAGAACCAAACTCGGTACTTATTTCGGTAGCTATCTAAATGACGTGGGTTTGTTCAACGATGCTTTAATCGCTTCGCAATTTGCAGAGGTCCGAGGCCTGGAGATTCCAGCTCACTCGCCATTTGTAGTTGTCGGTCTGCTGATTAAAGATCGCGAAATATGAATTATGGATGCAGGCTGATTAGATAACCGTGGCGGCCCGGAGCCGACACGGTTATCTAATCAGCCCACGAGCATTCATATGTTTGGAAATGAAGAACCCGGGACTTTTTTGACGAGGCTTTTCTCTCAAAGTGATTTGGGGCAGAGGTTGGCCTTGCGCGTCCAGATATGGCCGTGTGCTCTGTGGAGTCACCAGTGGTGGCATCAATTCGATACTGATGAATGGGGCGGCGAGTTGCTGTCACTCACCCATAGGGAAGTCATCATCGACGGGCACCGAGCGTTGCTCCAGAGCGGAGCGGATGCTCTTGTTACGAATACATTCGGGGCTACAAGCGTCGTGATGAAGGACTATGGCGCAGCGAATAAAGTCGGTGAGGTGAACCGAGTGTCGGCGCGGCTTGCGTGGGAAGTGGCCAGAGAGGCACCAGCCGAGAAACAGCAACCGCTGGTAGTTGGGTCGATTGGACCTACCTGCGATTTGTTATCACTTCACCAAGAAGAATATGAGGCGACGATTGAACCGATGATATCGGCCTACCTGGACCAGGCGCGAGCGCTTTGGGAGGGTGGAATAAGTATCTTTCACGTGGAAAGATGCAGTGATCCTCTCAATGCAAAGGCGGCCTTTGTTGCCTTAACTCGACTGGAAGACCAAATAGGAACTTCTCTAACAAAGGTAGTGACGGCGCATGTGGAGCCGGAAGGTTCCATGGTTCTGGGTACAACTGTTGAGGCCTTTTGGAGAGTAGTCCAAGCGTTTAATCCGCAAGCATTCGGCGTCGTTGGACGTTTAGAAACTGTGGAAGAGTCTCTAGCCTCTCTAGCCAACGTTGTCACGGTTCCACTGATTGCTATGGTTGATGTTTTTGCCGTTGCTTCCCCTGAGGGCTGGCTTCAATCGCCTAAATCCCTGTCGATCAGCCTAGCGCGCCTTGTGAATCGCTATAAAGTGAGAATCGCTGGCGTCGGTGTCGAGGCTGAACCTCACTTTATCCTTTCATTGAGAGAAACACTTAGGGGCCTCTGAACAGTTCAGCACCCGGCTGGAGTAGATAATGTTGGCGGGTGGCCGGCCCTTGCAGGCTTCAGAATTTTTGCTCCCTCATAAAACCGAGGGTGCCCCGTCGATAAAAGCGAAGGCGGTGTCAAGGACAAAGATATCCTGTGCAGTCCCGAGGCACCGCTTTTTTTGCCAGAGAGGTTGAGGACCAAGACTCTGGAAATCTCACGCGAAATCACTCTGCGGCGGAACGTCGTTCCACCAACCATCGAT